>NZ_VZQP01000056.1:0-53882 GCF_014397655.1 Paraburkholderia sp. UCT31
AATTTCCGCTTCCGCGAAGCCGATCTGCCTCTTCATCCTCGTGAGTCCGTTCTGTGAGCTGCCTTCTATAACGTCTTCGGCTACGTGAGCGATGACCGCCGAGCTCCATTAATCAGCGTTTCCCTAGCTGCTGCATGGCCGCGAGCAATCGCGGCAGTCCATCGCTCAGTACCTTTTTTGTAGCGTCGTCTGCGCGGGCAAAGAAAGTTGTCACGCGCGCCCGCTCCTTCTCGTCCCAACGCGCCAGACCCTCGATGCGTCGCTTGACCAACTCCACACCAATATCGCGGGCACGCATGACCTCCTTTCGGAATTCCTTGTTGCTCATGTTTGGACAGATAGGCGTCGTATTGATTACGACATTGGATATTGACCCAGGAGTTGTATTGGTAATGGCTGTGCCGATCTCGGTCCATTCTTCATTCTCGTCGGTCTTGAGGTATTGGCTATTTTTGTTCAAGAATTCATTTGTCATCTGCTCTCCCGTGATAAGAGACTTACCTGCTGTCCACCACTATGGCCCGGCAACTTCGATAGACACCTGCTTTGCGTTATCTGTCGAAACACGCTGGGTACGCCCCTGAGAATCGGTGACACCTTTCGCGATGACCCTCGAACCGACGTGTATCCGGTAACGCACCCCCGTCTGTCGCTTGCCGGTGGAGTCTCTTAGCTCGAACTGCTCATTGAACCGCTTGGGGGCACGCTCGCGACAATCGCACGCCCATGCGTAACCCAGGGCTTCAGCCATGTCGTAACCGTTCGAATACGACTTCAGCCTATCGAACGGAAACCATTCGCCGGTTTCGGCGTTGAGCGCCATCGCGGATGGCATTCGCGGAAAGTTAGAGTAGATTGAATAGGTGATACGGCAAAGCTGGCACTCTTCCTTGCCCCCGGTTTCATCCTGTTTCTGTTGTTCCATCTGACCTCTGCTGATTTTCCGGAACACACCCGACGAATTAACCGTCCAAAACGTGAAACGGTCAATTACTTTAATTCGAGATAAAACCGTTTTGACGGAATTTCACAATTGCTCTGCCTATCTCATTTTCAGGTGCAGTTTTCCAATATCACCGTCAACAAAAAAAGCGGCATTGAGCCGCTTTTTCCGTAAGTCATCGACGCGGGTTAGTGCTTTGTCCATGAGGCGTCCATAGCCGCCAGTTTCCCGTTCGCGCCCTGCGCAGCGTCAGCGAGAATCGCTGCGGCGTCCTGCGGTGTCAATTGGCGGTTAGGAAGCCCCTTGGGGTCGAGCGCAAGCACCGTGAACAGTTCCTGATCGCAGCGATTGGCGGCGTAGTAGTCCTCGCCGAGCTGGATCATCACCTCCAGCAGGTTGCGGTGTTCGTGCCTTTCCTCGGCAGTCACGGCAAGACTCCTGAACATCGAGGTCGCAAGTGTAATCAGATGTCGGAGTTGCTGCCCCTGCCGGTCGCAAAGATGGAAGGCGGCAAGCGCGAGGCGTTCATACTGGAGAGCGTCTACAGCGAGACGGGAGGGAGATTGCTGCTTCCTGGCGGGTTTGGTCACGATGGGCATGCCCTGCAATCCAATGAATTCCACGCCTTCGAGTTCAGCAAACCCTGGCACTCATCCAGCGAATTCCTTTTTCTGCGGCATGAACGGGGGCAGCATGGCCTAGCAGGCAAGAAGAATCTCTATTACAAGGATGTACCGCCGCCAGTTATCGAGGAACTGTGGGCGCGCTTCTTTGCGGCCCTGCAGCCACTGCACGTGTGGCGGGCAAACTCGGCGCGGTGCTATTCCAGTTTCCGAACTGGATAACCGCAGTACCGAAAGCGATGAGGCACGTCGAGCACTGCGCCGAGCGCATGCACCCGTTTGTGACCGCGTTCGAATTTCGGCACGAGAGCCGGTTCAGCGATAAGCACCGCGAGTCAACCCTTGCGATGGAGCGTGAACGCGGGTTCGTTCACGTGATTGTCGGTGCGCCGGAAGGCGTGACGAAGCGCGCGCACTCAGTTTGGGAAGCGACGTCGCCCGAACTCGCGATCGTACGGCTGCATGGCCGCAACGCGTCGATATGGAGCGGCACCGAGTCGGCGGCGGAACGGTTCAACCATGACGATAGCGACGACGAGCTTCGCGAACTCGCGCCACCGATTGAGGACATTGCGGGGCGCACGGCGCGCACACACGTCCTGTTCAACAACTGCTATCGCGATATCGAAGCTGCCGAGCCGGTGAGCGGCGACGTAACCATCAATCACGCAAAGAAGGTCGTCACCCGGTCCTGCTCTTTCCTGTCCCAACGTGCAAGGCCCTCAATGCGTTTTTTGATTAACTCGACGCCGATATCGCATGCCCGCATAGCCTGTCTGCGAAACTCCTTGTTGGTCATGTTCGGGCAGATAGAGGTCGTGTTGATCGTGACGTCCCTATTTGAACCAGGAGTCGTGTTTGTAAAAGCAGTGTCATCGAGAGTTACCCATTCGGTGTTGTCGTTCACTTTGCTAGCGCTCCACTTCAATCGTAAGAAACTTGAAACCCTGCGTTGTAACGCGAGAAGTCTGCCCGGCTGCGTTCGTCTTGCCGCTGCAGATTTCTTTGCCTTCGGCGAGAATCCGGTATCGCACATCTGGTACAGGGTTGCCGTTGTAATCCCTGATGGTGAACCGTTCATCGAACGGGCCTGCAGGTCGATTGCGACAGAGGCACCCCTCGCCTTGCCCTAACGCCTGCCTCATGTCGTAACCGGATGGGAGAGCCCTGATCGCATTAATCGGAATCCGCTCCCCGGATTTCGGATTCGTCGTCATTGCATGAGGCATATCAGGCCACTCTTTGTATATCTTGAATGTAATACGGCAATCAAGACATTCCCGGTTATCTGATCCCTCGAACATATCCGCAAAGCGAGCCTTCATTTCTGCAATGATCGCCTCTGCGGAGCGCATCCTTTCATACATTGGACCCTCCCATAGGTTAATTCGCGCTCTCAGACCATCAGACCATTGAGCACGCGTAAGAGCACCATCAGTTACCCTCCGCGTTATGGTTCAGATCGGATACAACTGAAGCCTATCCCGCGGAAAAAATTCGCCGGATTCGACATTCAGACCCATTGCAGACGGAATTGGCGTGAAGTTTAAGTAGACTAAATGGGTGATACGGCAAAGCAGGCATTCTTCCTTGCCCACGGCACCATCTTGTTTCAGTTTTCCCATTTGACCTCTTCTGTTTTCCAGAAAAACATCTATCGAATAAATCATTTAAACGGGTCACCGTCAATGACTTTAATTCGAGATAATCCAGTTTTGACAGATATTCACAATTGCTCTGGCCATCTCATTTTCAGGTGCAGTTTTCCAATATCACCGTCCAACAAAAAAAGCGGCATTGAGCCGCTTTTACCGTAAGTGACCGACGCCGGTCAGTGCTTTGCCCATGAAGCGTCCATAGCCGCCAGTTTCCCGTTCGCGCCCTGCGCAGGGTCAGCGAGAAGCGCTGTCGCGTCTCCCGGTGTCAGTTGGCGGTTAGGAAGCCGCTTGGCGTCAAGCGCAAGCACGGTGAACAGTTCCTGATCGGTGCGATTGGTTGCGTGGTAGTTCTCGCCGATCTGGATCATGAGCTCCAGCAGGTTGCGGCGTTCGTGTCTTTCCTCGACAGTCACAGCAGGACTTCTAGCGGAGCCTGAATTGCGCGAGAAGGCCAATAATCGTAGCTGGTCGATCAGCGTTCCGGGCCACAGACAGTCAACGCGATTCGGCTTTATTCGCGTTCTGCTCGACAATGAGTTGCGGGGCGAATAGTTGGCCGACCTCGGTCCAATACCGGCACCGAACCGCGCCCGCAATCACAACTCCAGCACCGTCACCCCGACTTCCATCCGATGCGCGCCGCCGCCGAGAATCGTCCCGCGCAGTAACGACACATCGCTGTAATCGCGCCCGATCGCAAGCGTTACATGATCGAGATCGGCGAGCACGTCATTGGTCGGATCGAGATCGATCCAGCCGCTAGCCGGACAATGCACCGACACCCAGGCGTGCGAAGCATCCGCGCCAATCAGGCGCGGGTGTCCCGGCGGCGGATCGTTGCGCAGATAGCCGCTGACATAGCGGGCGGGCAAGCCAAGCGAGCGCAGACAGCCGATCATCACCTGCGCGAAATCCTGACACACGCCGCTCTTCAGCTCAAACGCGCGTTCGGCCGGCGTATCGAACAGCGTCGCCGACGGCTTGTACGCGAAGTCCTCGTGAATCCGATGCATCAGATCGATCGCGCCCGCGACGAGCGGCCGGCCGGGCGTGAAGCTCGGCAACGCATACGCGCGCAGCGACGGCCGTAGCGCAATATTCGGCGAAGCGAAGCAGTACTCCGCCTCGGCACGGAACGCGCCGCCCACGCGAAACCGCAGCGCCTCGGCCACCGTCTCCCAGGGCGGGGTGGCCTTGGCGTCGAGGTTGGTCCAGCGCGGCGTCAGCGCGACCGTGGTTTCGCTGACGAGCTGCAGGCGCTCGTGCGGTGTATCGAGCGCGAAGTACAGCACGTCGTTGCCGAATGCGTCGATGCGGCTATGCTGATACGACGGCTGCGGCTCGATGCGCTCGCTGCGCGAGATCACACGCTGCCACGGACACGCGAGCGGCCGGATCGTCGCCAGATGCTGCGCGGTTTCGACATACGTCGAGTAATGGTAAACAGTGCGATGCGAAACAGACAGCACCGTCGACGCGTTCTTCATGCCCACACCTGCGAGGCAACCGTGGTCGCGTGACTGAAATAGCGCGCGCTGATCTCATGCGCGGCCGCGTTGGCGAAGCCGCCGATCTGATCACACAGCGCGATCAGCTTGCCATACGAGCCCTGTTCGTCGACCTCGCACAGCGATTCGAGCGTCGGCAGCGATTCGACGGGCGGCAGCAGCTCCGCGAACGGCCGATGCCGCACGCTGCCCGCCGCGATGGCGATCTCGTCGAGTTTGTTGCGCAGGCGCTCGTACACGCCATAAATGCCACGCGGATTATGCGGTTCGATCACGAGCAGATCGAGCAGCGCCGGTACTTCGAAACGTCCCGGATACAGCGAGCGATACGTGAGCGTGCTGTCGAACATTTGCAGCAGCAGATCGAAGCCGGCCGGCGTCGCGAGCTGGCCGTTCACGGCGACGCCGCGCATGAACGCGGCCATCGTCGCGACGCGTTCGATATGACGCCCGACGAACAGCAGCCGCCACGCTTCATCGCGCGTCATGCGGTCGCCTTGCGCGCCGCTGATCGCCGATAGTTGCACCGACAGACGCTCGAGCGCATTTGCGAGCGTCACGCGGTCGTAGCGATCGAACGCACTACCGCTACTCGCGGCGCCCGCACCGCCGTTGCCCGCGTCCACGGCCGGCAGCAATTCCTGCAACGCGTCCTGAAAGTCGTTGCGCGCCGCGAGGATCATGCGCCAATGATCATTCGACAAACGCCCGCGCACCTCGCCGTTCGCGCGCGCCTGGCAATTGAGGTTCTGGCTGATGCTGACGCTGCCCGCGCTCTCGCCGAGATTCGCGACGAGCGCGCGCTCGAACGTCTGCGGCGACGGCAGCCCGTGCGGCGACGCCAGGTCGCCCGACTGCACGAGGCCGCACCATGTCGCGAGTTCGACCAGCGTCGCGAACATCGAATCGGCGTCGTTGCCTTCGAGCGAGCCGAGAATCAGCCGCAGCAGACGCACGTTGTTTTCCGCCCGCTCGCCGTAACGGCCCGCCCAGAACAGGTTCTCCGCCGCACGGCTCGATACCGTACGATGCTTGCGCGTGAGATCGGCGGGCTGCATCGGCGAAGGCAGCAGCGTGAAGGTCGAGCTCGGCTGGCTCGACAGCACCCAGGTATCGACGCTGCTGCCGCCGTGCTGCATCGATACCGTGGTCTGACGCTCCGCGGCCATGCGCGTAAAACCGCCCGGCATCACGTGCCAGCCGCCGTTGACGTCGGCGATCGCATAGACGCGCAGCACCGACGGCCTTCCGCCGATCGTGCCCTCCTCGAAGCGCGGCGTGCAGGAAAAGCGCTGCTCCTGCTGGATCGTGAACGCGTCGGGCAACGCGTCGATGCGCTCGCGCCATGTCGCGAGCGGCTGCCTGCCCCCTTCGATGCCGGGCGGCGTGTCGCGTCCCGTGAGCGGCCACGTCGGCACGATGAACGCGTCGTCGAGATGCGCGAACGCATGCTCGCGCGCGGCCCGTTCGCCGCACCACCAGGTCGGCACGCCGGGCAGCAGCAGCTCTTCGCCGAGCAACGCTTCGGCGATACGCGGCATGAAACCGTGCAACGCCGGCGACTCGGCGAACCCCGAGCCCGGCACGTTCGACACGATCACATTGCCCGCGCGCATCACCTGCAACAGCCCCGGCACGCCGATCGTCGAATCGGCGCGCAGTTCGATCGGGTCGCAGAATGCGTCGTCGAGACGGCGCAGCACGACGTGCACGCGTTCGAGGCCGGCCAGGGTCTTCAGATAGAGCCGGTCGCCGCGCACGGTCAGATCCTTGCCTTCGACCAGCGTGACACCGAGATAGCGCGCCAGAAACACATGCTCGAAATAGGTTTCGCTGTACGGCCCAGGCGTGAGCAGCGCGATATGCGGTGACGCGTCGGCGCTTTCCTCGTTGCGCATCGTCGCTTGCGCGGCCTGCACGAGCGTCGCGATCAGTTGCGAATAGAGCGGCGCGAGCCGGCTCACGCGCAGCGAGCGGAACGGCTCCGCGAGGAGCGTCGACACGATCAGGCGGTTTTCGAGCGCGTAGCCGAGACCGGACGGCGCCTCGGTGCGATGCGCGATCACGCTCCACTCGCCGCCCGGCGTACGCGCGAGATCGAGCGCGACGACCTGCAGATACTGACCGCCGGGCGGCGTAAAGCCCTTCACCGAACGCAGATAGCCCGGATGGCCGAACACCAGCGCGGGCGGCAGTCGGCCATCTTCGAGCAGCGTCCGCGGTCCGTAGATGTCGGCAACGATCGCGTTGAGCAGATGCGCGCGCTGCGCGACGCCGCGCTCGAGGTGCGCCCACTCGGCCTCGCTGATCAGGAACGGCAGGAGGTCGAGCGCCCATGGCCGTGACTTGCCGTTGTCCGCGTAGACGTTGTAGCTGATGTCGTTGTCGCGGATCTGCTGCGCGATCGACGCGTGATGGTCCGCGAGCCGCGCCACGCCGTCTTCGTCGAGCAGTGCGAAGAACTGCCGCCACGGCTCGCGCAGCGCGCCCGACGCGTCGCGCAGCTCGTCCCAATGTCCGTCATGACCCGGCAGCAATCGCAACAGGGACGAAGCGTCCGCCGGCATGGCGGACGCTTCGAAGGGCAAAGTCGATTGAAAGGCCAAGGTCGTTTGCTGTCAGTGATGCGTGTTTTTCAACTGTGGCGCAGATCGAGCGTGAACGGAAATTCGCGGCTGCGCTGCGGTCTGCCCACGACGAGCGGCCCGGGCGTATGACCCGACGCGAAGAAGCGCGCGCGTCGCCGGCTTTCCGCCTCGTAGGCGTTCACCGGGAAGGTCTGATAGTTGCGCCCGCCCGGATGAGCGACATGATACTGGCATCCGCCGAGCGAGCGGCCGCTCCATGTGTCGACGAGGTCGAACGTGAGCGGCGCGTGTACGCCGATCGTCGGATGCAGCGCCGAAGGCTGCGACCACGCGCGAAAACGCACGCCGGCCACGTACTCGCTGACGCGGCCGGTCGGCTGCAAAGGCACCGGCACGCCGTTGACGCTCAGCACGTGACGATTGCCGTTCAACCCGAGCGCGCGCACCTCGAGCCGCTCGACCGACGAATCGACATAGCGCACCGTGCCGCCGCTGGCGCCCTCCTCGCCCATCACGTGCCATGGTTCGAGCGCATTACGGATCGTCAGGTCGATGCCGCTCAGCGTCATCTCGCCGACGAGCGGGAAGCGGAACTCGAAGTGCGGCGCGAACCACGCGCTATCGAAGGCGAAGCCGGCTTCGCCGAGCTCGGCGAGCACGTCGTCGAAATCCATCTTCACGAAGGTGCCGAGCAGGAAGCGATCGTGCAACTCGGTGCCCCAGCGGGTGAGCCGCTGCGTGTACGGCATGCGCCAGAATCGCGCGACCAGTGCGCGCAGCAGCAGTTGCTGCACGAGACTCATGCGCGCGTGCGGCGGCATCTCGAAGCCGCGCAGCTCCAGCAGGCCGAGGCGGCCGGTCGGGCCGTCGGGCGAATACAGCTTGTCGATGCAGAACTCGGCGCGGTGCGTGTTGCCGGTCACGTCGATCAGGATGTTGCGCAGCGCGCGGTCGATCATCCACGGCGGCGGGTTGCCGCTGTCGCGACCGCCGAGCAGATCGACCTGGCGTTGCAGTTCGGAGAACGCGATCTCGAGTTCGTAGACCTGATCGTTGCGCGCTTCGTCGACGCGCGGTGCCTGGCTCGTCGGTCCGATGAACAGCCCCGAGAACAGATACGACAGCGACGGATGGTTGTGCCAGTACGCGATCAGGCTCGCGAGCAGATCGGGCCGGCGCAGGAACGGGCTGTCGGCCGGCGTCGCGCCGCCGAGCACGAAGTGATTGCCGCCGCCGGTGCCAGTGTGGCGCCCGTCGAGCATGAACTTCTCGCTGCTCAGATAGCTGTGCGCGGCCGACTGATAAAGGTACTCGGTGTGATCGACCAGCTCGTCCCAGTTCGCGGCCGGATGAATGTTGACTTCGATCACGCCGGGGTCCGGTGTCACCTGCAGCACTTTCAGACGCGGATCGCGCGGCGGCGGATAGCCTTCGAGCACGATCTGCATCTTCAGCTCCGCGGCCGTCGCTTCGACTGCGGCGAGCAGGTCGAGATAGTCGTCGAGATCGGTCAGCGGCGGCATGAATACGTGCAGCAGCGTACGGCCGCTGCCGAACGAATCGGCTTCGGCTTCCGGGCCGGCCGCGCGTTTCGGGTCGCGCACCTCGATGCACAGCGCGGTACGCAGCGTGTCCTTCGACGATTCGCCACGCGCGGGCAGCGATTCGTCATGGCGCTGCGGCGCATACGCAAGCACGCCGCCGTGCGGCATGCCGCTCAGCAGATCGGCCGCCGGCAGCGACAGCGCGGCCGCCTGCCGCGCGCTGGTCTCTTCCTCGGCGACCTGCCGGCCCTCGCGCCCGCCTTCGTACTGCACGCGCAACTGCGCGGCCGTGCGCAGCGGCTGCGGCGGTGCGAACGGATCGTGCGCGTGCTGATACGGATAGTCGGTCTTCGACACCCACGGCAGCGATTCGAGCGGCAACCGGTAGCCCATCGGCGAATCGCCGGGAATCAGATACATGCGTTCGTCGCGGAAGAACCAGCGGCCCGTGATCCACGTCGGCGCGATGCCCGGCGCGCCGCGCTCGCGGCCGATCGGCAGCACGTAGCCCGCCGGGCTCGCGAGCCCGGCGTCGAACACGCGCCGCAGTCGCGCGCGTTCGAGCTCGTCGTCCAGACGCGCGTCGAACGGATCGACGTTGACCGGCAGGCGACGCTCGCGCCACAGGTAGTACAAGGTGTCTTCGTAGCCTGGCTGGATGCAGTCGGGGTCGAGCGACAACTTCGCGGCCAGATGCGCGATGAAGCGTTGCGCGTCGGCGGCCGTGTAGCGGCCCGGCTCGCGTTCGTCGGCGAACAGGGCCGGGTTGTGCCAGCACGGCTCGCCGTCGGCGCGCCAGTACAGCGACATCGCCCAGCGCGGCAGTTGCTCGCCCGGATACCACTTGCCCTGGCCGATATGCAGGAAGCCGTTCGCGCCGTAGCGGTCGCGCAGCCGGTCCATCAGCGCGACCGCGTAGCCGCGCTTGGTGGGTCCAAGCGCGTCGGTGTTCCATTCGGCGGCGTCGCGATCGCGCACCGATACGAAGGTCGGCTCGCCGCCCATCGTCAGTCGCACGTCCATGTCGGCGAGTTCGTAGTCGACCCGCGCGCCCATCTTCAGCACGTCGCGCCACGCGGCTTCGCTATACGGCTTCGTGACGCGCGGCGACTCGAGCACGCGTTCGATCGACATCGTGTGTCCGAACTCGACCTCGCTTTCGTCGACCGCACCCGAGATCGGCGCCGCGCTGCCCGGCTCCGGCGTGCACGCGACCGGTATGTGCCCTTCCCCCGCGAGCAGCCCCGAGGTCGGATCGAGCCCGATCCAGCCCGCCCCTGGCAGATAGACCTCGCACCACGCGTGCAGGTCGGTGAAGTCGACCTCGGTGCCGCTCGGGCCGTCGATCGATCTGACGTCGGGCGCGAGCTGCAGCAGATAGCCCGACACGAAGCGCGCCGCGAAGCCCAGCTGCCGCAGCGTCTCGACGAGCAGCCAGCCCGAATCGCGGCACGAGCCCGCCGCATTGGTCAAGGTTTCCTCCGGCGTCTGCACGCCCGGCTCCATCCGGATCAGGTAGCGGATCTCGCGTTGCAGCCGCTGGTTCAGCGCCACCAGGAAGTTCGCGGTGCCGGCCGGCGTGCGGTCGATGCTCGCGACGAACCCGGCGAAGCGCGGCGTCATCGGCCGCTTCACGCAGTAGGGCGCGAGTTCGGCCGCCAGCTCCGGCGCGTAGTCGAACGGAAACTGCTCGGCCGACGGTTCGAGAAAGAAGTCGAACGGGTTGTAGACGGCCATTTCGGCGACCAGATCGACGCTCACCTTGAACTCACGGGTCTGCTCGGGAAACACGAGCCGCGCCTGATAGTTGGCGAACGCGTCCTGCTGCCAGTTGATGAAGTGCCCCGCGGGTTCGACGCGCATCGAGTACGAGAGGATCGGCGTACGACAATGCGGCGCGGGCCGCAGCCGCACGACCTGGGGTGACAGCGTGACCAGCCTGTCATAGCGGTAATGAGTAACGTGATGCAACGCGACGCGTATGGACACTCCGGACTCCTCGACGAAGGGGGCAGCCCGCCAAAAAAGCAAGCTCTATGCCGTTGCTGGACAAACCCGTATGAATCGTTTGGTCTTGCCTGAACTGCGTTTGCGTTGCGTACCTCGCGCCCTGCCGCGGGCTCGCGTCGGACCGTGCACCAAAGCGGCGCAGCGCCGATGCACGATCATGACCGTACTGTGCGTTAAAGCGGTGACGTCTTGCAATCGCGGCATGAAGATTGCGACCGGCTTTCGTCCGCTATCGCGTTGATGATGCCGCTTACCATGGCTCATCATCGCAAACGACATAGCACCGATCACGAGGACCGCCCGATGAAAACCTTCCACTGTAATCGCTGCGCGCACCTCGTGTTCTACGAGAACGTCCGCTGCGAGCGCTGCGAGTCGCTGCTCGGCTATCTGCCTGAACTGCGGGAAATCAGCGCGTTCGGGGACGCCGGCGACGGCCGCTGGCGCAGCCTGCATCCCGAGGCGAATGGCGCGCTGTTCCGACAATGCCACAACTACGCGGTCGAAAACGTCTGCAACTGGATGATCCCGGCCGATTCGCCCGACACGCTGTGCCACGCCTGCCAGTTGACCAGCACGATTCCGAACCTGAGCGAACCGGAAAACCGGCTCTACTGGTACCGGCTCGAAGTCGCGAAGCGGCGTCTGCTGTACACGCTGGCCGAGCTTGGCCTCGACGTGCGATCGCGCGACGCGGACCCCGAGCGCGGTCTCGCCTTCGAGTTTCTCGCCGACGGCGGCGACGGCAAACCCGTGATGACCGGTCACGACAACGGGCTGATCACGCTGAACATCGCCGAGGCCGACGACGCGCATCGCGAGAAGGTGCGCACCGCGATGGGCGAGCCGTACCGCACGCTGCTCGGCCACTTCCGCCACGAGACGGGCCACTACTTTTTCCGCCACCTGATCGAAACCGAGCCGCGCTGGCTCGAACCGTTTCGCAAGCTGTTCGGCGACGAGCAGGCCGACTACGGCGAAGCGCTGGACGCCTACTATCGCGACGGCGCGCCGGCCGACTGGCAGGCGTCGTACATCAGCGCTTACGCGACGATGCATCCGTGGGAAGACTGGGCGGAGACATGGGCGCACTATCTGCTGATCGTCGACGTGCTCGACACGTCGACGTCTTACGGCCTCGCGCTGCTGCCCGACGATCCGAGCGAGCCGACGCTGACCGACCGCACGCCGGTCGAGGACGCGAGCTTCGGCAATCTGATGAAGCGCTGGTTTCCGCTCACCTATGCGCTGAACAGTCTGAATCGCAGTCTCGGCATGCCCGACGGCTATCCGTTCACGCTCGCCGCGCCGGTGGTCGACAAGCTGCGCTTTGTGCATCGCGTGATCGCGGCAGCGGGTGACAAGCGGGGCGACCGCGAGCCAACCAGCGCATAAAAAAGCCCGCCGCCGGACCAGCCGGCAGCGGGCGCATATGACGCTCATCATCGAGCCGCGAGCAACCCCGGCTACAGGCGCTCGGCTCGCCACTTCAGTACGCCACATAAGGCCCCGTCCCACCCGGCGTCGACTGCTGCTCGATCGCCGCATAGACATTGCGACCATAGAAGAACGGCAGCCCCCAGTCGAACACCGTCGACGTGACGAATGCCGGGCCCGCGAGCAGCGGCAATGCCGAGTCGCCGCTATAAGTCTGCGCGATCGACATCGCATTGCCGACGCTGAACGTCACCGCGCTCGTCGTACCATTCACGCCTTCGATCATCGCGCTCAACTGCTGCGTCGAGCTCGGGCAGTAATAAGCGCTGTTCGGGCTCGCGCAGGCCGGCATCAAGGTGGTCTGGAAGAAGAGTCCCGTCGAGCCGCTGTCCATCATGCTGCGCGTATACGTGGTGCCGTTCTGCACCGTCGTGAACGTGCCGTTCGACGGGCTCACACCGACCACCTGGGCCCCGCCGAGCGCATTGTTGCTCTGCGTGCCGATGCCGAACACGAGTTGCCCCGACACCGATGGCGCGCCGCCCGACACGGTCGGCAGACTGAGCATCGAGCCGTTGTTGTCGGTCGCGAAGTACGGCACCGGATTGGCGACCTGGTACGTCTGCGCGAGCGGTATCGACGTGCAGCTGGTGCCGCTGCAACCATAGTAGGTCGCGGGGATCGCCTGCTGCACGCAGTTCGCGCCGCAGTCGTGCTTGAACACGCCGATGCCGAGAATGCCGTTCGCCTGCAAGGCGGCCGGCGTGTTGCGCGCCGCGCCGACGGCCGCGCAATCGCCCGGCAGCGACGCGTAGCCAGGATCGATCACCTGGATCGGCAGCGCAGCGGCTTTTTCGCCGGCGATCTGCACATCGGCGAGCTTCACCGCGCCCCACGTGTAGCCGTCGAAGAACTGCATGCATTCTGCAACCAGGTTGCCCGAGCCGTCCTTCTGCTGCGGCAGGCTCATCGACGCGGGCAATTGCGACGCGAACACGCGCACGCCCCACGAGCCGGTATCGACGAGCACGTGATCGATCGTCTGGCAGTTGCTGGTTCCGGGCGCGCAGATCGTGATGCTGACGAACGGCATGTTCGGCACGTTGCTGACGCCCGAGTCGACCGTCACGCGCACCGCGTTGGCGGCCAGCACCTGCGGCGACGGCGACGTGTTGGTCACGGTCGAACCCGACGAGCTGGTCGAGCTGCTCGAACCGTTCGAGTTGCTGGAGGTGCTCGAATCGGCCGTGGTGCTCGCGCTGCCGCCCCCGCCGCCGCACGCGCTCAACAGCAGCGCCAGAACCACGATGGGCGCCGCGCCCAGCAGAGTCATCCACGAAGACCTGGATCGCATGATTCGCTCCGTTATTGAATAACGCTGACGTCGACGCCCGCGGGCACCGCCTGCGGCAGATAGGCGTAGCCGGTGAACGCGCGCAGATGGCCGCTCGAGAACACCACGAGGTCACTGGTCGAGACCGCGAGCGGCGCGCCGCGCCGCGCCGCGCTGGCGGCGACGTAGGCATCGAAGGACGCGCCGAGCATCGCCTTCAGATCGGGCAGCGTCGGGCCATCCCACGCAACGCCGAACACGATGCCGTTGGCCGCCACGTATTCGCGCACCTCGGTGCCGGACGGCAGCGTCAGCGCATGCACCGAATACGCGCCCTGTGCGCTGGCCGCGCGAGCAACCGCATGCAGGCGCGCCTGATCGCCGTCGACGGTGCTGGCGTTCTGGCCGAGCGTCGCGTGCGCGCCGAACGGCAACGCGCAGCTCGCCCCGAGCATTGCGCAGGCAATGCGGGTGAGAAGCATCGGTTTCAAGAGATTTCCTTCGAGGTGAAACGCCGCGACCTGCATGTAGCCGATCACAAACGCGAGACTAGGGGCGCACACCTGACCGGCAAAGCCGGTTGCCTTCACGCCGGTTGGGCTGCGTGAATGCGTCTACGGAAAGGCGAGGCGAAACTTTAGTCAGGGGAATGGCGCGCGGCAATCGTTTGCGGCGCGATCGAAACTGTTCGGAGTTCCTGAATCGATCGATCAAGTTTGATCAGCGTGGGCAAAGCCTTTTGGCGACAATGCTTTGACGCTTATTCGGTTTCCGTCTGACATTTAGAACTGACCGACTGCGAAAATTGCGGCCGCCACGCGTAAAAGTTGCGAACGTGAGCAGCGTTTGTTCTTCGATGTAAGCGTCTGCCGAATAACGAGCGGGCGGAGTCCGCATTCCTCTGACTACATGAGGCTTGCGGCACAGATCCCGACGGGGCAAAAAAAAAAGCGGAGGGCCTGGCGGCCCTCCGCTTCATAGATCGTCCGGAACACGCGGCGTGCGCTACTTCTTCGGTTGCTGAAGAAGCGACTTCAACTCCTGCACGTTCTCCTCGACGCGTTTCGCGATCACCCCATACGACTCCGCCTGCGTCTGATACGCGGCTTGTGCGAGCTGTTGCATGTCGGCGAGCGATTTGTGCAGGCTCTGCTGGATCAGCTCCGCGGTTTTGGTCGACGGCGCGGTGCCGGCCGCCGTGAGCTGCGCAGTCAGCGCCTGTAGCTCGCCCAGCGTGGTGCGCAGCATGTCGGCCTGTTTCTGCGCGAGCGACTGCATCCCCTGGAATGCTGTCTGATTCGCCTGAACCAGCGCTTCCATGTCCTTTCGGCGCGCTTCCATGATGGCGGGCACGTCGAATCCGGGGAGCTTGAACTGCTCCAGCATTTTGGTTAGATCGCCAAACGGATTGGCTGCATCGGGTCGGTCCATGCGAAATCCTCCTTGCGGTTGAAGACTCATCGCCTCTGCGTCGCCCGCACCAGGCGCGACGCAGATGCCGGCGGCTGCGTGTGCCGCGCGTGCCGCCACAGCAAGCTGCTTTTGGGGTCGCACGGCACATCGGAGCAATCATGCGCTATCCGGCTGGGTTGCGCCAGCGGACTCACCCTGGCGAAAACCGGTTCACGGCAACGTGCGTCGCTTCGGGGTCTGCGCCGCAGAGCCGCGCGCCGCTAGGCCGCGCGCCGCTAAGCCGCGCGCCGCGAAAGGCTCGGAAAGTTACTGAATGGCTTTCGTAACCCGATGAATCAGCGGGTCGACTATCGTTGCGAGGAGCCGGTCCATCGTGGCGCCGGCGCTGTTTTCGATGGGAGCGACATCATGAGAAACGCATTCTTCGGCGCGGCCGTGGCCGCGGTTCTTGGCATCATCGCGACGGCCGCGCTCGCCGACGACGGCATGCCGCCGTCCCCGCCCGCCGCTATGCACGACGGCGGCCCGCGCGGCGACGGGCCGCCGGGGCACGGTCCGATGATGGGTCACCCGAGCCCAGCTTTCGCGGTGATCAATGATCTCGAACAACTGCGCCGTCTATACGCGCTAAACGGTCATGAAGGCGAGATCGTCGCCGTCTACCACGAGGTTCTGAACAAGACCCAGGATCCGATGCTGCGTCACTACGTGTACGACTCGCTCGCACGCGAGCAGCTGAAGCCCGCCAATCCCGAGCAGGCGATCGCGACGCTACGCACGAGTCTCGCCGAAGATCTCGTGGCGGCGAACAAGGCGCCGCATGGCACGCCGCCGGGTCAGCCAGCGGCACAACCGCAATAAATTTTCATCGCGAATTGCGAATAAAGCGCCGCGCCACGTGGCGCTTTTTCTTTGCGCCGGAGCATGCGAGCGCGTTCGAGCGACCGCTCCATCGCCGCATCTCGTCCGTGCGCTCCCGCAGCCCTGCCCCGCGCGGCTTTCCGGGACTACGTTGCCTGTCCCACATTGGCGCTTCACTGATGCTTTTCATCTTCCGTCAGGTGATTACGATAGGAGCTCCGCAACGTCAGGGCAGGGTGAAGGAATGCGCTATCCGCTGGACATGGCCATTGCCGCCGCCCTGCTAGTTTTCGTCCTGTGCTGCATCGTCAAGCTCGCTTTGAGCTGATCGGCGGCTCGACGTCCGCGCGCTCTTTTTCGTTTCGCCGTGACATCGCTCGAAATAATTGTTGAATGGAGTTCGGCGAGCCGCTCACCCATACTTCGTTCGCTGCCGGTGCGTGACGAATCACAGACGCATGAGATCGAAAGGCTTCACGTGCGAATCCCTTCGCCGATGATCGACGATCCCCCGGTTGCCCGATCATCGGCGATGGACTCGAACAGACTGGCACCGCGTGCCGACCACAGGATCATCATGTTGACTTCAGTGAACTTCATCAAAAAGAACGCCGCCCGTTTCACCTGCATGGCATTCGTGTGCGGCGGCGCGCTGCTGAGCGGCTGCGCCGGCGCCAGCGTCACGAATCTGAGCGCGACGAGCACGTCCGCGACGGCCGACGCAGGCACGCAATCGACGATGCATCCGGACACGATCTACGTCTACACGTTCGATGCCGATCCGCAGCAGGTCAAGCTCGACAACGGCGGCATGCTGCAAAAACTGAAGATGCAGATGTCGGGCTCGTCGGACGCGCAGCAGCAGGTTGCCGATGCCGCCCAGGTGCGCGAGCAGGTCGCCGACGAGATCGTCCATCAGCTGCAGGCGATGGGTCTGCACGCGGTGCGCACCGACGCGCCGGTGCCCGCCGGCCAGAACGTGCTGCTCGTGCAAGGCAGCTTCGAGACGATCGACGCCGGCAATCGCCGCCGCCGCACGCTGATCGGCTTGGGCGCGGGCAAGAGCGAGGTGAGCAGCGCGGTGCGGATCGTCTACCAGCCCGCGGGCGGCACGCCGCGTGTCGTGCAGAGCTTCACGGCCAACGCGGACAGCGGCAAGATGCCCGGCATGGTCGAAACCGCCGGGGTCGGCGCAGCGGCCGGCACCGTCGCGACCGCGGCAGCGGCCGGCGCGGGCCTGCACGGCGTGACCGAAACGAAGCGCGCGGGCGTGTCGGACGATGCAAAGCGCCTCGCCGATGCAGTCGCGAAACAGATCGCGCAGTTCGGCGTGCAAGCCGGCTGGATGCAGACCGCGCGAAAGAGCTGAGCGGTTGAGCGCGGCGGGTTGCGGGTCCGACAAAAAAGCGCGGTTGAAAAGCGCGGCGGTGTGGAGCGATGTCCACGCCGCCGCGTTTTTTTATCGACGCGCGCCCCGTCGCTAGCCGCGCCACAACCCTCGCAGCAGTGCGAGCAACACGGCCGGCGCCGTGCCCTTCTGGCAATAACCGTCGAAGTTGTGGCGCTCGCGGCCGGTTTGCCTCACGTGGTCCTCGTCTAGTGACGTAAACGCGACGATGCCGAGGCTGTGCGTCGGCAGATAGCGGCGCAGCGCGCTCGCCGTTTCGTAGCCGTCGCGCTCCGGCATCATGATGTCGAGCACGACGACGTCGGGCACCCAGTTGCGCACGCAGTGCAGCGCCGCCGTGCAGCCGGTCGCGGCGCGCGCCTCGACGCCCTCGTAGGAAAGCCAGGTGGCAAGCGCTTCGGCGGCGTTCTCGTTGTCGTCGATGACGAGCACGCGCGGCACGCCGTGCAATAGCTGGACCTCTCGGGCGCTCCACCTCTGGCAGGTTGTCGGATTTCGTGGCATGTATGGCGGCCTGCGAGTAAACCTTTGGGTGGGTAGCAAGCGCTGTACCGCGGCTGCGGCGGCGTCAAACCCGCGCGTCGCGGCGGCTTGACGTCATCAAAACCTCCACTTTTGCCATCAGTTCTGTAAATCGTTGCGCTTCTATAATGGGAATGATTCCTATTTGCACTATACTTCCGCCGAACCTTTCGTTTCGCGCTCGGACCGCTTACATAAATGACATCGTCCGCGCGTGCAACCAGGAAAAATGCCGCCCGGATTCCAACTAGCGCCCCGGGACGGAAGATCGACGACCACGCCTACTTTCCAATTCATGTCCGTTTCACGCTGGAATCGCCCGCAGGCCACGCCTGCTCAAACCACTCTGCATCGCGCCACCATCCTTGCCGCCATCGCCGTCGCTTTCAGTGTCCCGGCCAGCGCGTTCGCTCAATCCACCGACTCCGCCCCCGCCGCCGCCGGCACGCTGCCCGCCATCAAGGTTCAGGCGGCCGCCGTCGAAGAGTTGCCCGGCGACCTGTCGCCGACATACGCGGGCGGCCAGGTCGCGCGCGGCGCCGACTACGGTGTGCTCGGCAAGCAGCGCAACATCGACATGCCGTTCAGCATGACGACCTACACGGCCAAGCTGATCAAGGATCAGCAGGCGCGCACGCTCGCCGACGTGGTCGAAAACGACCCGTCGGTGCGAACCGCATACGGCTACGGCAACTTCTCGGAAGTGTTCGTGATTCGCGGCTTCCAGCTCAATGCCGACGACATCTCGATCAACGGTCTGTACGGCGTTACGCCGCGCCAGTTGGTCTCGACCGCGGCGGTCGAGCGGGTCGACGTGTTCAAGGGCGCCAACGCGTTCCTGAACGGTGCTTCGCCGACGGGCTCGGCGATCGGCGGCGGCGTGAACGTGCAGCTGAAGCGAGCGGAGGACACGCCGACCACCAACGTGACACTCGCAACCAGCGGCTCCGGCGAGTTCGGCGCGCACGTGGACGTCGGCCGACGCTTCGGCAGCGAAGGCCAGTTCGGGATTCGCGTGAACCAGGCGAATCGTGACGGCGAGACGAGCATCGACGGCGAACACCGCCGCGACAACACCACGGCCGTCGCGCTCGACTGGCGCGGCGACAAGCTGCGTCTGTCCGGCGACTTCCTGTATCAGCGCGAGCACGTCAGCGACGGCCGCCCGGTCGTCTACTTCACCGACGCGATTCCCGCCGTGCCGCCGGCAACGTACAACTACGCGCAGAACTGGTCGTACACGAACCTCGAAGACACCGTCGGCATCCTGAAGGCCGAATACGACTTCCTGCCGGGCTGGACCGCTTATGCGACCGGTGGTGTGCGCCGCACGGTCGAGCAAGGTGAGTACTACTCGCCGACCTATTCGTCGACCGGCGTCACCGGTGCCCGTCTCGGCGTGCCGTACAACCAGAATTCGAGCTCCGCCGAAGTCGGCGTGCGCGGCCGCTTCGACACTGGCCCGGTCTCGCATAGGGTTGCGGCGGGCGGCGCCATCACGAGCGAGAACACCAACTCCGCGTGGACCTACGCCTTCATGGGCCCGGTCTCGCTCTACAACACGGTGCAGACGCCTTACCCGGCCACGACGATGTCAGGCGGCAACCTGGCCGATCCGGGCATGACGGCCACCACGGTGATCCGCAGCGTGTCCGCGTCCGATACGCTCGGCTTCCTGCATGACCGGGTGCTGTTCACGGTCGGCGCGCGTCGCCAGCAGATCGCGACGGCCAACTACGACAACACGGGCATCGGCAGCGGCAACTACAGCGACGGCATCACGACGCCGCTGTTCGGCCTCGTTCTGCGCCCGACGCAGAACGTGTCGATCTTCGCGAACCGCAGCGAAGCGCTGGCAGCGGGCAGCATCGCGCCGGCGGGCACGCTGAACTACGGTCAACAACTGGCGCCGGTCCGCACGAAGCAGTGGGAAGTGGGTGTCAAGTACGACACCGAAAGGCTCGGCGCGTCGTTTGCCGCTTTCCAGATCGAACAGCCGTCGGCGTTCACCGACCCGGCCACGCATATCTATGGCCTGAACGGCAACGAACGCCATCGCGGTCTCGAAGCCGAAGTGTACGGCGAGCCGCTCAAGGGCCTGCGTCTGCTGGCCGGCGCTTCGCTGATGGACGCGACGCTCGAGAACACACCAGGCGGAACCTACGACGGCAACCGTCCGGTGGGCGTGCCGACTTTCCTGTTCAATCTGGGCGCCGATTACGACATTCCGATGGTGCCGGGGCTCGCGGTCAACGCGCGCTGGATCCATACCGGCGCGCAGGAAGCGAACGCGGCCAACACGCTGTCGATCCCGTCGTGGAACCGCTTCGACCTGGGGGCGCGTTACGAGACGTCCATCTACGGCAAGAGGACGACGTTGCGCGCCACCGTGCAGAACGTGACGAACAAGGCGTACTGGTCAGCCGTGTCGGCCTACGGCGCGACGACGTACCTGACCCAGGGCGCACCGCGTACGTTCCTGTTGTCGGTCAGCACCGACTTCTGATTGTCTGACGTGACGTCGGTCGCCTGTGCCAGCGGTTTGCATGCATGACTAAAACGCTGCCAGCCTTTCGGGCTGGCAGCGTTTTAGTGTTTCCGCGCGAACTGAACGGCGTGGCGCCGCCCCTCGTTACTCGACCGGCGGCTCGCCTTCGGGTTTTTTCTTCGGCCGCTGCGCATCGGCGGCGCGCTGCGGCAGCTTGCTCTTTTCGTTATCGCTGTGCCTGACGGGCTGAGGATGAGGATGATTGAACTGTTCGTCGACGTCTTTCATGATGTGCCTCCGTGCCAACGCAACGCAACTCAACACACAACACAACGCTCATGAATGTTCGGCGGACCGCGCGGTCTCGCCCGTGCCTGCGGCTGCGGCCGGCGCATCGGTTGCCGCGCCCATCGTGACCAGCACGCTGCACGTCACGCGATCGAGCAGCAGCCCGTCGTGCCGGCCACCCCACCATCGCGCGAGTCCGTGACTGCGACGATGACCGACGACGACCAGATCGGCCTTCAGATCGTTAGCGAAAAACGGAATCTCATCGAGTGGTTCGCCGATCGCGAGATGACCGGTCGCGCGAATTCCGCGTGCGGCGAGCTTCTGTAGGCCCTCGTCGAGCAGCGTTTTGGCGGATTCGTTGATGAAATCGATCGGCACCGTGGACGTGATGTCCGCGCCCTGCATCCACGCCGTATTGTTGAGCACGGAAAGCAGGTGCACTTCAGCGTTCAGGTCTTGCGCGAGAGCGGCACCGTCCTTCAACGCGTGTTGTCCTTCGCGAGTTCCGTCGTAGCAGAGAAGAATGCGCCTGAAGCTCGACATGAGAACCTCCTTGCGCCGTGCGGCACGTGATCAATTAATTATATGTCAGTTCGTGATATATACCGTGCGACACCGATGCATGCAAATACCTACAGAAACGCCGTCAAACAGGCACTATTCGCCAGTTTCGGCGGCCACCGAATCCCTGCCCTGAAATGGCGGTTGCTCGGCACGGCGATCAGGAACACCGCGCTACGACTCAGGCCACAGAAAGAAAACATGAGCAGCGTTTGCCGCGGGATCGACGGGCAGACCATAGCCATGCGACCGAGCGGTCCATGCCTCGTGCGGCGAACCGTTCGGCCATCTCACGAGCACCACCGCTCCGCTGGACAACTGGTCGACAACGGTGCCGCCGTACACGCCGATCACACTGCTTCGCACCCCCGTGCCGCACGATGCGGTGCAAGAGCCGCACACCGGCTGCGGGTACCGGCCGGTCTGCTGCGCGGGTGAGAACGCATAGGCAAGCGGAACGGCGCAAACCGAAATAAGGACGAGTGCGAAACGTCGACACGACGCAAGTTGTTTCATCGCGATTCCCTCGACGAACTACAGCCCCCAGATGATGTCCGCGTCCGAGTCGCGCGCCGCACGCATCATGTCCAGAAACGGCCACGCGCGCTGCGACAGCCGGTTGCGCGACTCGCGTTGATTACTGGTTGAGCAGTGCAATGCTTCGAGGGTCGTTTCCGCGGCCGCGTCTTCGGTGATGGCGGTTTCGAGCCGATCGATCGCGCGGGGCAGCTCGTCGTGGCTGATAACGCCCCGCGCGCCGAGCCGCTTGCCGATCAGACCAAGCAGATATTGTGCGAGATCCCTGAGCATGACGACATCCGGCGACGCCGTCGATTGAAACGTGACCATCATGATGGCTCCTTTATCGGTCTATCAGGCAACGGCCAACCAGTCCTCTCAATCCGTCTGCTTTCATTTTATATCACGACGTGACAAAAAAGAACGCGCCGAGGGGTGATTTAAGGGCCATGCTGAAGCACGTCGGCTGTGTTCTCGACTGTCTGCGAGATGCGACAGATTCCGCGCGCCGCGCGGGGGGGGGGGGGCGGAGAACTTTTATATCATATTGACATATAATCATGACCAGACTGTATTCGCGTTGCCAGGTTTTCCCGGTAATCTCGGGCCCGGCATCATCGACTACTTTCTGCTCCTATCTTGTCCCGCTCTCCTGCTCTCGGCTGGCTTGCCAGCTTTCTCCCTGCACCGGTCACCGTGAAATGGCACGAGCGTGCTCGTTCGTGCCTCGGCGCGCTGCTCGGCATCGCGTTCACCGGCGGTCTGATGTATCTGCTGCTCGGTCCCGTCGCAAATATTCCGCTGCTCGTCGCGCCGATGGGCGCTTCCGCCGTGTTGCTGTTCGCGGTGCCCGCGAGCCCGCTGGCGCAGCCGTGGTCGATCATCGGCGGCAACCTCGTGTCCGCGACGGTCGGCGTAACCTGCGCGATGCTGATCGGCGATCCGACGCTGGCGGCCGCCCTCGCGGTGGCGCTGTCGATCTCCGGCATGTTCGCGCTGCGCTGCGTGCACCCGCCGTCGGGCGCGGTCGCGTTGACCGCGGTGCTGGGCGGCCCGGTCATTCATGCGCTCGGCTACCGCTTCGTGCTCGAACCGATCGCGATCCAGTCGGCCGCGCTGTTGTTCGCGGCGCTCGTCTATCATGCGGCAACCGGCCACCGTTATCCGCATGCGGGACGCCAGGACCGCGCGACGCCGAGCCAGGCCGCCGACGAAGCCGCGCGCGTCGGCTTCACGCGCGAAGACGTCAAAGCCGTGCTCGGGCGCCGTGACGCACTGCTCGACATCGACACCGACGATCTCTATTCGCTGCTGCGCGAAACGCAGCTTCAGGCGTTCTCGCGCAGCTTCAACGAACTGCGCTGCGAAGACGTGATGTCGCGCCACGTCGTGTCGGTGTCGCCGGGCACGCGCGCCGCCGCCACCGATCCGATCACGGAACTGGTGCCGATGTTCGCGAACTTCGGCCATCACCACATCCCGGTGCTCGATCGCGCGGGCCGCGTGGTCGGCATGATCACGCAGGTGGACCTGATCTCCGGCCTGTATCGGCAAACCCCCACCCGAGCCCGCGAGGCGGCCTGATTTTCAACTAAAAGACCGAGGAGACCTGCCGCGCGATGCCGTTGCGACGGCCGCAATTCGCTTAAATACATCATCACGTGATATATTTTCGGTTTTCTTCACATTGGCGGATTTGCCATGAAAGTACGGACTCGCAAGCTCGTTAAGAGCGATTTCGAGCAGTTGTCGCAGTTTCGCTATCAGATGCGGCGCTTCGAGCGCTTCTCGGAGCAGGCCGCGCAAAGCGAGGGCATCACGCCGTTGCAATACCTGTTGTTGCTGCACATCAAGGGCTATCCGGAGCGCGACTGGGCGACCGTCGGCGAACTCGCGGAGCGTCTGCAGGCGCAACATCACGGCGTCGTCGCGCTGGTATCGCGCTGCGAGGCACTGAATCTCGTGCGCCGCCAGGTCAGCGAGACCGATCGCCGCCAGGTTGAAGTACACCTCGAAAGAGCGGGAGAACGGGTACTCGAACGGCTTGCGGAATTGCATCGCGCCGAATTGAGATCGCTCGAAGGCTCCTTCCAGGTTCCACGGATCGACCTCGACTAACCATGAGCATGGATTCCCACAAACGCGACTTCGCGGCGAATGCACGGCTGCCCGGCATCTTCGCGCTCGCCGCGGGCATCGGCTTCGTCAGTACGATTGCCGCCTTTGTTCTGCTGAACCTGATTCGCCTGTTCACCAATCTGTTTTTCTTCGGCACGCTGTCGTTCGTCGACCGTTCGCCCGCCACCAATACGCTTGGCATTTGGGTGATCGGCGTGCCGATGATCGGTGGTTTGATCGTCGGGCTGATGGCGCGCTTCGGCTCCGAAAAGATTCGCGGCCACGGCATTCCCGAGGCGATCGAGGCGATCCTGTTCGGCAAGAGCAAGATGTCGCCGAAAGTGGCGGTGCTCAAGCCGTTGTCGTCGGGCATCGTGATCGGCAGCGGCGGGCCGTTCGGCGCGGAAGGCCCGATCATCATGACCGGCGGCGCGCTCGGCTCGCTGATCGCGCAGTGCGTGAAGGTCACGTCGGCGGAACGCAAGACGCTGCTCGTGGCGGGCGCGGCGGCCGGCATGGCCGCGACGCTTGGTGCCACGCTCGGCGCGCCGCTGACGGCCATCGTGTTCGCGTTCGGCCTCAGGCACGACGCCAACGCGCTGTTGCCGCTCCTGACGGCAACGCTGATCGCGCACGGCTTCTCCACGGTCGTGATGCGGCGCTCGATCATGACCGAGAAAATCGCGCGACGCGGCTATCACATCTATCGCGAGTACGGCGTCGATCCGCTCGAGCGCCACTATGTCGACGAAGTGATGACCGCCTCGGTCGAATCGGTCGATGCCGCCACGACGGTCGGCGCAACGCTGCAGACGCTGTTCGGCGCGAACCAGCTGCGCCGCGCGTATCCGGTGGTGCGCGACGGCGCGGTGATCGGCGTGGCCGACCGCATGTTGCTCGAACGCTTCTGCGCCGAGGACACGGAACGCAAGCGCGCGATGACGCTCGCCGACGTGTTCGCGCAACACAACACCGCGTCTGCTTTGTCATCCGAAACCTGCCGGCTGGTGGCGACGCGGCTCGCCGTGCTGGGGCTCGAACGCCTGCCGGTGGTCGCCGATCGCAACAGCATGCGTCTGGTGGGGATCGTGTCGCGCAGCGATCTGGTCAAGCCGTCGCTCGCGCACTTCGAAGAAGAACACAAACGGGAACGGTTCCGTCGTATCGGGCCGTCGCTCAGCAAGCGGCGCTTCGCGCCGGTTCGCGCCGGTTCGCGCGGGTTCGCGCGGGTTCGTAAAGCCAGCTAAAAAGACCGCCGCAAAAATCAAAGGCCGAGCCCCCGTTAGGGTCTCGGCCTTTTTATTCGCGCACGGAGCTATTTGCCCGCGCCACGCGACTCGACGCGACCCAGCACGAGCGTGTCGCCCGATTTCGCGCCGGGACCCAGCGCCGCAGTGTGGAAGTCCGCGTGGTCGCATTGCCATTCGGCGTGGAAGTCGCGTGGGCATGCCATCGTCGTGCCACCTTTGTGCAGGCCGGGCAACGCGTAATCGCAAGTTTCCCGTCCGTTGCAATGACGCTCGAGCTCACGAGTCAGGTTGCCGCGCGGCGCGCCGCAATTCTCGCCATAAGTGCCCGATACGATCGTAATCGCGCGCATTTGTGCGTCGACGTTTGCGGACACCATGAATACGCCGCTTGCCAACGCCAGCGCAGCACGAAGAATTCCACTGGGGAAAATCCGTCCGCGCCGCGAAGATTCCATCGGCCTCTTCACTTTGCACCTCCGTTCCCGCTATAGGCGACGTTCAACCGAAACCCGCCGCCTATAGCCAGGTATAGAGGAAAGAGCAAAGGACTGCCACTAGAAACCATTCCTACGCGCAATAGCGGCCAAAGCCGTTATTCGAGCGCCTTGTCGTTTGGCGTCGCGTAAAGCTGCTTCAGCGAATCGCTCATCGGAAAGTCGAAGCTGATGTTTTTCGGCGGCACCGGCTTGATGAACCATCGGTCGTACATCGTGTGGATTTCCGGTCCTTTCATCACCTGTTCGAGCGTGTCATCGACGAGCTTTCTGAACTCCGGATCGTCGCGTCGCAACATGAAGCCATACGCTTCCGACGATTGCGGCGTGCCGGTGATGATCCAGTCCGACGGCTTCGCGGTCAGCGTGCGCGTGCCGGCAAGCAACACGTCATCCATCATGTACGCGACGGCGCGGCCGCTTTCGAGCGTGAGACGCCCTTCGCCGTAATCTTTCGCGCTGATGATCTGCATGTTCATCTTCTTGTCCTCGTTCATCTTGCGCAGGATGCGCTCGGACGTCGTGCCCTGATTCGTCACGACCGTCTTGCCCGCGAGATCCGGAAAGTCCTTGATGCCCGAGTCCTTGCGCGTCAGAAGACGCGTCGTCGCGACGAAGAACGTGTCGGCGAACGCCACCTGGCTTTGGCGCGCGACGAGATTGGTCGTCACGCCGCATTCGAGATCGACCGTGCCGTTCTGCACGAGCGGAATGCGATTCTGCGAGGTGACCGGGATGAAGCGCACCTTGAGGTCCGGACGCTTCGTTTTCGCCTTGACCGCGTCGATGACCTTGTTGCACAGGTCCTGCGAAAAGCCGACCACCTCGTTGTTCGCGTCGACGTACGAGAACGGCACCGACGTCTCGCGATGGCCAATCGCGATCACGCCGCTTCGCTGGATCTTCGCGAGCGTGGACGTCGCGTCCTGCGCAAACGCGCCCGGACTCGCCAACGTTGCCGCCACGAGCATGGCAACAGTGGACCAATTCATCACTTTCATGGGTATCTCCAATCGTGCAGCAGGTTCCTGATAGATGGCGGGCTGCTGCGCCAGCCGTCTCCATATGTTGCCATTAAAAAAATAATTGCAACATATGTTAACTACCGAGTGTTGAAACGCCGCGTGGCGACGCTTTCCGGCCAATCAAGTCATCATCGATCCGTACCGGACATCATTTTCAAAACCGTACAGGTACTGTACCGGCCCCTGTCGCTAGAATGAGCCTCACCGTTTTCTGTTGGCGACACCGGAGCCCCCATGTCTTTCGTCACTCTCAGCGCGCTGCCCGCCGGCATCCTGTTCGCGCTCGTCACCTCGATCACGCCCGGTCCGAACAACACGATGCTGCTCGCGTCGGGCGTCAATTTCGGCTTTCGCCGCACGCTGCCTCATCTGTCCGGTATCAGCGTCGGCGTGGTGCTGTTGATGCTGTCGGTCGGCATCGGCCTCGGCGAGGCGTTCGTGCATTTCCCCGTGCTGTACACGGTGCTCGAAGTCGTCAGCATCGCTTATCTGCTGTATCTGGCGTGGAAAATCGGCACGTCGGGCGAACTGAAGCTCAGGAACGGCGAGCGTCGCCCGATGCGCTTTCACGAGGCGATCGCGTTTCAGTGGGTCAATCCGAAGGCGTGGATGATGGTGCTGACCGCCGCGACGACGATTCACCTGAGCAACAGCTTCGGCATGAACGCCGTCGCGATGGCTGCGGTGTTCTATGTGATCGGCTTTCCGTGCATCTGCGTGTGGGCCGGTTTCGGCACCGCGATGCGCGAGGTGCTGTCGAACCCGAAGCGGCTGCGCGTCTTCAACATCGCGATGGCGCTGCTGCTGGTCGCGTCGCTGTATCCGATCACGCTGAAGCTGATCGGGCACAGCGGCTGAGCTTTCGACGCGCGCCGCCGCGTCTACCACGCCCCCTGCCCGACCCGCTCGATGAAGCGCCACAACGCGTCGTCGCTCGAATACGGCGCGTTGAAGCGGAACCACGCGCTCGGCGCGTCGTCGGGACGGAAGTAGGAGCCCGGTGCGAGCCAGATGCCGTGCGCGAGCGCGGCGGTCGCGACCTCGGCGGCGCGCTCCGCTTCGATCGGCAGACGCGCCAGCATGAAGAGCCCCGCGCGCGGCCGGTGAAACACCTCGAGCCCGAGCGCGTCCAGCCGTTCTTCGAGTGCCACGTGCGCGAGCTTGAGCCGTTCGTTGACCATCTCGACGTGGCGCGCGTAACGCCCTTCCACCAGCACCTTGTCGACGATCCGCTCGATCGTTTCCGACGACGTCAGCCCCACCGCCATCTTCGTGCGCGCGAGTTCGCGCAGCACCGCCTGCTCGGCCACCACATAGCCGCAGCGCAGCGACGGCGTCACCGTCTTCGAAAAGCCGCCGACGTGCAACACGCGCTGCAAGCCTTCCATCGCCGCCAGTAGCGGCGCGCCGGCCGGCGCGAGTTCGCGGCTCACGTCGTCCTCGATCACCCAGATGCGCTCGCGCTCGGCGATCTGCAGCAAGCGGAACGCGGCCGACATGCCGAAGGTCGCGCCGGTCGGATTCTGGAGCGTGGTGTTGACGAAGATCGCCTTCGGCTTGTGCCGCGCGACCAGCGTTGCGAGAACGTCCGTATCGACGCCGGCCGGCGTGCGCGGCACGCCATGCACGACCAGCCCGGCGAGCTTCAGGATCTGCAGCAGATTGCAGTAGCCGGGATCTTCGACGATCACCGCATCGCCCGCGCGCAGCAGCGTGCGCACGATCAGATCGAGCCCCTGCGTCGCGCCCTGCGTGAGCAGCACGTTCGCGACGTCGACGGGCAGCCCGCGCCGGTCGAGTTGTTCGGCGATGCGCTCGCGCAGCGGCGCGAAGCCGTACGGATGGCCATAGTCGCCGAGCCGCGCGGCCGGCACCCGGCTCAGCGCGCGCAGCGAGTGCTGCAGGCCGCTCTCGTTGGTCCATTCGCTCGGCAGCCAGCCGCAGCCCGCCTTGATCGGCACCGAGTGATCGGCGAACACGTCGGACAGCAGCCACGTCGCGGTCAGGCTCGGCGGCGTCCAGTCGGCGACGGCCGCGCGCGTGGACGGCGAGCGCGCCGCCACCCGATAGCCGGAGCCGCGCCGCGCGACCACGAGCCCCATCGACACCAGCCGGTTGTACGCCTCGGTCACGGTGAAGGTGCTCAGCGCGTGGCTTTGGGCAAGCTGCCGCACCGACGGCAGCAGTGCGCCGGCGCGCAGCGATTGCGAGTCGATCGCGCGCGCGAAGCTCTGCACGACCTGTTCGACGAGCGTCGGCGCCGCGCGCCGGTCGCGTTGAAGGTCCAGTTCGATCATGTTTCGGGCGAAAAACGAGGGGCAAAAAGACGGACCGCGGACCGCCCGCTTACCGGAACAGTTCGCGCGAATCCACCAGCACAGTTGACACCACACTTGGTCAACTGTTTATGCCGCCATTAAACCGCGAGGGCTACAGTTTGGCTACGCTTAAAGCCCCAACCGCGCCACTTCGAGGAGATGCCATGACTTCGCGCCCCGTCATCGACGATCTGTCGTCCTTCTGGATGCCCTTCACCGCCAACCGCCAGTTCAAGGCCGCGCCGCGCCTGCTGGAATCGGCGAAGGGCATGTACTACCGAAGCACCGACGGGCGCGAGATTCTCGACGGTTGCGCCGGGCTGTGGTGCGTGAACGCCGGCCATGGCCGCGATGAAATCATCGCCGCGATCACGCAGCAGCTGTCGACGCTCGACTTCGCGCCGACCTTCCAGATGGGCCACCCGCTCGCGTTCGAAGCGGCGAAGAAGGTTGCCGAGCTGATGCCGGAAGGGCTCGATCGCATCTTCTTCACGAACTCGGGCTCCGAATCGGTCGACACCGCGCTGAAAATCGCGCTCGCCTACCATCGCGCGCGCGGCGAAGGCCAGCGCACGCGTCTGATCGGCCGCGAGCGCGGCTATCACGGCGTCGGTTTCGGCGGGATTTCGGTCGGCGGTATCGCGCCGAATCGCAAGACGTTTTCGGGGGCGCTGTTGCCGGCGGTCGATCATCTGCCGCACACGCACAACCTCGAACACAACGCGTTCTCGAAAGGCCAGCCCGCATGGGGCGCGCATCTGGCCGAGGAGCTGGAGCGCATCGTCGCGCTGCACGACGCTTCGACGATCGCCGCGGTGATCGTCGAACCGGTGGCCGGCTCGACCGGCGTGCTGGTTCCGCCGCAAGGCTATCTGCAGAAGCTGCGCGAGATCTGCACGAAGCACGGCATCCTGCTCATCTTCGACGAGGTGATCACGGGCTTTGGCCGCCTCGGCAAGGCGACCGCGAGCGAACACTTCGGCGTCACGCCGGACCTGATCACGCTGGCGAAGGCGATCAACAACGCGTCGATTCCGATGGGCGCGGTCGCGGCGAGCCGCACGATCCACGACACGGTCGTCGGCAGCGGCGCGGCGGGCGCGATCGAGCTGTTCCACGGCTACACGTACTCGGCGCATCCGGCGGCTGCCGCGGCCGCGATCGCGACGCTCGATCTGTACCGCCGCGACCAGTTGTTCGAGCGCGCGGCCAGCCTCGCGCCGACGTTCGAAGACGCCGCGCATGGGCTGCGCGGCGCGAAGCACGTGAAGGACGTGCGCAATCTCGGCCTCGTCGCGGGCATCGAGCTCGAATCGCGCGACGGAGCGCCGGGCGCGCGCGCCTACGAGGCGTTCGTCAAATGCTTCGAGGCAGGCGTGCTGATCCGTTTCACCGGCGACATCCTCGCATTCTCGCCGCCGCTGATCATCGACGAAGAGCAGATCGCGCGGCTCTTCCGCACCGTTGGCGAGGTGCTGGCGACGGTGCAGTAAGAAGGCGCGCAAGCGCGCCACCAGGCGACGACGAAAGAGCGGCGGCACGCGCATGCGTGCGCCGCTCTTTTTTATTGCTGCCGCTTTGCGAGCCGCAAGCTCAGTGATGCGCGCGCGAGGCCCGCGTTTGCGCGGCCTTTTTCGCGGCAGCGGAGCGTCCAGCCGCGCCCTTCGTCGCAGCGGCCTTTTTGGCTGCGGCCGAGCGGCTCGCGGCTGGCCGCTTGGCCGCCGCCGACTTCGCCTGCTTCGACATCGCCGCCGACGACGCCCCGGCCTTGCTCTCGCGCTCGAGCACGCTCTCCGACACACGCGAGCGTTTCGCGCTCGACTCCTTGCTCGCACTCTTCTTCGCGGCGCCTTCGTGCTTGCCCGCCGCGCTGTCCTTCTGCGCTTTCTTGCGGGTCGCCTCGCTCGTGGCGCCCTTCTTCGGCGGCTTTACGTCGACGCCCGCGCGCCGCGCCTCGGACAACCCGATCGCGATCGCCTGCTTCGGCGAGCGCACGCCGTGCTTGCCGGCGCGGACCTTGTCCACCTGTTCCTTGACGAACTCTCCCGCTTGAGTACTCGCTGATTTGCCGGCGCGTTTATCGGCCTCGGCACGCTTCAAGGTTTTCTGCTCTGGCATGACGGTTCTCCGGTTGTGGGTGAGTCTCTATCGTTCAGCAACGAGCGTGCCGGAGCGCCCATCCGCGCCATGGTCCGGCGGCGGTTGCGCGGCGGGACTCGCGTGCGTCGGCGGGACGGCGTATGGTGGTGGACATGGGACGGGAGTAAGCGCCGAAGCGCTAACTCAAATCGACCGCCTTGCATGGAGACAGCCATGAAGATAGTTACGGTTCGCGCTGGCACGCATATCGAGGGCGTGCACTGGATCGCCGAGTACGTCGAGGACGTCCACGAAATTCGCGTGTTCCGCGAAGGGCAGGAAGTGGACGTGCATAACGCGCCGTCCACACTGTTCGGCGATGAAGAAAACGCGGGCTCGAAAAACACCGCCGATCATCGCGCGATGGAAGCGGCCGTGCTCGCTTATCTGAAGCGCTTCGTCACGGAGCACGACGCGGAAGAGTAGGTTTCGCCGACGGCAACCGCCGTTTTCAAAGCCGCCCGCTCGTGGCAAAAGCCGCTGCGGACGCGCATTCACCAACACTCGCGCGGCCATTGCGCGGCAGTCACGACGGACCGCCGCGCGCCACGTCCTCAATCCGCCGGGCGCAGTTTCTTCACCTCGGCGTCCGATGGCTGCACGCTCGCGCCATCCACATAGCGGTACGACGTCATCACACCCTTGCCGTCCTTCACGCCGGTCACGCCGACATACGCGCCCATCGTCGACTGATTGTCCTGCGCGCGGTACGTGATCGGGCCGAATGGCGTCTGCACGTTGAGCCCCTTGAACGCGGCGGCGAGTTTGTCCGGATCGGTCGAACCCGCCTTCTTGATGCCGTCCGCGATCGACATCAGCGCTGAATAGCCGACCACCGAGCCCAACCGCGGATAGTCGTGATATTTCGCCTGATACGTGTCGACGAACTGCTTGTTCGCGGCCGTATCGATCGAATACCACGGGTAGCCGGTCACGATCCAGCCGGTCGGCGCTTCGGCGCCGAGCGGATCGAGGTAGTCGGGCTCGCCGGTCAGGAGCGACACCACCGCGCGATCCTTGAAGAGCCCGCGCGTATTGCCCTCGCGCACGAACTTGCCGAGGTCGGCGCCGAACAGCACGTTGAAGATCGCGTCGGGCTTCGCGTCGGCGATCGCCTGGGTCACGGCGCCCGCGTCGACGTTGCCGAGCGGCGTCGCCTGTTCGACGACGAACTGCACGTCCGGCTGCGCGGCCGTCAGCAGCTTCTTGAAGGTCGCCACCGCCGATTGCCCGTACTCGTAGTTCGGATACACGATCGCCCAGCGCTTCTTCTTCAGCTTCGCGGCCTCGGGCACCAGCATCGCGACCTGCATGTAGGTCGAAGGACGCAGACGGTACGTGTATTTGTTGCCATCGGCCCAGACGATCTTGTCGGTCAGCGGTTCGGCCGCGAGGAAGAAGATCTTCTTCTGCTTCGCGAAGTCGGCGAGCGCGAGGCCCGTGTTCGACAGGAAGCCGCCGAACAGCACCTGCACCTGCTCGCGCGCGATCAGCTCCTGGGCGACGCGGATCGTGTCGCCGGGGTTGCCGTTGTCGTCGCGCGAAATGACTTCGAGCTGCTTGCCGAGCACGCCACCCGCCGCGTTCACCTGCTCGAGTGCGAGATTCCAGCCTTGCTTGTAAGGCCCGAGAAAGGCAGGCTGCGCCTTGTAGCTATTGATCTCACCGATCTTGATGGTCTGCTGTGCGCTCGCGCCGAGCGCGGCAAACGAGCACACGGTCGACACCATGAGGCGAGAGATCCATCCTGCGCGCGTGGTCATGCGTTTCTCCGTTATCAGAAGGAATGGTGGTTTTAGTCAGACATGCGAACGTGAGGACGTGCAAGCGCGTGGACCTGCGCACCTTCGGACGACGGCTGGCGGCTCATTGCTCGCGAGGTTCCGCGCGGATTCTGGCCACGTTCGCGGCGACGTCCTGCCATGCCGGCTTGCCGCCCGCGAACTGCGCGCGCAGGAACGACACGAGCTCGGCGACCTGGGCGTCGTTGAAACTGTCGCGGTAAGCCGGCATCGTACCGAGTTCGGGCCGCGCAGGCGAGCCGATGCCGTCGAGAATCACGCGAATCAGGTTGTCCGGCGTCGCGCCGTGCAGGTTCGTGTTCAGCGCCAGCGACGGATGTGCGCCGAACAACTGAGGTCCGCTGCCGGTGTGATGGCACGCGGCGCACGCGCCGTCGAAAAGCCGCGCACCCGCCGTGACCGGCGCGCCCGTCATCGCGCTGGCCTGTTCGTATTCGCGCGCGGTTGCGGCCGGATCGGCGTTCGGCTCCAGCGGATTGAGCGACGCGAGATAGACGGCCATCGCGCGGATATCGCTGTCGGGCAGCGCCGCCAGATCGCCGATCATCGGCGCCATCGGCCCGGCCGCGACGCCGTGCAACGGCGCGTGACCGTCGCGCAGATAGCGGAACAGTTCGTCCTCGCTCCACGGCACCGGCGCATTCGACAACGCCGACAGCGCGGGCGCTTCCCAGCCCTCGGCGCTGCCTCCGCCCATGAACGCCGCGCCGGTTTTCTCGGCGCCGAACGCGTTGCGCGGCGTGTGGCACGCGCTGCAATGGCCAAGGCCATTCACCAGATACGCGCCGCGATTCCATTGCGCGCTCTGCGCGGGGTTGGCGGTAAACGCGGTGCGGCCGAGAAACAGGCCGTTCCATGCAGCCATCAGCGGACGCACGCTGAAAGGAAACGCGAGCTTCGTTTCGGGCGGCCGGCTGCGCACCGGCGTTTGCGACATCAGATACGCGTAGAGCGCGTGCAGATCGTCATCGGAGATGTTCTGGAACGACGTGTACGGAAACGCCGGATACAGCCGATGACCGTCGCGGCTGATGCCGTGCCGCATCGCGCGCACGAACGCTTCGAGCGACCAGTGGCCGATCCCGGTCTGGCCGTCGGGCGTGAGGTTGGTGCTGTAGACGATGCCGAACGGGGTCGCGAGCGGCTTGCCGCCGGCGTTCGGGACGCCGTTGTGGGCGGTATGGCAAACCGCGCAATTACCGAGCGACGCGAGCAGCTTGCCACGCGCGACCAGTTCCGGCGCAAACGCGCTTGCAAGCGGCGGCGTGATCGGCGCAAGCGGCGCGCTGGAAACCGAGGCAAACGACAGCGCGCCAAGCCAGCCGACCGCGCCCGCGGCCAACAAGCCGAAAAAGCCGCGCCGCCAGCGCTTTTTCCTGCGCGCCGCCGCCGCGTCTTCCGCCTGCGCGTCGGCGAGCGCGGCGCGGATCTTTTCCGGCGTGAACGGCGGGCGACGGAAACGCACCCCCGTCGCGTCGTACAGCGCATTGGCGATGGCGGCCGCGCCGGGCAGCGACGCCGACTCGCCCGCGCCCATCGGCGGCTCGCCGTGGCGCGGCATCATCACGACGTCGATCACCGGCACTTCGCGGAACGTCAGGATCGGATACGCGCCCCACTCCTGGCTCGTCACCGCGTTGTCGCCGAACCTGACCTGCTCCTTCAGCGCGCGGCTCGTCGTCTGGATCACGTTGCCGTGAATCTGGTGACGCACGCCATCCGGATTGACCATCGTGCCGGTGTCCTGGCCGACCACGACGCGCGTGACCGCCAGTTCGCCGCTGTTGCGATCGACTTCGACGTCGGCGACCCACGCGGACCATGCGGCGCCGAACCCCGGGAATTTGCTGTGCACGTAGCGTGCGTACGCGATGCCGCGGCCGCGCGCGATGTTGCCGTCTTCGTGGTCCTCGCCGCGCGTTCTGAACGCGGGTTCGCGCGGTTCCCACCCGGCTTTCGCCGCGACCGCCTTGACGAGGTCGATCGCGCGCGGATCGGTCAGATGCCTGAGGCGGAATTCGACCGGATCGACGCCGGCCTGCTCGGCCAGTTCGTCGATGAACGACTCGTGCGCGAACGTGTTCGGCAACGCGGACACACCGCGCAGCCACGCGGCGCGCACGATCGGCGGCGTGTCGTCGCAGACGATGCGCATGCTGCGATAGTCGTACGGCGGCACGGCCGTGCGGTCGCCCATCTCGAACACCTGCGGCTGCGCGGGAATCGTGCCGGTCAGCAGCAGCGCGAGCGTGGGGGCGTCGTTCGACGGATAGCGCGTCGCAAAGTCGTAGGCGGCCAGTTCGCCTTCGGCGGTGAGCGCGCCGCGTACGTCCATCAGTTGCGCGGCGCCCTTCGGTTCCCACGCGTGTTCGTCCTCGCGCGATAGCTGCACGCGCACCGGCGCGCCGACTGCGCGCGACAGCAGCGCGGCGTCGGCGGCGACGTCGTCAGCGCAATTGCGTCCGTAGCAGCCCGCCGCATCCATCCGCACGATGTCGATGCGCGCTTCGTCGAGTGTCAGCAATAACGCGAGGTCGGCGCGCAGTGAATGCGGGTTCTGCGTGCCGGACCAGATTTTCAGCTGCGTGTCGTCGCCGTCTCCGTTGCGATAGTCCGCGACCGCGCACGACGGGCCGATCGATGCGTGCATCTGGAACGGCCAAACGTAGGTGCGTTCCAACGTGCGCGACGGGTCTTGCGCGAGCGCCGCATCCACGTCGCCTTCGATCACCAGATCGCGCCGCGTCGCCGGATTCGCGCGCAACGCCGCTTCGACCTGCTCGCTCGTGTCGAGCGGCGGCAGGCCATCGACCGTTTTCCATCGCACGTCGAGCCGCTGCGCCGCCTGTTGCGCAATCTCCTCACGCTCGGCGACGATACCGACGAAATCGCGAATCACGACCACCTTGACGATGCCAGGCAAATCGCGAATCGCCGCTTCGTTCACTTCCAGCAGGCTATGCCCGATGAACTCACCCTGCGCGACGCCCGCATAAGGCGGCCGCACCACGCGTCCATGCAGCATGCCGGGCACGCGCACGTCGTGCACGAAGCTCAGCTCACCGGTCGCCTTCGCGGGAATGTCGACACGCGGCGCGCTTTTACCGACGACGCGATACGCGTGCGGCGGTTTCAAAGGCGCATCGTTCGACAGCAGCAGTTCGACACGCTGGCCTTTGATCAGCTCGCCATAGTGAATGCCCTGCGCCGGGTCGCCATCGCGTGGAAACACGCGGCTGTCCTGCACGTCGAGATCGTTCGCGTCTACATTCAGGCGCGCGGCCGCTTGCGCGACCAGATACTGACGCGCTTGCGCCGCCGCCTGCCGCAGCGGCACCGCCGAAATCTGGATCGTCGCGCTGGCGATCGTCGGTCCCTGGTTCGGCGTTTCGCCGGTATGGCCGAGCACGATCGATACACGCGTCAACGGCACATCGAGTTCTTCCGCGACGATCTGCGCGAGCGCGGTGCCGATGCCGGTGCCCAGGTCCACGTGACCGTTGAACGCGACCACGCTGCCATCGTCGCGCACGACCAGAAACAGATCCGCCTCGCTCGGCACGAACGAAGACCGCGAACCCGGCTGGCCGAGCGCGGCCTTGACCGGTGCATGCGGCGGCCGCGCGACGATCAGCACGCTGTGCGCGTCGTACAACTGCTTGCGCGACGGCGTCGCGCCACGACGATCGACGCTGAAGTCCGGCCCGGTCATACGCGCGCTCCGTCGTCCACGTCCGTTTGCGCGTCGAGCAATTGCGCCGCGCGCTGCACCGCGCGCACGATCTCGACATGCGTGCCGCAGCGACACAGATTGCGCGACAGCTCGCGCTGGATCGTCGCGACGCTCGGATGCGGATCGCGATCGAGCAGCGCCTTCGCGGTCATGATCATGCCGTTCAGGCAGTAGCCGCACTGCGCGGCCTGTTCGTCGATGAACGCCTGCTGCACCGGATGCAACGCGGTGCGCGTGCCGAGCCCTTCGAGCGTCGTGATCTCGCGGCCCAGCGCGACTTCGGCGGTCGTCACGCAGGCGCGCGTCGGCATGCCGTCGAGCAGCACGGTGCAGGCGCCGCATTCGCCGAGACCGCACCCGAACTTCGGCCCGTTCAGCGCGAGATCATTGCGCAGCAAGTAGAGCAGCGGTGTCTGCGCCGCCGCGCTGACCACATGCGTCGCGCCGTTCACCTTCAGCACGAGCTGCGCGGCGCGGTTCATCATGATGCGAGCACCCTGTCGCGCCGCGCGTTCACAGCACCACCGGCACTTCGGTCGCGGGCGGCGTATTGCGGCTGCGCCGGCAGCGGATCAGACCATCGATCATCACCATCCCCACACCCGGAATATCGCCGAGCTGCACGCTTTCGAGCAGCGTGTCGGCGGCCGTATGCTGCGCGCGGTCCATGAACACGAGATCGGCGGGACGGCCCACCTCGATCAGCCCCTGGCGCAGGTGGCGCTGCCGCGCGGTATTGCCGGTCGCAAAGCAGAACGCGATTTCGGCGGGGACGTCGGCGAGGCTCGAGATCAGCGCGATCATGCGCAGAATGCCGAGCGGTTGCACGCCGGAGCCGGCCGGGCTATCGGTGCCGAGAATGATCCGATGCGGGCATTTCAGCTCGACCGCATGGCGCGCGGTCAGCAACGCGATCCGCTCGTTGCCGTTGTGGACGATTTCGAGCGCGCGGCTCGACTGCTCGCACAGATCGCACACGTGCCGGTACGACAGCGACGTATGGCCGCCATTGACGTGGCCGATCACATCGGCATCGGCGGCGAGCACCACGTCCCGATCGATCAGGCCGGAGCCCGGAATCGACGGACCGCCCGTGTGAATCGTGCTCTGGATACCGTACTTGCGCGCCCACGCGACCATCTGTTGCGCTTCCTCGCCGCCCTTCACGCTGCCGAGGCCGACTTCGCCGAGCAGCTTCACACCGGCTTCGGACAGCTCCTTGAAGTCCTGCTCGACCATGCCCTTCTCGATCACCGGCGCGCCTGCCAGCACCTTGACGCCGCCACCGACGCCGGCCGCGCGCATGCCGTCGAACGAGCGCTGCGCGGTGATCGCGAGCGCCTTCACGCCGAGCACGTCTTTCGGACGGCCAGGCAAATGCACTTCGCCGGCCGAGATCATCGTCGTCACACCGCCGTTCAGATTCGACTCGATCCAGCCGAGCTGATTCTGGCGCGGCGTCCAGTCACCGAACACCGGATGCACGTGCGAGTCGATCAGGCCCGGCGCGACCGTCGTGCCCTTGCAGTCGACCGTCGTGCGCGCGCCTTCGAGATCGCAGTCTTTCTCGCGGCCGAGCGCGACGATCACGCCGTCGTCGATCACCAGCGTGTCCGCGTCGAGAATCGGCTGATCGATATCGCCCGACAGCAGCAGCCCGATGTTCGTTACCGCGACCTTGCCCGACAAGCCTGTCAACGTCTCTGCCGCCATCTGCCTCTCCTTTCGCCGACACTACCCGATGAATTCACACGCTCAGATAAGCGCGCCTCACTGTTTCGTTCCGTGCGAGTTCGCCGATCGTGCCGCTGAAACGGATCTGCCCTTTCTCGAGCACATACGCGCGGTCGCTGACCAGCTCGGCGAAGTGCAGATTCTGTTCGGATAACAGAATGGATAGCCCTTCGCGTTTCAGTTCGAGAATCATGTTCGCCATCTGCTCGACGATCACCGGCGCGACGCCTTCGGACGGTTCGTCGAGCAGCACCAGATACGGATTGCCCATTAGCGTGCGCGACACGGTCAGCATCTGCTGCTCGCCGCCGCTCATCTGGCCGCCGGGGCGCTTCGGCATTTCGCCGAGATTCGGAAACAGGCGGAACAGCTTGTCGGGCGTCCATTGCGGCGCGCCTTCGCGCGGCGGCTGGCGGCCCGTGTCGAGGTTTTCCATCACCGTCAGGTCCGCGAACACGCGGCGGTCCTCGGGCACGAAACCGACGCCCATGCGCGCGATCTTGTACGGCGCGAGCGCGCTGATGTTCTGGCCGCGAAACGTCACTTCACCGTGGCGGCGCGGCAGCAGTCCCATCACCGCTTTCATCGTCGTCGATTTGCCGGCGCCGTTGCGGCCCATCAGCGCGACCACCTCGCCGCGGCCGACTTCGAGGCCGACGTCGAACAGAATGTGCGCGCGACCGTAGAACGCATTGAGGCCGGAGACTTTCAGCATCGGTTCGCTCATTGCAATGCTCCACGATCCCGCGCGCTGCCCGACGCGTCTTGCAGTGGCGCGTGCGGCCGGAACGTCTTGCCGGTGCCGAAATAGACCTCCTGCACGCGTGCGTCGTTGCGGATCGTGTCGGCGTCGCCTTCGGCGATCAGCTTGCCGCGCGCGAGCACGATCATCCGGTCGGCGTACGCGAATACGACGTCCATGCTGTGTTCGGTGAACAGCACGCCGATCTCGTGTTCGGTCACCAGCCGCCTGGTCAACGCCATCAATTCGTTGCGCTCCTTCGGCGCCATGCCGGCGGTCGGTTCGTCCATCAACAGCAGCTTTGGCCGGTTCGCGAGCGCGATCGCAAGCTCGACGCGCTTCACGTCGCCATACGCGAGCACGCCGCACGCGCGCTTCGCGTGCGCGCCCATGCCGACCTGTTCGAGCAGCGCGAACGCTTCGTCGGCATGGTGCGAGCCCGCTGGCTTCCAGAGGCCGAAGGTCTTTTTCTCGCGCGACACCAGCGCCATTTGCACGTTTTCGAGCACCGTCATCGAGTTGAACGTCGCGGCGATCTGGAACGTGCGGCCGACGCCGCGCCGCCAGATATCGCGCGGCCGCATGCCGACGAGTTCGTGACCGTCGAGCAGAATCGAACCCGACGACGGCTGCAACTGGCCGTTGACCATGTTGAAACAAGTCGATTTGCCCGCGCCGTTGGGGCCGAGCAGCGCCAGCAGTTGACCCGCCTCGAGATCGAATGAAACGTTATCGACCGCCTTCAGTCCTCCGAACGATCTCGACAGACCGCTTACGCGCAGCAGGCTCATAGCCCCTCCTTGACCGCGGCGGCCCGTTGCGACGGCGACGCGGCGCCGCCGTTGGTCTTGTCGGCCTGATCGCCGTTCGCGTCGCCGAAACGCTCGCGAATGAAGCCGACGATACCCTGTGGAAACGCGATCACCAGCAGCAGGATCGCGAGGCCGAGCAGCGCCTGCCAGTAGTCGGTCTGGCGCGCGACCGTGTCCTGCAGCCACGTAAACACGGCCGCGCCGACGATCGGCCCGCTCAACGTCTGCAAGCCGCCGAGCAGCACCATCACGAGGCCATCGACCGAGCGGCTCACGCTGATCACTTCGGGCGAGATGTTGCCCTTCGAAAACGCGTACAGCGATCCGGCGAGTCCGCAGAACAACGCCGCGATCACGAACGACGCCCACTGAACCCGCTTCACGTCGATGCCGATCGCCTCGGCGCGTAGCGCGGAATCGCGCGACGCGCGCATCGCATAGCCGAGCGGCGAGAACAGCATGCGGCGCAGCAGCCACACGCCGAGCACGGCGCACGCGAGCGTCAGGTAGTAGAACGCGACCTGCGACGACAGCCAGTTCGACGGCCAAAGACCGAGAATGCCGTTGCTGCCGCCCGTCACGTCGTCCCACTGGAACACGACCGACCAGACGATCTGCGCGAACGCGAGCGTCAGCATCGCCAGATAGACACCGGACAGGCGCACGCAGAACCAGCCGAACACGAGCGCGCCCACCACCGCCAGCAGCGGCCCGAGCAGCAACGCGGCTTCCATCGGCAGATTCAGCACCTTCAGAAACAGCGCCGCGCCGTAAGCGCCAAGTCCAAAGTACGCGGCATGGCCAAACGAATGCAGGCCGCCCGGACCCATGATGAAATGCAGACTCGCCGCGAACAGCACCGCGATCAGGATTTCAACCAGCAGCACCGGCATATACGGAAACGCGTTGGCCGCGAGCGGCGCCAGAACCAGCACCAGCAACACGAAGGCGGCCAGCCCCTTCAGACGCCTGCCCGCCGGACGCAATGGCGTTTCCGGCGTACCCATCGCGCGCACCGCGGCGCTCGCGCGGCCGAGCAAACCCCAAGGCCGCACCACCAGCACGACCGCCATCACGACGAATTCGGCCACCAGCGTGAAGCGGCTCAGCGATAAACCGATGCCGAAGATCGTCACGTGCCCGATACCGATGCACAGCGCCTTGATCTCGGCGATCAGCAGCGCGGCGACGAATGCGCCCGGAATCGAACCCATGCCACCGACCACGACGACCACGAACGCATTGCCGATCGTCTCGAGGTCGAGCGACAGGTTCGCCGACATGCGCGGCCCTTGCAGCGCGCCGCCGAGTCCCGCGAGAAACGCGCCGACGAAGAACACGCCGGTAAACAGCCACGCCTGATTGATGCCGAGCGCGCCGAGCATCTCGCGATCCTGCGTCGCGGCGCGCACGAGCGTGCCCCAACGCGTGCGCGTCAACGCGTACCACAGCAGCAGCAAGACGACCGGACCGATCACGATCAGCGCGATGTCGTACGTGGGCAGCGGATGGCCGAGAAAGTCGACCGCGCCCGCGAGATGCGGCGCGCGCGGGCCGAACAGATCCTCCGGGCCCCAAAGCCATAGCGCGGCGTCGCGAAAGATCAACACGAGCGCAAACGTGGCGAGCAGATGGAATAACTCCGGCGCCTGATAGATCCGCCGCAACACGACGATTTCGACGAGCGCGCCCAACACCGCGACCGCGAGCGCGGCGGCGAGCACCGACAGCCAGAAGCCGCCCGCCGTGTGGCCAAAGCGGCTCGCGATGCTATACGCGACGTAAATGCCGAACATATAGAACGAGCCGTGCGCAAAGTTGACGATGCGCGTCACGCCGAAGATCAACGACAAACCGGCGGCGACCAGAAACAGCGTCGACGCGTCGGCGAGTCCATTGACCAGTTGTACCAGCAGATTCGAAAGCATCGCGACCCTCGTCGGCTCGCCGAACGGCGCGCGCGCAACATGCGCAGCGGCCCGATCGGCGGACGTTGCAGCGCGGGCGGCACCATGCGCGCCCGCGTCAACGGCAGGACACTACCAGCGAAACAACCCGCAAAACAAGCGACGGCAAACAGGCGGCTGAAAAAAACGATCGCTCAGCGCAGGCCGTCCTCGCCTTTGATCTCGTTCGCCTGCAAGCCGCCGATGCGCGGCAGCGGCCGGCCCGACGCGGTCACTGCGACCGCCACGACGATTTCGTTCGCGCGCGGCGCATCGGCCACGCGCGCCTCGATCGCGTCGAAATGGCTGCGCACGTAGGCGGCGTCCTTGTGGCCGAGCGGCACGTCGATCGCGGTGCCCAGGGTGCCGATCTTCTTCGCCGACGGCACCAGCGCCGCGCCCTTTTCGACCGCCGCGCGCAGCGGCGCGCCGAGCTTCGGATGCAGGATCGCGGCCGCATGTTCGAGTTCGCCCGCCTCGCCGACGATTGCCGCCTTGCCGTAGCTTTGCGCCGCCCCGGGCGCGATGCCCAACGCCTCGACGCAGCGCTTGCCGAGCAGCGCGCCGAGTTCCTCGCCAGCTTCGATCAGCGCGTCGAGCTTCGCCTCATAGCGGCCCGCATACGGATTATCGATCACCGCGATCGCGACCGCGCGGCGCGCGGGCGGCTCGACGGTCTGGCCCATTTCGATGCGTGTTTCGTCGACCTGCACGACCAGCTTGCGAAGCCTGATTGCCATTTGCGCTCTCCGAGTTTCGTTGCCTTGCTGTATGGTTGCCGCGCGCCGCTTCAGCGCAAGCCATCCTTGCCGACGATCGCCTCTTTCGCGAGGCCGCCCACCCGCGCATGCACGCGCTGCCCCGTGCTCATCACGAGGATGTAGACGATCTCGTCGGCGGCTGGGGCGCCGGGCACGCGCACTTCGATCGCATCGAAGTGGCTGCGCACGTAGCTCGCGTTGACATGCGTGAGCGGCACGTCGAGCGCGGTGGACGGCGCGCCGACCTTCTTCGTCGACGGTACGATCGCGTGGGTCGGCACGCCGTGCTTTTCGAGCAGCTCGCGCATCGCGTAGCCGCCGGGCACATGCCATAGCGCGCCGTGCTCGAGTTCCCCGCGCGCGCCGACGATCGCGCCCTTCCCATAGCTTTCGATCGACGCATGCGGCACCGCCATCGCCGTCAGCAGCCGTTGCGCCATCTCGAAGCCGATCGGCTTCAGCGCTTCCATCGCATGTTCGATTTTCGGCTCGTAGCGGCCCGCGAACGGATTCGTCATCACCGCGGCGATCGCGCCTCGTTTGAGCGGCTGCGCGGGCGCGGGGCCGAACTCGTGAAAGATGTCTTCGACGTGCGTCAGCACGCGGCGTATTTCGAACACGGCGCCTCCGTTGTCAGTGAAACGCGCGTGGCGGACAACGCGCGTGAATCGTCGATGCCGGTGACCCGCGCCCGTCCTTGCAGGAACAGCGCGGCGCCTTCGATCAAACCCTGGCCGCGCAACCGCTTCGCGACATCGACGCCGCGCGCGAGCGCGAAATCGATCAGCGGCTGCGGCAGACGCGGCACGTCGACGGTCACCAGCAGATCGCCGAGATCGCTATCGTCCTTCAGCGACGACGCCGGACGCCGCACGATTCCCGCATGGTCGAGCTCGACCGCGTTCGCGATCATCGTCGCGGCGGCGTCGGCGCTCGCGGCATCGCGCGCGAGCACGGTCACGCTGTCGGCGATGCCGAGACTGAAGCTGCGGCCGCGCCAGCCGCTCGTCGCGACGCCGCGAATCGGCTGCCGAGCGTCGAGCGTCAGATGCGCGTCGAGCGCAGGGTCGTGCGCGAAACGCGTGCCCGAAATTTGCGCGAGGTCCGCCAACACGCCCACGCGATACTGCTGCCCCGCCGCCAGGTGCAGCGCGATGTCGCCGCCGTTGTTGATGAACGCACGCGCGATGCCGTCGCGCGCGAACGCGGCGATCAGTTCGTCGGCGACGCTGCCCGCAACCGCCGCCATCGGCGTGATGAAGCTCGAACGATGCGGATGACACGCACGCCACATACGCGTCGCGACCGGCCCTCGAAGCGGGCAATCATGTCGTGCCGCCACAGCCTGCACTGGTTGCCGAAGCACGTTCAATTCGCGGACCAGCTCCTCCAGCACAGGACTGAAGCGCTCCCAGCATGCGTCATATGCGGCACGCACCGCGTCGGGCTCGCCGTCGGCGCCGAGGATCAGGTCGATCGGCCCGTGCTGCCAATGCCAGCGGTGTTCGTCGAGGCGGGTTCGGGTGGGGGTCATCGTGTGATTTTTTGGTCAGGGTGCTTAACCGGGCATTGCAGGCGGCCACGGATTGTCCGGATCGCGAGCCAGCGTCCGCCGCGCGAGCGGCGCGCCTTCCGTATGCGTCGGCCCGCTCGCGAGCACGCTCTGCAACGAGCGCACCGCCTCGACGTGGCCGCCGAGATCGCGGTACGTGTCGTACGTCATCGTGAATTCGATCGGCGCGACGAGCGCCGGTGTCGGCACCGTGCCGAACGAGCGGTCCGGCATGCGCGTCACATCGACCATCACGGTGATGCCGCCGCCCGGCCACACATAAGCCGGCGCGCCGCCGCACGTGACGTTGACGAGCTTGCGCTTGATCGCGCGCGTGAGCAGCACCGGATTCTCGGTCGCGCCGGCGCGCAGACTGCCGCCCGCGCCGCCGAGAAACAGCACCGTCGCGAGCGACGGCTCGCAGTTCTCGCCGATCCGCTCGACCGTGCGGCGCACCGCGTCGGGCATCGGCGCGATGCGCGGCACGAGCTGTGCGTCGAGTTCGTACCATTGCGCGTGTTCGCCGGTCGTCGAGACCATCAGCACGCGCATGCCCGGCTTCGCGACCGACGGATCGAATCCTTCGACGATCGCGAGCGGGTCCTGAATGTCGGTGCCCCCCCAACCGGTGCCAGGATTGGCAACCTGGAAATAGCGGCCCGGCGTCGATTTGCGGCCGCGTATCTTGAGTCCCGAGCGCGTCATGCCGAGGCAGCGGCCCGCCTGGTGCTCGGTCAGCACGCCCGTAATGTGATCGTCGACGACCACCACCTCATCGACGTGGCCGAACCATTGCTTCGCGAAGATACCGATCGTCGCGGAGCCGCAGCCGACGCGCATGCGCTGCTCCTCGACACCGTCGACGATCGGCGCGACGCCGGCGCGAATCACGAGACTCGCGCCGCCGTCGATACCAAGCTCGACCGCCTCCTTGTTGCCGAGCGCGAGCATCATGTCGCAGGTCACGCGGCCTTCTTTCTTGCTGCCGCCGGTCAGATGATGGACGCCGCCGAGGCTCAGCATCTGCGAGCCGTATTCGGCCGTGCTCACGTGACCGACGATCTCGCCGTCGCAGCGCACGTTGGCCTGTTCGGGGCCGAGAAAGCGGTCGGTGTCGATCTTCACCTTGAAGCTGCAATAGCTGAAGATGCCTTCGGTGACGACGGTGACCATGTCGACGTCGTCGAGCTTCGACGCGACGATGAACGGCGCGGGCTTGTAGTCGGGATAGGTCGAGGAGGCACCGACGCCGGTGACGAAGAGGGCGGGTTCGGTGGTGCCTGGGTCCGCGGCGGGGGCTGTGCCGAATTCGATCGCCGCATTTGCCGGATCGGCGTCGGCATCATCCGTACGCGACAGAAACACCACCGGATCGACGCGAATCAACCGCCCATCCGCATTCGCATAACGGTCGCACGCGCCGGTGCGCCCTTCCGAGATCTGGCACAGCACCGGACACGCATTGCATTCGATCTTGTTCGAGGCCATGCGCTCGCTGCGCGGCGCCGACTTTGCGAGCACGGTCGGCCCCGGCGTCGACGCGGTATCGCGATCGACACTCTCTGCACCGAAATCGACCTTCGTATGTTCTGTCATCGTGGGGTTCCCTACGACATCACAGGCGCGACATGGCTGGCGGTGCTGCGTGGTGCGCGAATCGTCCCGGTTTCAGGGCATTTCCGCGTGGGCCGCCCATTTTCATGTTGCGGTCACTCACCGTTCATGTAGTATCTTCTACACCAAACTCGATTGAAATCTACTCGATCAAAATCGACTGTGCAACGTGTTTTCCGTCACGCGGAATCATGGTGCAATGCGGCATCGGCGTGCTGAGTCTGTGCGCCCGCCGTTCAAACCTACGCTGACAAAGAGATCCGAGACCGTCATGAGCCCCACCGCCGCCCGCAAGCCGGGCGCCATCGGTATCCGCGCGAAACAGGCGCAGGACACGCGCGCCAAGATCCTGAAGGCGGCCATCAGGGTGTTCGCGAAGCAGGGTTATGCGAGCGGCCGCATCGAAAGTATTTCGAAGGGCGCGCGTTCGCACGACCGGATGATCTATTACTACTTCGGCAGCAAGGAGCAGCTGTTCATCGAAGTGCTGGAGACGATCTACACGCAGTTCAACGAAGCGGAAAGCAAACTCGATCTCGATCTGCGCGATCCGGTGCATGGCCTCGAACAGATGGTCGAGTTCGTCTGGCAGTACTACCTCGATCACCCGGAGTTCGTGACGCTGCTGTCGAGCGAAAATCTGCACCAGGGCAAGCATGCGAAAAAATCGCAGAAGCTCAAGGAGATTTCGGGCTACGCGATTTCGGTCGTGCAGAGGCTATTGGAGGCGGGCCGCGCGCAGCACGTGTTTCGCACCGATATCGCGGCGCGCGACGTGTATCTGATGATCGCGTCGCTCGGCTATTTCTATAACGCCAATCAGTACACGCTCGGCGCGTTTCTCGGCGAGCCGCTGATGGACGAGGCGGCGCTCGCGCATTGGCGCGAGGTGATCAAGGAGACGGTGTTGCGTGCGGTGTGCGTGCAGGCGCCGGTGAGCGTTGTAGCGACGACTACCGCATAAAAAATATCGACGCGCGCCGAATCCGCGAATGCCGTGCGGATTCCTTCGATACCAGTCCTGAACGGCGCGCATTCCTTCACAACGGTAACAGGCGTTTTCGTTTTGCGGCTTTCGTATGCTGCGGTTTTCGTGGCTTGAGGCTTCACTTCGCCGACCTTCGTAACGTCCGGCTTTTGCACATCTGCGTTTTGAACGTTCGTTGCGGCTGCATCTTCGCGTTCTTTTTTGTTGCTTTGATTCGCATTCTTTACATTGTGTTGCGCCGGCAATCGTTGCGGCGTGGTTCTGTTTTCCCCACGAATCGGCCCCATACTCATATTCGCCGTGATCTTTCGCGATCAATTGCACTTGCCTCTGTCGGCTCGATACGGGGATGCAGATCAAACTGACGTATATCTTAAAAATTGTGTGCAGCCAGATGATCTGGTGTAATCGTTGGTTCGTACAACCAATGAGGAAAAGACGGTGGTGTGGATTTACAAGCGTGAGAGCCACTTGTTGTATCACAACGACAAATTAACCACAGGTAAGGGATATTCCGGCAAGGGGGAGCACAAGAATAAACACAGTAGCCAGTATGTCCGCGACTGGGGACCAATCCCCGTTGGCCTGTATGAAATTACGGCACCGTTTCCGCACCCTAAAACTGGACCGTTCTCGATGCGGCTTAACCCGGTTTGCGGAACGTGCTTAGGCGAACGTTCCGCCTTCATGATCCACGGCGACAGCCAGACCGATCCCGGCAACGCGTCAAATGGATGTATCGTTCTGCACTTGCCATACCGCAAGCAAATCTGGAACAGTGGCGACAGAATGCTTAGGGTGAAACATCCATGAAACGCACCTTTGCAGTCCTGCTGCTATCCCTTCCCGCGCTATGCCTGGCGCAAGGCAGACCGAACCCGCCGTGCGACGGGTGGCCGACCAACATCGCCGAAAACAGCCTAAAAAAAGCTGGCATGCTTGGCAGTATCGACTATACGAAAACCCAAGCCGTGCAACTGGCGTCCGAGAAAATAGGAAAAGATGAGGATGGCGAACAGTTGTGGCGTGAGGTCTATCACATCACCTTTCACGAAAAAAACGGAAACAAGGTCAAGGTGATTGCTGTGAACGACGCTGGCGAATTTGAATGCTCAATGAGTGCCGTAGAGGTTTTTGTCGTTTCGAAGCATTTGCTGTCAAGAGTCGAGGCTGACAGAATGTTCAAGCAGATAGAGTGAGGTCTTTGAATCCATGAAACACGCTTTTGCAGTCCTGCTGCTATCCCTTCCCGCGCTATGCCTGGCGGAACCCGGACCATACCCGCCATGCGGCGACCGGTTTCCGGCCTATGTGGCCCAGATGGCGCTAAGAAAAACTGACATCCTCTCCCTGGATTTCGATGCTACGAAAACAAGGGCCGTGCGACTGGCGTCCGAGAAGATCGGTAAATATGAGGATGGCGAACCAATGTGGCGCGGGGTGTATCAGATTACCTTTGAGGAGCGAAACGGAAATAAGATCAAGCTGATTGCTGTGTACGAGATAGGCGAACTGGAGTGTACGATTAGTGACGAACAGTTTCTTATCGTTTCGAAACAGTTGCAGCGTGGCGGCGGGGACACTCGGTACAGGCATATCGAGTGAACCGCGCCAGTTCAGACCCGGACCCGCATCGCGCGGGTCTTTTTTTGCCTGCGAGCGGCGCGTCATAAGGCCCCTGCCTCGCTCTGTTTCAATCATTACACCCCTTGCCCGCGCGGCCTGTACGTCTGGTTCGGGTCTATCTGTAGGCTTCCACGAGATAGTCGCCAAGGCGGGCAATCGATCCGATACCGCTTCCGGCGCGAAAGCCCGTTGCGGGCCGCATGTAACCATCGCCCTCCCAGTCTTCGCACGCGTCGAGTACGGCCAGCTGCGTGGCGCGGAAGTGTCTGGCCGCCTCCCGCACGGTCGGATGCGAACGGATGGTTGGAGCTGATGGAGCCGGTACAGCCGGACTTGACGCAGCGGCTGCTGACGATCTTCTCGGTATCACCAGCGACGGGGATGCGACCATACGGAAACTGACCGCGTTGCAGGACTACGCACGTGAAGCGCAGCGGGTGTGCGGCATCGATGGCAGCCGGAAATATTGAGAAAGGAGTCGCCCGTGCGTCGTTATCCTCAGCTCTGCCCGTCAACTTTAAAAAATTGAGGTATGCGTGGGCGCTCTTTCCATATGGCACTCGCTGGTGTTTGTTCTTGTCGTCGTCATCGCGGAGATTATCCCGCTATGGCTGATCCTGAAGAAGGCGGGATATGCGGGCGCCTGGTCGCTGCTCACCTTCATTCCGGTGGCGAACGTCATTCTGCTGTGGTTCATTGCCCTGGCCCGCTGGCCTGCATTGAACGCAAGGCAGTCCTGACCTGTCGCGGCCGGTCGGAATGGACGAACTGAAATGGCCGGCCGCTACCGCAACCCTTCCTACCGCCAGTACCTCAATGCGCTGCTCGACACCCGGCCTTTATCGCCGCGCTGCGCGATGCGCAGGGCCAGTTACGTGTGCTCAGTCTTTACGACTTCGCCGCCGCGGCCGCCGCATCATCCTCGCGAAACAGCTTGTCGGCCAGATGGAATGCGGAGTTGGCCGCCGGCACGCCGCAGTAGATCGCGGTCTGCAGCAGCACTTCCTTGATCTGCTCGCGCGTCACGCCGTTGTTTTTGGCGGCACGCAGGTGCAGCGCGAGTTCTTCGCTGCGATTCAACGCCACCATCATCGCGATCGTCAGCAGGCTGCGCGTATGACGCGGCAGACCTTCACGCGTCCAGATCTCGCCCCATGCGTAACGCGTGATCAGGTTCTGGAACTCCTCGGTCAGCTCGGTGCGGTTCGCGAGCGAACGGTCGACGTGCGCGTTGCCCAGCACCGCGCGACGCACCTCCATACCGGCTTCGTAACGGTCTTCGTCGTTCATTTTGCCTCCGTCAGGAAGTCGAGCACGGTCTTCGTGAACTCACCGGCCTTTTCGATGTTGGAGATATGCGAGGCATTGAGTTCGACGTAGCGCGCGCCCGGAATCGACTGCGCAAGTTCGCGGCCTTGCGCGGCCGTGGCGGCCAGATCGTGCGTGCCGCTGATCACGAGCGTCGGCAGCTTGATGCCCGGCGTTTCGGGCCGCAGGTCGGCCGCGTCGATCGCGTCGCAGTTCGATGCGTAGCCTTCCTTGTCGGTATGCACGAACACGTCGCGGATCATCGCCAGCACGACCGGCTCGCGCTCGATGAAGTCTGCCGTGAACCAGCGCGGCAGCACCGCGTCGGCGAGCGCGAACATGCCTTCGCTGCGCGCCTTCGCGGCACGCGGCACCCACACTTCCGGCGAGCCGATGCGCGCGGCCGTGTTGCACAACACGACGCGCTCGAAGCGGTCGCCGTGACGCGCGGCGAGTGCGACGCCGGTCAGGCCGCCCATCGATATGCCGCAGAAATTCGCGCGCGCGATCTTCAGCGTATCCATCAGGCCGAGCACGTCGCCGCTCAGCTGCTCGATCGTGTATGGACCCTTCGGCGCTTCCGAATGACCGTGGCCGCGCGTGTCGTAGCGCAGCACGCGGAAATGCTTCGACAACGCCGCGACCTGCGGCGTCCACATGGACATATCGCAGCCGAGCGAATTCGACAGCACGAGCCACGGCGCGTGGCCGTGACGATCGCCGTCGATACGATAGTGAAGCTCGGTGCCGTTGACTGCGGCGTAGGGCATGCCGGTTACTCCTTGGAATGGGCGCGCTGCGCGCGCGTGGTGTGAAGCGTCAGCGCGGCGTCGACATATGCGTGCGCCTGGCCGACGTATTGAGCGGGATCGAGCAGCTGCTTCAGGCGCTCGAGCGAAAGATGTTCGGTGACGGCCGCGTCGGCGGCGAGCACGTCATACAGCGTCTTGCCGTCGCGGATCGCCGCCTTCGACGCGCGCTCGACCAGATGATGCGCGTCGAGCCGGCCGATGGAATCGCCGAGCGCGAGCATCACCGCTTCGCCGAGGATCAGGCCGTGCGTGACGTCGAGATTCGCGGCGAGGCGCGGTACGTTCACGCTCAGACCGGACGCGATCTGTTCGATGTTCGCGAGCGCGCCGCCCGCGAGGCGCGCGAGATCCGGCAGCGCGTCCCATTCGGCCTGCCAGCCGCCGAGCGCGCGTTCGTGCTCCTGCACCATGCCGGCGAACACGGTCGCCACGAGGCCGGGCGCGCGTGTCGCGGCCGTCAGTACCGCCGCGCAACCGACCGGGTTGCGTTTGTGCGGCATCGTCGACGAACCGCCCTTGCCGGCCGCAGCCGGTTCGGCGAGTTCGTCGATTTCGGTTTGCATCTGCAGCGACACGTCGCGCGCGATCTTGCCGAGCGTGCCGATCAGCATGCCGAACAGCGACGCCGTCTCGGCGATGCGATCGCGTTGCGTGTGCCACGGCAAGGTCGGTACCGCGAGGCCGAGTTCCTTGGCGAGCGACTGCGTGACCTGCGGCGCCGCCTCGCGCAGACTCGCGAGGGTGCCGGCCGCGCCGCCGAATTGCAGCACCAGCACACGTTCGCGCAACGCATCGAGCCGCTCGCGATGACGCAACAGCGCGTCGAGCCATTGCGCGAACTTCAGACCCAGCGTGATCGGCAGCGCCTGTTGCAGCCACGTGCGGCCGATCATCGGTGTCGCGCGATGGGTGGCCGCGAGTTTCGCGACCGCGTCGCAGGTGGCTTGCAGGCCGCCGTCGAGCAGGTCGAAAGTGTCGCGCAGTTGCAGTACCGTCGCGGTGTCGATGATGTCCTGGCTCGTCGCGCCCCAATGCACGTATTTGCCAGCTTCGGCATCGGCGGCTTTGACGCGTGCAGTCAGTTGCTTGACGAGCGGAATCGCGAGGTTGCCGCCGAGCGCGGCGTCGCGTGCGAGCGCGTCGGCGTCGAGCTGGTCGGCCTGGCAGGCCGCTTCGATCGCGGGGACGGCGGATCCGGGAATGACTTTGTGCGCGGCAGAGGCACGCGCGAGCGCGGCTTCGACGTCGAGCATCCGCTGCAGCGTGGCACGCGGCGCCCAGATGTCGTTCATCGGCTGTGTGCCGCAAAGAAGGCCAGTCAGACGGGCGCTGGAGTCGAGCATGGTGACGACGATGTTTGAGGGAATCGGAAGCGAAGAAGCGGCACGGCGCGCGGCGGTTCGAAGCAGACGCCGTGGCGGAGCAAGCGCTCGTGCCGTGCGTATGCCGCGGTATGTGCTGCGTATTGTGCGCCAAACGCGGTCAGCCCGTCGCTGAAGTTGCCAGGCCAGTGCTGACGAGGAGTTCGCCCCGTCAGCGCTGGCCCGTTCGCGCAATGCCGCTTTCAGACGAGACGCCATCGACGCGGCCGCAAAGCAGACCGCCGCCGCGACGCCTCAGCCAACCATCAGGCCGCGCGCGCGGCCTGCGTGCCGTCGGTCATCGGCACACCGGTCAGCTTCCGCAGTTCGTCGAAGCCGATGTCCGTGAAAATCTCGCGCACGACGAGGCCTTCCTTCGTGACGTCGATCATTGCGAGGTCCGTATAGATACGGGTCACGCAACCGATACCGGTGACCGGGTACGAGCACTCGGCGGTGATCTTGCTCTCGCCCTGCTTGGTCAGATGCTCCATCATCACGTAGACCTGCTTCGCGCCGATCGCGAGGTCCATCGCGCCGCCGACCGCCGGAATCGCGTCGGGTGCGCCGGTGTGCCAGTTCGCGAGATCGCCCTTCGCCGACACCTGGAACGCGCCGAGCACGCAGAAGTCCAGATGGCCGCCCCGCATCATCGCGAACGAGTCCGCGTGATGGAAGTAGGCGCCGCCCGTCAGCAGCGTGACGTGCTGCTTGCCGGCGTTGATCAGTTCGTCGTCTTCCTGGCCCTTCGCCGGTGCCGGGCCCATGCCGAGCAGACCGTTTTCGCTGTGCAGGAAGATTTCCTTGTCTGCGGCGAGGTGGTTCGCCACCAGCGTCGGCACGCCGATGCCGAGGTTCACGTAAGCGCCTTCAGGGATGTCCTGGGCAACGCGCCTGGCCATTTCATCGCGAGTCAGTTTCTTCATGTCGGTCTCCGGGTCAGGCAGCAGCGTCGTGAGGATTGGGCGTGGGGGCATGCGCCGCTTGCGGCACCGCGATCACGCGTTGCACGAAAATGCCGGGCGTGACGATTTCTTCCGGATCGAGGCCGCCGAGCGGCACCACTTCCGACACCTGCACGATCGCGGTCTTCGCGGCGCTCGCCATGATCGGTCCGAAGTTACGCGCGGTCTTGCGATAGATCAGGTTGCCCCAGCGATCGCCCTTGTACGCCTTGATCAGAGCGAAGTCCGCGTGCAGCGGCGCTTCGAGAACGTAGTGACGGCCGTCGATCAGGCGGGTTTCCTTGCCTTCGGCGAGCTTGGTGCCGTAAGCGGTCGGCGTGAAGAAGCCGCCGATGCCCGCCCCCGCGGCGCGGATGCGCTCGGCGAGGTTGCCTTGCGGCACGAGTTCGAGTTCGATTTCGCCGGCGCGATAGAGCGCGTCGAACACATACGAGTCGGTCTGGCGCGGGAACGAGCAGATGATCTTGCGCACGCGCTTGGCCTTCAGCAGCGCCGCGAGGCCGATATCGCCGTTGCCTGCGTTGTTGTTGACGATGGTGAGGTTGCGCGCGCCCTGCTCGATCAGCGCGTCGATCAACTCGGACGGCATGCCGGCCGTGCCGAAGCCGCCGATCATGACGGTCGCGCCGTCGTGGACATCGGCGACCGCCGATTGAAGTGTCTCGAAAATCTTGTTGATCATGTCGAATTTCCTTTGGGGGCGCTACGTGCCGCGGGGCTGACAGCCGTAACCGGCAAGGCTCGCGCGGAAACAGTCTCCGGGCATGCTGGCGACGGCTCGCGAGGGGGAGAGCGGGCTGGCGCCTTCGATTGCTTCGCCGCTGAATTGTTCGTTGCGTGAACAGTGATTCGTTTAGCGAACGCTTCGGCGATTATGGTTGTCCTGCGGGCGGGTTGTCAAGGCAGGGAAACCCCCTTCATCATAGGTCGCCGCGCGCGGCGGCGAAGGTCCGGGATGCCCTCGTCCAGCGCTCGCCCTGCGCGCGAAAATGCCGGCCGCGCAAAATCCCATTATGCTTACGGGCGATTTTTCAACTAGGCTCTATAGCGATACGGCATAAGCATTCCCTTGCCC
>NZ_VZQP01000057.1:0-51932 GCF_014397655.1 Paraburkholderia sp. UCT31
CTGCAATTTCCGCTTCCGCGAAGCCGATCTGCCTCTTCATCCTCGTGAGTCCGTTCTGTGAGCTGCCTTCTATAACGTCTTCGGCTACGTGAGCGATGACCGCCGAGCTCCATTAATCAGCGTTTCCCTAGTGGATCACTGGCACACTTTGCCGCAACTAGGTGTATTGATAAAACGTAATCCGTCGTTGAAAGCCTTTGTGCTCCGCCACATCGATACGACGCTAGACACTGACGATCTTTCCAGAATCGCCAAGCTTTCAACGTCATCTTGCCCGATCGGCATGAGTTCTTTATGTCGAGAACTAGCGGCCGCCACAGAGAAAGTCATGCCGTAGTTGCTATATGGCTGTAATGTCGAATTCAAACCACCGTCACCGCCTCAACCTCGATCTTGAACCCATAGTGCAACTGCGGCACCGGCACGACCGCGCGCGCCGGCCTTGCCTCGCCGGCCCAGCCCGCATAGATCTGATTGAAACTCGCCCAATGTTCGACATCGACGACATACACGCGCACCTGCACCAGTTGCGCGACGCTGCTGCCGACGCTTTCGAGCGCCGCCTTCACATTGGCCAGAACCTGTTCGGCCTGCGCGTCGAACGACGCATCGGCGAGCTTTTCGCCTTGCGCGTTGATCGGCAATTGCCCGGACACGAAGACGAAGCCATTCGCGACCGCGACATGACTGTAGTGGCCGCCGGGTTTCGCCAGCGCGGCCGGATTGTCGGTGTGGGGCAAACGTGAGGCGTGCGGGCTATCGGTCATCCACCACTCCAGAAGTGAAAATCTCGGAGCGATTCATCGCCGTGCTTCATTCAGCACGAACCCGCGCACGACGCAACACGCATCACGCGTCCGCCATCTCGAGCTTTTCGCGCGCATCCGCGCAACGACGATTCAGATCGCGATGCATCAACTGGCTATCGAGCAGAGCCGATACATCCGTCAAACCGTGATCAAAGCGCAACACGTATTCGATGTCGGTGTAATCGTAATAAGCGCCGCTGTCGGCCAGCCGTTGCGCTTCGGCGAATGCGGCAAATTGCCGTTCGCCGTTCATCAGGTCTTTGATCGCCATGATTGCCGCTCCGAGGAACAGTGACTTCATCATAGCAATGCAAACCGCGACGCACGGTGGTGCGCGCGCAACACCAGGTGTTTTCCGGAGACGCGTCCGATGAACTCACGCGTCGGCCGATGCCCACAGCCGCAATAGCACGATCGTCATCCAGTTCTCACGCCGTTTTCACAGCGCTCGCGCAGTGCTCACCCACGATATCCGGACAACACGCTCACACAGCCGCAACCGGCGACTTCGTCCCGTGCCAACGCATCACGAGCATGCGTCCGACAAAGCACAGACAGCCCGCCACGCCGACCACGATACCCATGCCCTTCGGCGTGCCGTCCTGCCACAGTCCGACCGCGAGGCTCGACAGTGCGCCGAGCGCGAGCTGCACCGCGCCGAACACGGCCGCCGCGGCGCCCGCGTTGGCGGGATAGCGATGCATCAGATCGGTCGTGCAGTTGGCGGACAATACGCCCACCACGCTGACGACGAAGAACAGCCCGAACACGATCGACCATAAGCCGCCCCACCCCGTCAGCGACACGACGGACACGAACAGCGACGCGACGAAGCTCACGGTCGCCGCGAACGAGATGATCGGCACCGGCCCGAGCCGGCCGACGAGCCGCGTGTTCAGGTAATTGCCGACCATGATGCCGACGATGTTCAGCGCGAACAGGAAGCCGTAGTGCTGCGCGGACACGTGGAAATACTCGATGTATACGAACGGCGTCGCCGTGATGTACGCGAACATCGACGCGAACGCCATGCCGCCGCACAACATGTGTCCCCACGCGACCGGATCGCGCAGCAGCGTGCCATACGCGCCGAACGACTTCAGCAGCGCCGACTGCGCGCGCATCTCGCGCGGCCACGTCTCCGGCACCTTCAGGAATGCGGTCACCGCGCACACGGAACCGAACAGCGTCAGCGCGACGAACACGGCGCGCCAGCCGCCCAGCAGCAGCAACTGTCCGCCGATCAGCGGCGCGAGCAGTGGACCGATCGCCGTGACGATCGCGATCATCGACAGGACGCGCGCCGCGTCGCCCGGCTCGTGCGCGTCGCGCGCGATCGCGCGAGCCAGCACCGACGCCGCGCCCGCGCCCAACGCCTGCACGAAGCGGAAACCGACCAGCGAGCCGATCGAGACCGACAGCGAGCAGGCGATGCTCGCGAGCGCATACATGATGATGCCGCCAAGCAGGATCGGCCGACGGCCATAGGTATCGGACAGCGGACCGTACAGCAGCATGCCGATCGAAAAGCCGAACATGAAGCTCGTGAGCGTCGATTGCGCGGCGCCCGTGCCGACCGCGAAGGCCTGCGCGATGGTCGGCAGGCTCGGCAGATACATGTCGATGGAAATCGGCCCGCACGCGGCCAGCGCGCCGAGCAACAGGATCAGCCGGCCATCGGGCCGGCGTCTGACGACGTGAGACATGGGAAATCCGGATGGAACGCCGCGCCGGCATCGGCAGCGGAACGGGCGAAGCGGGAACGGCCATCAGTTGACCGGCTCGATTGTACGCGACGGTTAATCCGCTGACGGCGCTCGTGGCCCGCTGCGTGGACGTTGCGCGACAGCGCCGCGCGGCGCAATCAGCCTCGATCGGTTAAGCTGCCGCCAGCATGCCCAACGCGCTTCCGTATGCGCAGCTTGACGGCCCGACATAAACGCTCGACCTCGCGCAACGCCCCTCCCCTGATCCCGTTCGAACCCGCGATGACCGCCTTCCTGCTGATCTGGAGCCCCAAAAAATGGCCGTGGCCCGAGTTGCCCGACATCGCGAAACGCGTGGCGGCCGGCGACGCGGTGGCCGACGTGTGGGGCTGCGGCTTTGCGCGCGGCATCCTGCCCGGCGATCGCGTGTTCCTGCATCGCGTCGCGCAGGCGCCGAAGGGCATCTTCGGTTCGGGCTACGTGACGCGCGCGCCCTACGAAGTCCCCGACGCGTCGACCAAACGCGGCTACCGGCTGTGCATCGATTTCGTCTACGACTGGCTCGTCGATGCGCATCACGCGCCGGTCATCACGCGCGATCAGCTGCGTGTGCATCCGTTCTCGGTGCAGACGTGGGATGCGCAAAGCTCGGGCACGATCATCAAGCCGATCGCCGAAGGCGCGCTGGAGAAGCGCTGGGCCGAATTGACCGGCAGGCGCAAGCCGCCGACGATACCCGCACCGGGCAGCTAGGCGAAACACGCGCCGCCGCGACCGCCCGCCCGCACAGCCCGCCGGCGCCGACTCCGGTACAATTTCTCGATCCATCCCAGCATCGCGCGAAGGGTCCGCGGGAATCGTCCGAGGCCCTTTGCGCCGCTGCGCAACCCCTGCTCCCTATACCAGCCATCGCCATGTCCAGAAACGAAACCCTCTTCGAACGCGCGCAACGCACGATCCCCGGCGGCGTGAATTCGCCGGTGCGCGCTTTCCGTTCCGTCGGCGGCACACCGCGTTTCATCGAGCGCGCGCAAGGCCCGTACTTCTGGGACGCGGACGGCCAGCGCTATACCGACTACATCGGCTCGTGGGGCCCCATGATCCTCGGCCACGTTCATCCCGAAGTGCTGGAAGCCGTGCAGCGCGTGCTCGTGAATGGCTTTTCGTTCGGCGCGCCGACCGAGTCGGAAGTCGAGATCGCCGAGGAAATCTGCAAGCTGGTGCCGTCGATCGACCAGGTGCGCATGGTGTCGAGCGGCACCGAGGCGACGATGAGCGCGCTGCGTCTCGCGCGCGGCTTCACGAACCGCAGCCGCATCGTCAAGTTCGAAGGCTGCTATCACGGCCACGCGGACAGCCTGCTCGTGAAGGCCGGCTCGGGCCTCCTGACCTTCGGCAATCCGACCTCGGCGGGCGTGCCGGTCGATATCGCGAAGCACACCACCGTGCTCGAATACAACAACGTCGCCGAGCTCGAAGAAGCGTTCAAGGCGTTCGGCAACGAGATCGCCTCGGTGATCGTCGAGCCGGTCGCTGGCAACATGAACCTCGTGCGCGCGACCCCTGAATTCCTGCAGGCACTGCGGCGCCTGTGCACCGAGTACGGCGCGGTGCTGATTTTCGACGAAGTGATGTGCGGCTTCCGCGTCGCGCTCGGCGGCGCGCAGCAACTCTACGGCATCACGCCGGACCTCACCTGCCTCGGCAAGGTAATCGGCGGCGGCATGCCGGCGGCGGCGTTCGGCGGCCGGCGCGACATCATGGCTCACCTCGCGCCGCTCGGCGGCGTCTATCAGGCGGGCACGCTGTCGGGCAATCCGATCGCGGTCGCGGCCGGCCTGAAGACGCTTCAGCTGATCCAGGCGCCCGGCTTCTACGACACGCTCGCCGCGCGCACCACGCATCTCGCGCAAGGGCTCGCGCGGGCGGCACGCGAAGCGGACGTGCCGTTCGCGGCCGATGCGCTCGGCGGCATGTTCGGCATCTACTTTCGCGAATCGATCCCGACGAGCTTCGCCGACGTCACGAAGAGCGATGTGCCGCGCTTCAACGCGTTCTTCCACAAGATGCTCGACGCGGGCGTGTACTTCGCGCCGTCCGCGTATGAGGCCGGCTTCGTGTCGAGCGCGCACGACGACGCGGTGATCGACGCGACGATCGACGCCGCGCGCGGCGCGTTCGCAGCGTTGAAAGGCTGAAGCCGGGCCCGAAGCAAAGGCCGCAACTCGCACGACCCAGACACCGCACCACAACGGACACCGATGTTCTCGCAAACCGATTTCGTCCACATGGAACGCGCGCTCGCGCTCGCGAAGCGCGGCATGTACACGGCCGACCCGAATCCGCGGGTCGGTTGCGTGCTCGTCAGAAACGGCGAGGTGATCGGCGAAGGCTTCACGCAGCCGGCCGGCCAGGATCACGCCGAAATTCGCGCGCTGAAGGACGCGCGCTCGCGCGGCCACGACCTGCGCGGCGCGACCGCCTACGTGACGCTCGAACCGTGCAGCCATTTCGGCCGCACGCCGCCGTGCGCGAACGCGCTGATCGAAGCGCAGATCGGCCGCGTGATCGCGGCGATGGAAGATCCCAACCCGCAGGTCTCTGGCCGCGGTCTCGCGAGGCTGCGCGAAGCCGGTATCGAAGTGCGCTGCGGGCTGCTCGCGAACGAAGCTCGGGAGCTGAACATCGGCTTCGTGTCGCGCATGACGCGCGGCCGTCCGTGGGTGCGCATGAAAGTGGCGGCGTCGCTCGATGGCCGCACCGGCTTGCCGTCGGGTGAGAGCCAGTGGATCACGAGCGCGGCCGCGCGGGCCGACGGTCATGCGTGGCGTGCGCGCGCGTCGGCGATCCTGACCGGCATCGGCACTGTGCGCGAGGACAATCCGCGCATGACCGTGCGCGCGGTCGATACACCGCGCCAACCGCACCGCGTGCTGATCGACAGCCAGCTCGACGTGCCGCTCGACGCGCAGATCCTGGCCGGCGCGCCGACGCTGATCTTCTGCGGCGAGCTCGACGCACGTCTCGAAGAACGCGCGAGCGCGCTGCGCGAGCGCGGCGCCGAGATCGTGCCGCTGCCGAACGCGTTCGGCAAGGTGGATCTCCCGTGCATGCTGAGCGTGCTCGGCGAGCGTCACGTCAACGAACTGCACGTCGAAGCCGGCTACAAGCTGAACGGTTCGCTGCTGCGCGAAGGCTGCGTCGATGAACTGCTGGTCTATCTCGCGCCGAGCCTGCTCGGCGTGGACTCGATGAGCATGTTCAATCTGGACGCGCCCGACCAGCTCGAAGACCGCGTGAAGCTGAATTTCCACACGGTCGAGCGGATCGGCGACGATCTGCGGATCCTCGCGCGTTTCGCGCCGACAGCCTTACCCGGGACCGACACCGTGTCTCCCACCGTTTCGAAATGATCAAGGACTAGCACGATGTTTACAGGAATCGTCGCGGCAGTGGGCCGCATCGAATCAGTCAAGCCGCTCGGCACGGGCGGCGACGCGGGCGTGCGCCTGAACGTCGAGGCGGGCGGGCTCGACCTCGCCGATGTGCAGCTCGGCGACAGCATCACGATCCAGGGCGCCTGCATGACGGTGGTCGCGAAGACCGCTCATTCGTTCGAGGTCGACGTGTCGCGCGAGAGCCTGAACCGCACGGCCGGTCTCGGCGAAACCGGCGAGGTCAATCTCGAGAAAGCGCTGCGCGCGCATGACCGGCTCGGTGGACATATCGTGTCCGGACACGTCGACGGACTCGGTATCGTCACGCGTTTCGCGCCGGTCGGCGAATCGCACGAGCTGCGCATTCTCGCGCCGCGCGACATCGGTCGTTATCTCGCGTACAAGGGATCGATTACGGTCAATGGCGTGAGCCTGACCGTGAACTCCGTCGTTGATCGCGACGACGGCTGCGAGTTTTCAATCAATCTGATTCCGCATACCGTGCAGGTGACGGCGCTCAAGCATCTGCACGACGGGGTAAAGGTGAATCTGGAGATCGATCTGATCGCGCGCTATGTGGAGCGGATGCTCAATGCGCCGCGCGATGGCGATCCATCCTCGACGTAACCTGGACACTTCCCTCGAGACCGTTACGCGATACCAGGAGCGCATGCTCGGTGCGTATCGGCAAAGCGATCGATCTGCGCAGCAAGCCGGTTGGGGCGAGGCGAATCCGGGGCCGTCACCCAGCGCGCGTGCACGATCCGAAGCTGACAAACCCAATGAAAGAGCCGCACCTGCTCCGTCGCTGGAATCCGCTGCGTGTGCACCTGACGAAAGCGTCGCTGATCCTTGCCTGCATCGTCGGTACGGGCGCAGCCAGTGCCACGATCACGTCGACACCGCAATTCGCGGACGAGCTCGTCGAGCTCCTGCACCTGGCCGGGCAACGTGGAGCTGGTCAGCCACAACACACCATCGGCGCTATCGGTGAAGCGCCGCGTCAACGCGGCGTTGTCCGGCGTCACAACTCCTCGACACTTCAGGGATTCGGCCGGCAAGACCGCCGGCCGTTGGCAACGAAAGGCGGCGGCCGTGTCGCCACGGCGCCGCCTCGTGCGATTACGCTTCGGCCGAAGCGCGCAGACGATGGACGAGCTGGTTGTCCTTACCCTGGACCAGCGGCGTGATCGTGAAGTTGAACTCGATCTCCTTGTACGTATCGGCCTTCAGGCCCAGCGCCGCGCCACCGGATTTCTCGACGATCGGCGGAATCAGCTCTTCGCGCGTTGCATACGCGAAGTCGTCCCAGATCAGCGGATCGCCTTCGATGTTGAACTGCGTGGTCAGCTTGCGATGGCCGTCGCTGCTGACGAAGAAGTGCACGTGCGCCGGACGGTTGCCGTGACGGCCCAGCACGTTCAGCAGCTGCTGCGTCGAGCCGTGCGGCGGGCAGCCGTAGCCTACCGGCATCAGCGTGCGGACCTCGTACTTGCCGTCGGCGCCGGTCTTCACCGCGCCGCGCAGGTTGAAGTCGCTCTGCGCGCCGGTCGGATCGAAGTGCGAGTAGAAGCCCTTCGAGTTCGCGTGCCAGCACTCGACGACCGCGCCGGCGACCGGCTTGCCGTCCAGATCCTTGACCGTGCCGCGAATCACGAGCGGGCCCGCGTCTTCGTCCGGGTTGACGTCGATCTTCGAGACGCCCTCGCGCACCGTCGCGCCGGCGACGTACAGCGGGCCTTCGATCGTACGCGGCGTGCCGCCTTCGAGACCGATCTTCTTGTCCTCGGCGTCCATGCGGATGTCGAGATACTTCTCGAGACCGAGGCCGGCCGCGAGCAGCGCCGCTTCGCCGTCCTGACCGAGCTTGTTCAGATAGTTGACGCCGGCCCAGACTTCGTCGGGCGTGATGTCGAGGTCATCGATTGCCTTGAACAGGTCGCCCAGCAGACGGAAAACGATCTGCTGGAAACGCGCGTTGCCATTCCCGGCATCGACGTTGGAAGCGGCTTTCAGCAGATCCTGCACTTCTTTGGTTTCAAATACTTTGACGCTCACGATGACTGTCTCCAGTTGGTATAGGGGGAAAAGATGGCTTTGGATGCGCTCGCCGTCAAAAGCGCCTGGCCCCTGGGCTCAGATGTCGCCGTCCCGAATCGACGACGGGTGACGACACAGAGGCGTCACCGAAATCTTCATGTACGGGAACAGAGGCAAGCCGGACAGAATGTCGTGAAGTTCGGCATTGCTCTCTACATCGAAGATGCTGTAATTCGCGTACTCGCCAACGAGGCGCCAGATATGACGCCACTTGCCGCTACGCTGGAGCTCCTGCGAGTAAGCCTTCTCGCGGGTCTTGATTTCGTTCGCCACTTCGGCCGGCATGTCGACCGGCAGGTGCACGTCCATTCGTACATGGAAAAGCATCGTTGAATCCTCTTGATCTGAATCCGTTTAGCGGGTGACCTTCATCAGCCCGTCTCGCGTGAATCGTTCGACCTTCGCCTCGTCGAGTTCGATGCCGAGACCCGGGCCGCTCGGCACGGTCAGTTCGAAGTCGCTGTAGTCGAGCGGCGTGGTCAGAATGTCTTCGGTGATCAGCAGCGGCCCGAACAGCTCGGTGCCCCATTGCAGATTCGCGAAGCTCGCGAACAGATGCGCCGACGCCACCGTGCTGAACGCGCCTTCGAGCATCGTGCCGCCGTACAGCTCGATGCCGGCGGCATCTGCGATCGCGGCCACGCGCTGCGCGGCGAACAGGCCCCCGCTCTGTTCGATCTTGATCGCGAACACATCGGCGCCGCCGTTCTTCGCGATCTCGAACGCGCTGTCCGGGCCTTGCAGGACTTCGTCGGCCATCAGCGCGACCGGGAAGCGGCGCATCAGTCGCGCGAGCGCCGCGGCGGACGCGACCGGCTGCTCGACCAGATCGCAGCCCGCGTCGGCCAGCGCCGGAATCGCCCAGGCGGCCTGGGTCTCGCTCCACGCCATGTTCACGTCGACGCGCACCGCGGCGCGCTCGCCGACCGCTTTCTTGATCTCGGCGACGTGCTTGATGTCGGTCTTCAGTTCCTTCGCGCCGATCTTCAGCTTGAAGACCTTGTGGCGGCGCACGTCGAGCATGTGCTCGGCTTCGGCGATGTCCTTCGCGGTATCGCCCGACGCGAGCGTCCACGCAACCGGCAGGCGCTCACGGCGACGGCCGCCGAGCAGTTCGCTCACCGGCACGCCGAGACGTTTGCCTTGCGCGTCGAGCAGCGCGGTTTCGAGCGCGCTCTTCGAGAAATGATTGACCTTGACCAGCTTGCCGAGGTGCGCCATCAGCGCCTGGATCTGCGTCGCGTCCTTGCCGATCATCGCCGGGGCGAAGTAGGCGTCGATCGCGAGCTTCATTGCTTCGGGGCTTTCCGGGCCATAGGCCATGCCGGCGATCGTGGTGCCTTCGCCAATCCCGACGATGCCGTCGCTGCAGTACACCTTGACCAGCATCAGCGTCTGCCCGTACATCGTGGCGACCGACAGCTTGTGAGGGCGGATCGTCGGCAGATCGACGAGGCGGGTTTCGATACGTTCGATGGTCGCTTGGGTCATGGCGGCTGCGGCGGGAAGTGAGTTCATTGGATGTTTTTATACCCTTCGCCCGTTTGGCCCGTCCAATACTTTTCCTGTCCTTTTTCATACCTGCAGGGTATGGTGAGGCCAGCAAGCCCGGCCTTTCTATGGATTTTGCATTGCACCATGCAGGCGGGCATCGAAAAAGAGGACGTTTTTGCGCCTCAAACATGACTTGGGTCAATGTTCGATGCATGGAGAGCATGTTGTGTAACCATCCGGGTCGCGCAGTGAGTACTCCATCGTTTCGGACTGCGGTTCATGCGCGTGGGCAACACTGCCCCTACAACTCGCCGCGCGCGGCCAGCGCGGCGATGCGCTCGGCGGTGCGACACGCGATCGCCTGAATCGTCAGCGACGGATTCACGCCGCCCACGGTCGGAAACACCGAGCCGTCGCACACCCACAGGTTGCGGATGTCCCAACTGCGGCAGTCCGCGTCGACGACGCTCGTCGACGGATCGTCACCCATACGCGCAGTGCCGTTCAGGTGGCAGGTGTCGTCGGTCTCGCGCCAGATCTCCTTGCCGCCGGCGGCCGCGAGCGCCTGCTCCATGAAGTCGAGCGAATGCGCGATGAGCCGCTTGTCGTTGTCGCACCATGAATAGGTGACGCGCGCGATCGGCAGCCCGTACTGGTCCTTCTCGTCGGCAAGCGTCACGCGGTTGCGCTGCTGCGGCAGCATCTCGCCGACGATCTTCAGCCCCGCCTGGTGGTTGTACTTGAGCATCTCCGCGCCGAGCGCGTCGCCCCACAAGCCGCGGCCATTCTGCACCGCGACCCATCCGTTCGGCAGCGGCCCCTGGCTCATGTAGCAGTAGCCGCCGAAAAAATCTTTGCCCTTGTCTTCGTAGTTCCAGTGCTCGGTGAGCGCGAGCGACGGCGGCCCCTTGTACCAGCGGATGTCTTCATCGAAGGTGCCGTAGACGGCCTGATTCGACTGCGCCATCAGGTTTTTGCCCACGAGTCCCGAACTGTTCGCGAGTCCGTCGGGAAAGCGGCTGTTGGCCGACATCAGCAACAGGCGCGGCGTTTCGATCGCGTAGCCGGCCACCACCACGTGCTTCGCGCGCTGGAATCGCCAGCGTCCTTCGCGCAGATATTCGACGCCGGTGGCGAGCCCCGCGTCGTTGGTGACGACGCGGCCGACCATCGCCAGATCGCGCACCTCGGCGCCGGCTTGCAGCGCACGCGGGATCCACGTGACGAGCGCGCTTTGCTTCGCGTTGGTCGCGCAGCCGGACACGCAAAAGCCGCGGTACACGCACGGATGCGCGCGGCCACGCGGCGCGGAGAGGGTCGCGAGCGGCGTCGGGCTCCAGCCGATGCCGAGCGCCTCGGCGCCGCGCGCGAGCACCAGCGCCGCCGCGTTCAGCTCATGCGCGCGATACGGATAGCGCGGCCGCTTCGGCCCCCACGGATAATTCACCGGTCCGGAGATTTTCAGCGCGTCCTCGACCTCGCCGTAGTAGTGCCACATCTCGCGCCAGTCGAGCGGCCAGTCGGCGCCATAGCCAAGCACGCTGCGCGACTTGAACCACGCGGGCCGAAAGCGCAGCGACACCATCGCGAAATGGACCGTGCTGCCGCCCACCGCCTTGCCGCTGTTGTTGTTGCCGAGCTTCAGCGGATTGTCGCCGTCGCAGATGCGCTCGTCGGTCCAGAACAGTTTTTCCTGATGCGCTTCGTCAGACGCGAACTCTTCGAGCGGACGCCACCACGCGCCGGCATCTAACGCGACGACCTTGAAGCCTTTTTCCGCAAGCCGGCACGCGAGCGTGCCACCGCCGGCGCCGGTGCCGACGATCGCGAAATCGACCTCCTCGCCGTCAGGGTACGTGCGCATCGGCACCCAGCCGCCGCGCTGGAACACGTCGGGTGCGCGGCCGTCCTTGCCGCGTGGCCGTTGCTGCGCGTCATCGGACACGGCGGTTCTCCTTCGCGGCCTGCTCATGGGTGTCGGGCGTCGCTTCGACCGCCTCCCACGGATCGCGCCGGTTCAGGTACATGCGCACATAGCCGCGCGGATTCGCCGGGCCGCCGAAGCCGATCTCGCTCCACGCGTGCGGGTGCGAGTAGTAGAGCCCGCAGATGTCGTGCAGCACGCGCTCGCCGAAGAACAGCTTCGACGGCATGCCGCGCCACGCGGGGTTCGTCAGTTCGCCGCGCTGCATCTCGCCGAGCAGCGCGATCTGCGTGTCCTCCGCGAGGCTCGCGAACGGCAGGCCGCCGCGCTCGCGGCACTCGGCATCGAGCGCGGCGAGGCCGATGCGCCAGGCGTCGCGCATCGGCGGCAAACGGGCGTCGCGGTAGCCGTCGTTGCCATTGCCGGCGAGCCGCGCGTCGAGCAGGGCGGCGAGCGGCACCACCGGTTGCGCATTCGCTTGCGGCACGATGCGGGCGCACAGCAACGTGACCGCGAGCCATTCGACCGCGTTGAAAAAGCGCGGCTCGAGCGGTGTCGCGAGGCGTTCGGCGATCACCGCGCGGGTGTGCGCGTCCCACGACGGCGTCGTGCGTTTGTCGAGCACGTCGTAGCCGGGATAGCGGGTAACTCGGGTCGAGCGTGGTCGGTTGGTCATTTTTCAGTCTCCCGCAGACGCAGTGCGGCGAGCCCGGCGAGCGCCAGCGCGGAAAAGCTCGGCGGCGCGGGCAGCGGCGGCCCGTCGAACAGATTCTGGCTCCAGTTGCGCCAGCCGCCCTGACGACGCGCGATCCCGCGCGCGTGAAAACCCGCGCCGACAAAGCCGAGCACGGTCGTGATGCGTAACCAGAGCCGCGTGTACCAGCGCTCGCGCGGAGCGGACAGCGCGGCATGCGCGAGCAGCGCAGCCGTGATCGGCGGAATGCTGACCGGCGCGTACATCGCGCGATGCTGAAACGCGCCACGAAAATGCAGCAGCGCGGCCTCCCCCACCGTGCCGACGAGACCCGCCGCGACCAGCAGACCGAGCGCCTGACCGGCCGGCATGCCGAGCAGTTGCGGGTCGACTGCGGGCTCGTCGCGCAAGCGTTCGGCGACGGCACCGAGCGCGCCTGACAGCAGCAACGCGCTCGGCGCGCCGAGCGGTGCCGCGTGAAACAGGTTGTTCCAGCTCCAGCCGCCCGGCCGCTTCATCACGTTGTAGAAATGGAAGCCCGTGCCGGCGATGCCCGTCGCCGCCGCGCTCAGATAGATCGCACGGCGCGCGCGATGCGTCTGGCCGCGACGATCCGCGCCACCATGCAGGCCCGCGGCGAGCGACAGACTCGCGCTGACGAGTGGCGTGAACATCGCCGGGTTGTCGAACGAGCCGCGGTAGTGCTCCATCGCGCTGTCGGCGAGCACCGACAGCGCGAGCAGCGCGGAGCTGTGGTTGAAGGTGCGGGCCGCTTCGACGTGTGCCTCCACCTCGGCGGTGGGTTCGCTCGCGTGCACGCGCGCCGGCGCGCGCTGATGGCTGCGGGCGGCACACGTCGGGAACGTCACGGATGCCCGACGCTCGTGGTGTTGCGGGCCGCTCTCACGCCGTTCACGATGCGACCCAGGTCTTCCCGCGCCGCGCGCGGCCAACGCCGCGACGGCCGTCACCGCCGCCGCCGTGTACAGCAATCCGGGTACGCGTGAAGAGCCCATCGATATCGCTTCCTTGTCGTGGCCTGCTTTATTTGATGAGGTAGCGCTCGGCGTCACCATGCTTGAACTCGAGCCCGCAACCGGGCCGCGACAGATCGGGCTCCATCTGGCCGTCGCGCAACCGCGGCGCACCGTCGAACAGCATGGCTTCGATCCGGGCGTGGTCATGGAACCACTCCTGATGGCGCAAGCGCGGCGCCGCGCACGCGACGTGCAGATGCAACGCCGGTGCGCAATGCGCGGACAGCGGCACGTGATACGCGTCGCACAGCGCGGCGGCCTGCAGAAAGCCGGTGATGCCGCCGCAACGGCTCGCGTCGGCCTGCAGCACGTCGACGGCCCCCGCCGCGAGCAGGTGGCGGAAGTCGTCGAGCGTGTAGCCGTATTCGCCGGCGGCGATCTCCATGCCGGCCGGCACGCGCTCGCGTACGCCGCGCAGGCCCGCTTCGTCGTCCGAAGACACGGGCTCCTCGAACCAGCTCACCTGGTGCTCGGCGAAACGTTGCGCGTAGTACAGCGCCCGTTGCGGCGTGAACGCGCCGTTGGCGTCGACGAACAGGCCCGCGCCGCCGATCGCCGCGCGCGCCGCCGCGACGCGCGCCGGGTCCTTGTCCGGCTCGCTGCCGATTTTCATCTTTACCCACCGGCAGCCGTCCTGCGCGACCCAGCCGGCGAACTGCTGCTGCAAGCGCTGGTTCGTATACGTGGTGAAGCCGCCGCTGCCGTAAGCCGGCACGGCCGGGCGCAACGCGCCGAGCAGCCCGACGAGCGGCACGCCGAGCAGCTTCGCCTTCAGGTCCCACAGCGCGCAGTCGATTGCCGAAATGGCTGTCGCGGCCAGTCCCGCGCGGCCGAGATTGCGCACCTGGCGCTGCAACCGTTGCCAATGCGCGCCGACGTCCAAGCCGTCGTGATTCAGCACGCAGGCGGCGAGCGCGCCCTGGATCAGCGCGACGATGCAGGCATCGCTGTACGTGTAGCCGATGCCGGTGTCGCCGCCCGCGTCGACCTCGACAACGACCAGCGTGGTCGCGTCCCACGCGAACGTGCCGTCGGCCTCCGGCGCGTCGGTCGGAATGCGGTACGCGCTCGCGCGCAGCGCGCTCACGGGCGCTTGCGACGAGCCCCCGCTCGTGGCGCCGCGCTTCATCGACGCGCTCCTTGCGCGCACGCGTGACGCCCTTCATTGATGCAACAGCCGACGGTCCCCGACATTCCGGTCTCCGGGTGGTAGTGAGACGAAGCTGCCTGCTGCGTCGCAAGTACCGTTCCGCACTATTGCAATCCGTAAAGCGGGCCGCGCTGGAGCACTCTTCGCGTTGCCGCCAACGCCACTCGCGCGCGCGCCCACCGTTTTGACGAGCATGGCAACCCCGCCCGGCTCGTCACAGTCGGCCAAACGGCCTATGTCGTCTGGCGGAGGCGACTTGGGCTCGCGCGTGGCGTAAAATACGCGCTTTCCCGAAAAACTCGCCAACATGACGCTCGCCTCCACCCAAGAGATCATTGCCGAACTGAAAGCCGGCCGGATGGTGATCCTCGTCGACGAAGAAGACCGCGAGAACGAGGGCGACCTCGTGATCGCCGCCGAGTTTGTCACTCCGGAAGCGATCAATTTCATGGCTCGCTACGGCCGCGGCCTGATCTGCCTGACGCTGACCCAGGATCGCTGCCAGCAGCTGAACCTGCCGCTGATGACCTACCGCAACGGCACGCAGTACGGCACCGCGTTCACGGTCAGCATCGAAGCGGCCGAAGGCGTGACGACCGGCATCTCGGCGGCCGACCGGGCCCGCACGATCGCGGCCGCGGTCGCGCCGGACGCCAAGGCCGAGCACATCGTGCAGCCGGGCCATATCTTCCCGATCATGGCGCAGCCGGGCGGCGTGCTGGTGCGCGCCGGCCATACCGAGGCCGGCTGCGACTTCACGAGGCTCGCGGGCCTCACGCCTGCCGCGGTGATCTGCGAAGTGATCAAGGACGACGGCACAATGGCGCGTCTGCCGGACCTGCTCGAGTTCGGCAAGGAGCACGGCCTGAAGACCGGCACGATCGCCGATCTGATTCACTATCGCAGCCGCACCGAGTCGATCGTCGAGCGTGTTTGCGAACGTACGATGCAAACCGCGCACGGCGCGTTCCGCGCGGTCATGTATCTCGATCAGCCGAGCGGCCAGCCGCACATCGCGCTGGTGCGCGGCACGCCGATGCCCGATCGCGACACGCCGGTGCGCGTGCACGAGCCGCTGTCGGTGCTGGATCTGCTCGAAGTCGGCGAATCCACCCATTCGTGGACGCTGGACGCGGCCATCCAGGAAATCGCAGAACGCGATCTCGGCGTGGTCGTACTGCTGAACTGCGGCGACTCGAAAGACCATCTGATCGACGTCTTCAAGGCGTTCGACTCGAAGGAAAAAGCGGACGCGCTGAAGCGCCGACCGGTCGACTTCAAGACCTACGGCATCGGCGCGCAGATTCTGCGCGAACTCGGCGTCGGCAAGATGCAGGTGCTGTCGAACCCACGCAAGCTCGGCAGCATGTCGGGTTATGGTCTCGAAGTCACGGGCTTCATTCCGATGCCCGGCAGCAAAACGCAAGCCCCGCAACTCTGATCCGGCCACTCACGCGCCTCGCGCCCACTCAAACACTACGGAATTCATATGGAAATCGGACAATACCAACCGAATCTCGACGGCGACGGACTGCGCATCGGCATCGTCCAGGCGCGCTTTAACGAACCCGTCTGCAACGGCCTCGCCGACTCCTGCATCGAAGAACTCGAACGCCTCGGCGTGACCGGCGAAGACGTGCTGCTCGTCACGGTGCCGGGCGCGCTGGAAATCCCGCTCGCGCTGCAAAAGCTCGCGGAAAGCGCGCAATTCGACGCGCTGATCGCGCTCGGCGCGGTGATCCGCGGCGAGACCTACCACTTCGAGCTGGTTTCGAACGAAAGCGGCGCGGGCATCACGCGCATCGGCCTCGACTTCGGCATTCCGGTCGCGAACGCGGTGCTGACCACCGAGAACGACGAGCAAGCCGTCGCGCGCATGACCGAGAAGGGTCGCGACGCCGCGCGCGTGGCTGTCGAAATGGCGAACCTCGCGGTCGCGCTCGAGCAGCTCGGCGGCGATGACGACGAAGATGAAGACGAAGACGACGAGGAAGAGGCATGAAGAGCGCACGCCGACGCTCCCGCGAACTGGCCACGCAGGGGCTTTACCAGTGGCTGCTGTCGGGCTCGCCCGGCGTTGAGATCGACGCGCAACTACGCGGCGCGCAAGGTTACGACAAGGCCGATCACGAGCACCTGGACGCGATCCTGCATGGCGTGATGCGCGATTCCGAAGCACTTTCCGCCGCGATCGCGCCGTGCCTCGACCGTCCGATCGATCAACTGTCGCCGGTCGAACGCGCGGTGCTGCTGGTCGCCGCGTTCGAACTGAAGAATCACGTCGACATTCCGTATCGCGTGGTCATCAACGAAGCGGTCGAGCTGACCAAGACGTTCGGCGGCTCGGACGGCTACAAGTACGTGAACGGCGTGCTCGACAAGCTCTCGGCGCAACTGCGCGCCACCGAGACGCAGGCGGCTCGCAAGAGCTGAGCGCGGCGCCGGTGGGGCCATGCCGCGCATCGGCTCCCTGCCACGTCGCACTGCACAGGGCGAAGCACCTCGATCGCCCGCAAGGACGGCGCTGCGCGCATCGATGAACGCATCATTTGATGGGTAGGCGCCGTCCTGCTTCTGAACTGGACTGACCGTATGAACTCCGTGACCGAACCTCTCGTGTGGCTTGCCGCGCGCGTCGATGCCATCCAGCCTTTCTACGTGATGGAACTGGCCAAGGAGGCCGTGCTGCTCGAACGCGCGGGGCGCGACATCATTCACATGGGCATCGGCGAGCCGGATTTCACGGCGCCCGAGCCGGTCATCGAGGCGGCCGCGAGCGCGCTGCGCCGCGGCGTCACGCAGTACACCAGCGCGCTCGGCGTGCACGCGCTGCGCGATGCGATTTCCGTGCATTACGCCGAGTTCTACGGCATCGACGTCGATCCGGCGCGGATCGTGGTGACCGCGGGCGCATCGGCCGCGCTCTTGCTGGCGTGCGCGGCGCTCGTCGATCGCGACGACGAAGTATTGATGCCCGACCCGTGCTATCCGTGCAACCGCCATTTCGTGATCGCCGCCGAAGGCAAGCCGGTGATGGTGCCGAGCGGGCCGGCCGAGCGCTTCCAGCTGACCGCCGCCGACGTCGAACGCCTGTGGGGCGAGCGCACCCGCGGCGTGCTGCTCGCGTCGCCGTCGAATCCGACCGGCACGTCGATCGAGCCGGCCGAACTCGAGCGCATCGTCAAGGCCGTGCGCGCGCGCGGCGGCTTCACGATCGTCGACGAGATCTACCAGGGCCTCAGCTACGACGCCAAGCCGGTGTCGGCGCTGTCGTTCGGCGACGACGTGGTCACCGTCAACAGCTTCTCGAAGTACTTCAACATGACCGGCTGGCGCCTCGGCTGGCTCGTCGTGCCGCCCGCGCTGGTCAGCGCGTTCGAAAAGCTCGCGCAGAATCTGTTCATCTGCGCGTCGGCGCTCGCGCAGCACGCGGCGCTCGCCTGTTTCGAGCCGGCGACGATCGCGATCTACGAAGCGCGGCGCCTCGAATTCAAGCGACGCCGCGACTTCATCGCGCCGGCGCTCGAATCGCTCGGCTTCTCCGTGCCGGTGATGCCGGACGGCGCGTTCTACGTGTACGCGGACTGCCGTGGCGTCGCGCATCCGGCGGCCGGCGACAGCGCGGCGCTCACGAAGGCGATGCTGCACGATGCCGGGGTCGTGCTGGTGCCGGGCATGGACTTCGGCACGCACGCGCCGAAGGACTACATCCGGCTGTCGTATGCGACCGCGTATCCAAAGCTCGAAGAGGCGGTCGAGCGGCTGGCAAAGCTGTTCGGGCGGCATTGACGCATCGGGATTGATTCGGCTGCAACCGGCCTGCCAGACGCAAACAAGGACACCCTCGGGTGTCCTTGTTTTCATGCGGCACGGCAACGTCTAACTCAAGCCCCCAGCTCCGACGCCGACGCCACGTGGCGCGTCGTCGAATTGGCGCTCGCGTCGTCCTGATCGGCCGGCTGCGTGTGCACCGCCGACGTCGCCGGGCTCAGCGCGTGACCGCCTTGCAGCGTCACCTGAACGCGCTTGCCGTTGCCACCACTCGTCGCCGCGGCTGGCGCCGGCGTGGCCGACGCGGTCAGCACCGGAGCTTGCGGCGCATTGATCGGCACCTTACGGCCGCGCGCGACGTCGCGCAGACGACCGCGCTCGGCCATCACCTTCGCGCCGTAGCCGCCGTCATCTGGCGCGGTCGAGCCGACGTACAGACGCAGGCCGCCCGGCAGCGAGCCGCCACGCGCGATGCAATCCTTCAGCACGAGCGCGCCGACCTTGATGTTCGCGAGCGGTTCGAGCGCCGCCCTTTGGCCGCCGAAATACTGGAATTTGTCCGAATGCACCTTCGACATCACCTGCATCAGGCCCTGCGCGCCGACGCCGCTCTCGGCGTACGGATTGAAGCCCGATTCGATCGCCATCACTGACAGCAGCAGCAGCGGATCGAGGCCGACTTCGCGGCCGGTGTCGAACGCGGCTTTGACGAGCTCGCCGACGGGCTCCTGAGCGACGCGATAACGCCGCGCGAGGTACGACGCGACCAGGTCCTGCTCGTGGCTCGACACGAGCACGCGGTCATCGCGTGCGTCGGCGGACACGCGCTGCTGCGGAATCAGACGTGCGAGCGCGCTGACGCCCTGCATCGTGCGCGGATCGAGGCCGTTGAGCGCGGCGGCGCTCGTGCCCGACGTGCCGGCGCCGTCGAACGCGCCGTCGAAGCCGGTGGTGGCCGCGGTGAGGGTCATGCTGCCGTCGTTCGAGCCATCGGTGGGACTCGGCGTGGTCAGCGTGTTCGGCGAATTGGCCGACAGCGATTCGTCGGAGGATGCGTCGGCGTTTCTGGTCGGTCCGATGGCGGGCAGCGGATTGCCTTGCAGCAGGCGGGCGGGGCCCGCTTGCACGGCGGCGGAAATGACCGGCATCAGACGCGCGGCGAGCGCGCCGCGCCAGGTCGGCATCAGCCACAGTGCGAGAGCCAGCACCACGGCGATCCCGCCGACAATGCTGAACAGGTGATGACTCAGTCGCGTCCCGCTGCGCAGCGCACCGCGCACAACCTGCGCAATACGCCCATCGGGACGCCACGATAACCAGGCGTTCATTCAGATCTCCCATCTTGCATGATCCGCGAACTCCGCCGGGACAAATCAGGCGGTACAGCGCGCTCGCAGAGTCAAGACATCGCGTGCTCTCTGGTTGGGCAGCAGCGACGTCGGGAAAACGGCAACAAATACCGTTTGGGGAGCCATCTCAAAAACAGCCCACACATACTCGATGTGTATCGGGCTTGGCTCCCACGCGAAAAACCAGCGTTGGTGGACGCTGGTGAGGGACTTCAATAATGCCGTTCTACCCTGCAGGGAAGCAAAACGGTGACGCGTTGCGTCTGAGGACCGGGGGCGACGGTAAAAAGGTTAACGCCCTGCAACCAATGTGGACGGATTCTATGCACGGTTTTATAGATCGTCAACACTATAGAATTCAAGAATGATAACTTTTTGTAATTATGAACAGTGTTCAGTCACCCGAGAACCGCGCTCAATGCGCGTTTCGGGCGATCCGACCCTGGCTGTTTGGACCAGGCCATTTGGTTGATCTACGTGCGGTGGCTAACGCAGGTAAAATCGACAATCGTTTTTTGCGTCAGATAGGTACCAACGCCGTTCCTCCTGCCTCCCCGTCCTATGCGCCGTGCATGCGGCCCTGAACCGTCACAGATGAAATACAAAGACTTACGCGATTTCATCGGCCGCCTCGAGGCGATCGGTGAATTGCGCCGAATTTCGCAAAAAGTGTCGCCGAATCTCGAAATGACCGAACTTTGCGACCGTGTGCTCCGCGCGGGCGGCCCGGCTCTGTTGTTCGAGAACACCGAGCGGCACGCGTTCCCGGTGCTCGGCAATCTGTTCGGCACGCCGCGCCGCGTCGCGCTTGGCATGGGCATCGATGCCGAAGCGGGCGCGGGCGACGAGGCGGCGCTCGAATCGCTGCGCGATGTCGGTCGGCTACTCTCCGCGTTGAAGGAACCCGAGCCGCCGAAAGGGCTCAAGGACGCCGGCAAGCTGCTGTCGCTAGCGAAGGCCGTGTGGGACATGGCGCCGAAGACGGTCAACGCACCGCCCTGCCAGGAAATCGTCTGGGAAGGCAATGACGTCGACCTTGCCAGATTGCCCATTCAGACCTGCTGGCCCGGCGATGCCGGGCCGTTGATCACCTGGGGTCTGACCGTCACGAAAGGGCCGAACAAGAGTCGACAAAACCTGGGTATCTATCGCCAGCAACTGATCGGGCGTAACAAGCTGATCATGCGCTGGCTGGCGCATCGCGGCGGCGCGCTCGATTTTCGTGAGTTCGCGCTTAAAAATCCCGGCAAGCCGTATCCGGTGGCCGTCGTGCTCGGTGCGGACCCGGCGACGATTCTCGGCGCGGTCACGCCGGTACCCGACACGCTGTCCGAATACCAGTTCGCCGGCCTGCTGCGCGGCGGGCGCACCGAGCTCGCGAAATGCGTCACACCGGGCGTCGACGGTCTGCAGGTCCCCGCGCGCGCCGAGATCGTGCTCGAGGGCTTCATCTATCCGCAGGAAGGCGCACCCTCGCCCGCCCCGGCCGGCGCACCGCCGCGTCCGTCGAAGGGTGCGTCGGCCACGTACGAACACGCGCTCGAAGGCCCGTATGGCGATCACACCGGCTACTACAACGAACAGGAGTGGTTCCCGGTCTTCACGGTCGAGCGCATCACGATGCGCCGCGACGCGATCTATCACTCCACCTACACCGGCAGACCGCCCGACGAGCCGGCGGTGCTCGGCGTCGCGCTGAACGAAGTGTTCGTACCGCTGCTGCAGAAGCAGTTCACCGAGATCACGGACTTCTATCTGCCGCCCGAAGGCTGCAGTTACCGCATGGCGATCGTGCAAATGAAGAAGAGCTACCCCGGCCACGCGAAACGCGTGATGTTCGGCGTGTGGAGCTTCCTGCGGCAGTTCATGTATACGAAGTTCATCGTCGTCGTCGATGAGGACGTCAATATCCGGGACTGGAAGGAAGTGATCTGGGCGATCACCACGCGAGTGGACCCGACGCGCGACACGGTGCTCGTCGACCGCACGCCGATCGACTATCTCGATTTCGCGTCGCCGGTAGCCGGCCTCGGCTCGAAGATGGGGCTCGACGCAACCAACAAGTGGCCGGGCGAAACCGACCGCGAATGGGGCCGCCCGATCGTGATGGACGACGCAGTCAAACAGCGTATCGATAGCTTGTGGAACGAGTTGGGCCTCGGCCTGTAACGCGCGCGGGACAACACAATCAATAACGGATGGAGCGCTCGCGCGGATGCACGTTTTTTCAATGATGTCGGACGGCTTTTTTCTGTCCTTGTCGCTGTGCCTCGATATCGGTCTCGTCAACGTCGCGATCATTTCGCTGACGCTGTCGCACGGCTTTCGGCCGGGCTTCTGGCTCGGCCTCGGCTCGTGCGTCGGCGATCTCATTTACGCGACGCTCGCGCTCGCGGGCATGGCCGCGCTGCTGCAGTTCGAATCGGTGCGCTGGGTCGTATGGATCGGCGGCGCGGCGATCCTCCTGTTTCTCACCTGGAAGATGGCGCGTGAAGCGATGTTCCCGGCCACGGCGCAAGCTGTTGCCGGCGAAGGCGACGCGGCTGCGCCGCATCAGTCGGCATGGCGCGGGTTTCTGCGCGGCGTGCTGCTCGCGGTGTCGTCGCCGTCGGCGATCCTGTGGTTCGCGGCGGTCGGCGGCGCGCTGATCGCGAAGGCCGGCGCAACGAGCCCGACAACCGCGCTGATCTTCCTCGGCGGATTCTTTCTGGGCGGCCTGTGCTGGACGCTTTTCATCTGCGGGCTCGGCAGCCACGGACGCAAGCGCGCGGGCGCCGGTCTGCTGCGCGCGTGTCACGTTCTGTCGGCGCTGCTGTTCGCCTATTTCTCATACAGCGTGATCGTCAACGGGTATCGCGATCTGATCGTGCAGAGCACCGCGCAAGTGGCAAGCTGAAGCGGCTCGCGAACAAAAAAACGGCTCGCATCGGCGAGCCGTTTTTCTTCATGCGACTCGACGTGAGCCGCTCATGCGAGGTACTGCGCGAGCTTCGGCAGATCGACATTGCCACCGCTCACCACCACGCCGACGCGCTTGCCGTTCACCGGCACGACGCCGTTCAGCACCGCCGCCGCCGCGAGACAACCAGTCGGTTCGACGACAATCTTCATGCGCTGCGCGAAAAAGCGCATCGTCTCGATCAGTTGCGCATCGCTGACCGTTTCGATTCGCGCGACCAGCTGGCGGATGACCGCGAACGTGTAGTGGCCCAGATGGGTCGAGGCGGCGCCATCGGCAATCGTGCGCGGCGCGTCGATATGAACGATCTCGCCGCGTGCGAGCGACTGCTGGCCGTCGTTGCCCGCCTCGGGCTCGATGCCGATCACCGTGCAGGCCGGGCTCAGCGCGGCCGCCGACAATGCGCTGCCGCTGATCAACCCGCCGCCGCCAAGGCACACGAACAACATGTCGAGCGGGCCGGTTTCGTCGATCAGTTCTTTGACCGCGGTGCCCTGGCCGGCGATCACGTGCGGATGATCGTACGGCGGGATCAGCGTCATGCCGCGCTCTTCGGCGAGCCGGCGGCCGATTTCCTCGCGATTTTCCTTGTAGCGGTCGTAGCTGATCACTTCGCCGCCGTAGCCTTTGGTCGCGGCGACCTTGGCCTCGGGTGCGTCGTGCGGCATCACGATCGTCGCGTGAATGCCGGCGAGGCGCGCCGACAGCGCGATCGCCTGCGCGTGATTGCCCGACGAATAGGTCAGCACGCCCGCCTTGCGCTGCTCCGCGTCGAAATGCGAAATCGCGTTGTACGCGCCGCGGAACTTGAACGCGCCCATGCGCTGGAAGTTTTCGCACTTGAAGAACACCGACGCGCCAGTGCGCTCGTCGAACGTGCTCGATGTCAGAACGGGGGTGCGGTGCGCGACGCCTTCGAGACGCGCGGCGGCGTCGAGGACGTCATCGAAGGTGGGAGCGGGAAGCGCTTGCATCGGCGAAACTCTCCTGGAGCAGTGGCGAAGCAGCCATTCTCCCAGCTTCCTCGATGCTTTGGAACGGCGCTCGCTCGAGCGCGCGACACCAGCCAGGAACGCTGCGGAAAGCAAAAACCAGCGACACAAAAAGAAACGACGTAACCCGGCACAAGCCGGCGTTACGCCGTCGACGTTCCCACGCGCGTCAAGCGCGCCCGCACTTCTTAATGACGATAGTACGAGTGCCCGTAACCGCGATAGTAGCCACGGTAGCCACGATAGTAAGGGCGGCCATAGGCGTAATAGCCTCCGACCACCACCGGAGCCGGTGCGAACACAACCGGCGGCGCGTACACCGGCGGAGGCGGCGGGGCGTAATAAACAGGCGGCGGCGCCGCATAGACCGGATAGGCCGGCGCGATCGGCACCCCAAGGCCGATACCGACGGAAACACCTGCCTCAGCGGCGCCGGTAAGTCCCAAGCCGAGTGCGGCTGCAACGACAAACGGAACGATCTTTTTCACTTCTATTCTCCTAGCGCGGCCTGCCAAGGTCGCCGACTGCGCATGCCTCGCATGCTGTGAAATCAATGTATCTAAAAAGCCCCGGCCGAAATGTTCACATTTGTTGCAAATTGCAAGGGCGAGCCGAAGCGTTTTGCCGAGCGCGGCGCGAGCGCGCCTACGCGCCGCCGCGACCAAAGCGAAATCAGCCGGGAATCAAGGGGTTGCACGCGGGCGACGGGCCGCGCGTCACAGGTCTGATCGAGCGCAGGGGTTTGAGTTCGCGCATCGGTAATCTTTAATTACAAATTCGCTTCAATCCTGACAGCCGGAAGAAAATTCCCAACAAAAAATGCCCGGCTCAATTGCTTGAGGCCGGGCATTTTCTCATCTGCGAAGACCGCGCGACTAGCCGACCTTCACATACACGAATTCGCGGGACACGTTGGGCGGCACGTATGCGCCGCTGATCCGCACGCGCGGCGTAAGGCGCTTTTTCTGATCCCACCAGCGACGGCGCTGGGCGCGCGTCAGGAACCGCAAGTGCTTTCGGTAAGAAAAAATACTCATCTCGACCCTCCCGAATTTCTGACTGCGAACGAAGTACGGAAAATACGACTGCCAAACCGGCTCATCGACCACTGTTCCTGTCATGTACGATTGTGAGCAGTTTTCACAACCGTGGGCGTCACGCCACCCGATGACCGACCGTTGGCGCCATATCGCCCGCAAACTCATCCGACGACCGCTGTCGAACCGTGGAAGGGGCCGGATCGCGGCCGCGCTTCGCCGGATGCGAGATACTGCTGCTTTCCCATTCACACGATCCGTCTGGAGCAGGTGACCATGTCCCAGTCTTCCTTGCCGCGCGTCGGCTTCATCGGCGCGGGGCGGCTCGCGCGTTGTCTCGCGCTCGCGTTTGCGCGCGCCGGCTATCCGGTCACCGCGGTGGCGAGCCGCTCGGCCGATTCCGCGCGCAGGCTCGCCGCCCAGATCGCACACTGCGCGGCCACTGACGACCCGCAACAGGCCGTCGACGCCGCCGATATCGTTTTTTTAGCCGTTCCTGACGACAGCATCGGTACGACAGCGCACACACTCCGCTTTGGAGGCAATGCGGCAAGCCACCCCGGCAAAGCGCTCGTGCACTGCAGCGGCGCCTCGCCGGTCGAACTGCTCGCGCCAGCGCGCGATCAGGGCGCGGCGATCGGCGGCTTTCATCCGTTGTATCTATTTAGCGGCGAGCTCGCCGATCTCGAGCGTATCGTCGGCTGCTCGGTGACGATCGAAGCCGACGGCGAACTGAAGGAGACGCTGACCGCGCTCGCGCTCGCGCTGCGCTGCCATCCGCTGTCGATTCCGCCGGGCGGCCGCATGCTGTATCACGCCGCCGCGCACTACGCGGCGAGCTTCGCGCTCTGCAGCCTCGCCGAATGCGTGGCGTTGTGGCGCACGCTCGGCTTCGCCGAAGACGACGCGCTGCGCGCGCTGCTGCCGATGCTCGCCGGCACGATCGAAACCGCGCGCGACAAAGGCCTGCCGAACGCGCTCGCGGGGCCGGTATCGCGCGGCGATACGGGTGTCGTCGAGAAGCAGCTCGCGCTGCTCGAAGGCTTTGGCGGCGACCATGCCGCGCTGTATGGTCTGCTGACGCGCCGCGCGGTCAACCTCGCCCGACGTCGCGCAACGCCGGCCGCGACGATTGAAGCGATCTCCGAAGCTGTGGAAGAATCGCTGGGCCGCTCGCTGAATCAGGCCGCGGCAGGTGCAAGGGTCAAGTAAGCCGTGATAATGTGACGTCCGGCACGCCGGGCGAACCACGCGACGACCCGCGCCGCGCTTCGGGACCAACAGACGAGAAAGCACAATGATCAAGGTCAGCATCCTCTACCCGTACCGGGAAAACGGCCGCTTCGACATGGACTACTACTGCGCGACCCATATGCCGTTCGCGGCGAAGCTGTTCGGGCCGGCGCTGAAAGGCTGGTCGGTCGACGCGGGCCTGAACGCCGGGCCGCCCGGCACGCCACCGCCTTACGTGGCCGCGGGACACTTCCTGTTCGATAGCGCGGACGACTTCTATAAAGTGTTCAAGCCCGCGTCCGAGCAACTATTAGCGGATATCCCGAACTACACCGACGGCGGCAACGGCACAATCCTGATCAGCGAGGTCCGGATTTCCGTGTGATGCCGGACAGACAGCCATCGGGAGGCGGCGCGCAATGACGTCGAACCTCCGGTTGGCTAACCGGGTAATTCCAGAAAACCGCCGGCACGCACCGATCGGGCGACGCCGGCAGCCCGCGGCCGGTCGGCGGCCGTCATCAGAAGCATAAGGACACGAGATGTTTGGCGATATCGCCCGTTTTCTGCTCAATACCGTTTTCACGCTGTTTGGCGCCGCGCTGCTGTTGCGCGCGTGGCTGCAGGTTGTGCGCCTGCCGCCGTACAACCCGGTCTCGAACGCCGTGCTGCAGGCGACCAACTGGATCGTGCTGCCGCTGCGGCGCATCCTGCCGAGCACGCGCAACATCGACTGGGCGAGCGTGGTCGCGACGCTGATCGCCGCGATCATCTACGTCGTCCTGATGATCGTGCTGACGGGCGCGGATCCGCTGACGCTCGTGCCGACGCTGCTGATCGTCGCGGTGCTCACCGCGATCAAGTGGGCGCTCAATCTGATCATCTGGATGACGATCCTGATGGCGCTGCTGTCGTGGCTCAATCCGCGTTCGCCTGCGATGCCGATTCTGTATCAGCTGACCGCGCCGTTTCTGAATCCGTTGCGTCGCGTGCTGCCGAAATTCGGCGGTATCGATCTGTCGCCGATCCTGCTGTTCGTGATCGTGCAGGTGCTGCAGATGGTCGTCACGCGCGCGGCGGTTCAGCTGACTTATTTTGTGATCTGAGCTGATTGCGCGGGAAAGTTGGGCTGACGCGCGGCGGCCGCTTGAGTCGGCGCGGCTTCTACACGGCTGCCGCGAAACCGCGGCTCTCCCCCGTCCGGAACACCGACACCGTCTGCTTCATCTTGCGCGCCTGCGTCTCGAGCGATTGCGCGGCCGCCGCGGCCTGTTCGACGAGCGCCGCGTTCCGCTGCGTGGTCTCGTCCATCTGCGTGACGGCCTGGCCGACCTGGTGAATGCTGCGGTTCTGCTCTTCGGAGGCCGTTGCGATCTCACTGACGATATCCGACACGCGATGAATCGCGGCCTTGATATCCGCCATCGTCGTGCTGACTTCGGCTGCCTGCTGCGTGCCGCCTTCGATGATCGCGACCGACGTCGTGATCATCTCCTTGATCTCCTTGGCCGCGCTCGCCGAGCGCTGCGCGAGGTTGCGCACCTCGCTCGCGACCACCGCGAAACCGCGCCCCTGCTCGCCCGCGCGCGCGGCCTCGACCGCCGCGTTCAACGCGAGAATATTGGTTTGGAACGCAATGCCCTCGATCACGCCGGTGATCTCGGAGATTTTCGTCGAACTGCCGCTGATATCACCGATGGTGCGCACCATGCCCTCGACGGCAGTGTTGCCGGTGTTGGCGACCTGTGCAGCCTCAGTCGCGAGCGCGCTCGCGTTGCGCGCGTTGTCGCTGTTGCGGGTGACGGTCTGCGTCAATTCCGACATGCTCGCCGCGGTCTGTTCGAGCGAAGCGGCCTGCTCTTCGGTGCGAGCGGACAGATCGATGTTGCCGCTCGCGATCTGCTGCGAAGCGATGCTGACCGACTCGGCGCTTTCGCGAATCGAACCGATCGTCGCCGCGAGACGCTCCTGCATGTGCGCGACCGCGCGCAAGATACTGCCGTCGTCGGCGGCGCCGGTGTGCAGTCGCTGGCTCAAGTCGCCGCCCGCGATCTGCTCGACGACCTTCGCGACTTCGGCCGGTTCGCCGCCGATCTGCCGCACGACCGCGCGCGTCACCAGCAGCCCCAGGCCGATCGCAACCGCGACGCCGACGACCGCGCAGCTCGCGATCCACCACGTCACCGAGCGAACCATCTCGACGCCGTTCGCGACACGCTGCCTGGCCAACTCATCCCGCACGTCGGACAGCTTGATCATCAGCGTGCGCAGCTTGACGTGCAGCGGGTCGGTGGTCGATTTGAGCTCGGCGAGCGCGCCGGTCTGATCGCCCTGATCGGCCAGCGCCATCACCTTCGCGACCGAACTCATATAGGCCGGATAGGCGGCGTCGAAGTCGCTCAGCAATTGCTTCTGCGCGTCGGTGGTCGCATGCTTGCGCTCGTAGTCGAATGCCGACAGGATCGCCGCTTCACCGCCGTGATTCAGGCGCACCGTATCGGCGCGGCCTGCCGGCTCCGGATTCAGGATGTACGAATAGAGGCGCCGGAAGTGCGAAGCGGCCTGCCACGCGGCGGTGCCGTCGTCGCGCACAGGCACGAATTCGCGGTCGTACATTTCGGTTTGCATCGTCGCGACTTCGCGCACCTTCAGCACACCGACCGTGCCGACGATGGCCGTTACGAACGCGCACAGCATCAACGAGCCGACAAGCTTCTGGCTCAGTTTCAGATTGGAAAGCCACTGCATCTTGGGAAAATCTCTTGATCGGGATGGGAAGTGCCGGGTTCGTGCCGGCTTGCGGGTGCGCAAGCGCACGGTGTTGGGCAGTATCCGGATTAACGGCAGGCGCAGACAAAGTCTGAAGGCTCGCGCCGTTCGAACCGCAGAAGCGAAAAGACGGGTCGGCCGCTCGTGCGCGCGAGCCATACCGCTGCCCAAACGGCCCAAAAGCCTGTAAAATAGCGCGCTCTGCGGGCGTCGTATAATGGTAATACCCTAGCTTCCCAAGCTAGAGCCGTGGGTTCGATTCCCATCGCCCGCTCCACTTTCCCGCTGAGTGTTCAGCGGAATCCAGCAAGAGCCGCCTCCCTGAAGGCGGCTTTTTTGTAGTAGCAACGGCCCGGCACAGCGCGCAAGCCGCGCAGCCCCCACCCTTGCGGCAGCATCGACGATGATCCACGATCCAAACGACTCCGGTCTCCCGGACGACGCCCCGACCCCCACGAGCGCAGCCGACCAGCCCGCCGGCACCGAGACGAACGACGTCGACGGCACGCCGGGTGCAACGCCGGCAGACACGCTTCATCACCGCCGCATCCGCAGCTTCGTCACGCGCGCAGGTCGCGTATCGACCGGCCAGCGCCGCGCGCTCGATGAGTTCGGCCCGCGCTTCGTCGTGCCCTATGCACCACAACAACCCGACTGGACCGGCGTGTTCGGCCGCGAAGCGCCGCGCGTGCTGGAGATCGGCTTCGGCATGGGCGCCACCACCGCGGAGATCGCCGCGCAGCGTCCCGACGACGACTTCCTGGGCGTCGAAGTCCACGAGCCCGGCGTCGGCGCGTTGCTGAAGCTGATCGGCGAGCAGTCGCTGACGAACATCCGCATCATCCAGCACGACGCGGTCGAAGTGCTCCAGCACATGATCGCGCCCGACAGCCTCGACGGCGTGCACATCTTTTTCCCCGACCCGTGGCACAAGGCGCGCCATCACAAGCGCCGGCTGATCCAGCCGAAGTTCGTCGCGCTGCTCGTGTCGCGTCTGAAGCCGGATGCGTATCTGCATTGCGCGACCGACTGGCAGAACTACGCCGAACAGATGCTCGAAGTGCTCGGCGCCGATCCGCTGCTCGAAAACACCGCCGACACCTACGCGCTGCGGCCCGACTATCGTCCGGTGACGAAGTTCGAACGGCGTGGCCTGCGGCTCGGCCACGGCGTGTGGGACCTCGTGTTCCGCAAGCGCGGCGCCGCGTAACGCGACGAGACGGCAAGCCAACGAAAAAAGGTCCGCACATACGCGGACCTTTTTTCATCGCACGGCAAATCTCAATCGGCCCAGCTCAACCCGCCGCTATAACCGATCAGCAGGATCAGCAGGCCAAAGCCGATCCGATACCACGCGAACACCGTGAAGTCGTGCGACGCGACATAGCGCAGCAGCCAGCGGATGCAGACGAACGCACTGACGAACGCGGCCGCGAAGCCGAGCGCGAAGCTGCCGAGCGCGTCGGTGGTGAGCAGGTGCCAGTCCTTGTACAGCTCATAGGCCGTCGCGCCGAAGATGATCGGAATCGCGAGAAAGAATGAAAACTCGGTCGCGGCGCGGCGCTCGATGCCGAACAGCATGCCGCCGATGATCGTCGAGCCCGAGCGCGAGGTCCCCGGAATCAGCGCGAAGCACTGTGCGAGGCCAACTTTCAACGCATCGAGCGGGCTCAGATCGTCGATGCTGCGCACCCGCACCGCCGCGTCGCCGCGCGCGCGCTGGCGCGCCTCCGCCCACAGGATCACGACGCCGCCCGCGACCAGCGCAAACGCGACCGGCACCGGTGAAAACAGCACCTCCTTGATCGACTTCTCGAACAGCAGGCCGAGCACGACTGCCGGAATCGTCGCAATGATCACGTTCAGCGCGAAGCGGCGCGCCTCGGGCCGGCTCGGCAGCCCCACGATCACGTTGCCGATGCGCCGGCGAAACTCCCAGCACACGGCGAGAATCGCGCCGAGCTGGATCACGACATCGAAGGTCTTCGCGTGCTCGTCGGTGAAATCCAGCAGACTGCCGACGACGATCAGATGCCCGGTGCTCGACACCGGCAAGAACTCCGTCAAACCCTCGACCACGCCGAGAATCAGCGCCTTGCAAGCCAGTAACCAGTCCATCCGTGCCCCTTATCGCGGTAGGTTGTCGCAACGAAATGGGCCCGCACGGTCATGACTGGCATGCGCGGCCCACGTGGCCGCGCGTGCCAGTCATCTTTCGACGATCTGCACGCGTATGCCGTTTGTAAGGATCGTGATTGTACCGGGTTCGTAATTGACGCCGGCAAATTGCAGTTGCTCGGGCTTGAACGTGTAGATCGGATAGTTGGTCAGCAATTGGGTCGCGAGCAGCGCCGCGGCCGCGTTGATCTGCTGCGTGTACATCTGCGCCTCGCCGCTCACGCTGACGTTGTCGACACGCGGCGACTTGAGGATCACCGAACGGCTCGCCGCGTCGTATGCAAGTTCACTCGACAGCGTGAACACGCCATCGACCGGCTGCTGCAGGAACGGACTCGCGAAACGCGCGTCGAGCTTCACCTGCACGCGGTTCGCATCGGGCAGCATGCCCACCACCGGATTGCTCAGCGCGACATCGAACACCTGCGACACTGTGCGCTGATACGGGAACTTGCGCTGCACGGCCTCCTGCACCTGCTTCTGCGAGAACGTGTAGTGCGACGGCATGAACGGAAACGTCGGGCTCGCGCAAGCCGCGAGCGACACAGTGATGCCAAGCGCGCTGCAGCCGGTCAGCGCAGCGCGCAGAAAGCGGCGCCGGGCCGGCGCTGCGGGTCGAGTCATGCGAAATCTCCTGTGGAAGCCCTTGCGGACATCGGCTTGCATTGACGGGTGTGGTCAGCGACGGCGTTTACCGCATGCCGCGCGTCATGGATGGGATGCCGGTTGTGTTTGCGCCTCGAGTTGCGTGAGCCACGCGAGCGCTTCGCCGCGATTCGCGCCGCACATCTCGAGTTGCGGCTGCAGACCCGAGCAGCATGCGGGCCGCTCCGGCCGGCCGAAGATCGCGCAGCGCAGATCGTCGCCGAGTTGCACGCAGCGCACGCCCGCCGGCTTGCCGTTCGGCATGCCCGGAATCGGGCTCGAAATCGACGGCGCGGTACAGCACGCGCCGCAATCGGGACGGCACGCGTGAGCGTCCATCCATGCACTGTTCAACCTTTGATTCACGTCATCTTTCCTGAACTCAAACCTTGGCAACGTATTGCCAGACCCGCATTGTGCCATTGCCTGTCCGTGTGACCTTTTTACACAATCGGGTCCCGTGGGCACGCACGTAAACTCGAAGCTGCTGACTGACCATGACACGCGGCACGCGGCGAGAGCCGCCCACCGTCCGACACCGCTCATGTCCCAAACCGACACCCTGTTTCGCCCCGACCTGCTCGCGCGCTACAGCGCGAACGGTCCCCGCTATACGTCCTATCCGACCGCGCCGCAATTCCGCGAATCGTTCGACACCGCCGACTATCACCGCGCCGCCGCCGACCCGGGTGCCGCGTCGACCGATCTGTCTCTGTACTTCCACATTCCGTTTTGCGACACCGTGTGCTTCTACTGCGGCTGCAACAAGGTCGTGACGAGAAATCGCGCGCATGCGCGCCCGTACCTTGAGCGGCTCAAACGCGAAATCGGCTTGCAGGCGGCGTGTTTCGATACACAGCGGCCCGTGTCGCAATTGCATTGGGGCGGCGGCACGCCGACGTTTTTGTCGCATGACGAGATGGCCGAGCTGATGGCCACGACGCGCGAGCACTTCAAACTTCTGCCCGACGATCGAACCGAATATTCGATCGAGGTCGATCCGCGCAAGGCGTCGCCCGACACGGTCGCGCTTCTGCGCCGCCTCGGCTTCAACCGGCTGAGCCTCGGCGTGCAGGACTTCGATCCGCGCGTCCAGCAGGCGATCAATCGCATCCAGCCGTTCGAAATGACCGCATCGGTGATGCAGGCGGCGCGCACGTACGGTTTTCATTCGATCGGCGTCGATCTGATTTACGGGCTGCCGCATCAAACCGTCGCGAGCTTCAGCCGCACGCTCGACACGATGCTCGAACTGGCGCCGGACCGGCTGTCGGTGTTCGCGTATGCGCACATGCCGCAGCTCTTCAAGATGCAGCGCCAGATGGATCCAGCGACGCTGCCGTCGAGCGAGGAGCGGCTGGCTCTGCTGCAACGGGTCGTCGAACGGCTGACTGAAGCGGGCTATGTGTACATCGGCATGGATCACTTCGCGCTGCCCACCGACGAGCTCGCTCGCGCGCAGGCGCAGCGCACGCTGCATCGCAATTTCCAGGGCTATAGCACGCGGGCCGAGTGCGATCTGATCGGTTTTGGCGCCTCGTCGATCGGCAAGGTCGGCGACGTGTACGCGCAGAACGCGCGAGAGCTGCCCGCTTACACCGACTCGATCGATGCGGGCCGGCTCGCGATCGCGCGCGGCATCCGCCTGTCCGCCGACGACCGTCTGCGGCGCGACGTGATCACGCAGCTGATGTGCAACCTCGAACTGCGCTTCGACGAATTCGAAGCGGCGTACGGCATCCACTTCGCCGACACGTTCGCGCCGGAACTCTCGCGTCTGCGTTCATTCGAGGACGACGGGCTGATCTCGCTCGGCGCACGCAAGCTCGAAGTGCGAATGGCCGGCCGCATGCTCGTGCGCAATCTCGCGATGGTATTTGACCGCTATCTGGGCGAGCAGACGCTCACACGATTCTCGCGCACGGTCTGAGCACCGCTCGGCGCGAACGCGCTGTGGCGGGTGAAGGCAATCGACTTGCCCGTCTACCGATTTTCGGCCATAATCTGCGTCTTCCTTGCGCGCTGAACTCCCGATGCGCGCGCTGCAGTATCTGCCCAGGTGGTGAAATTGGTAGACGCAGGGGACTCAAAATCCCCCGCCGCAAGGCGTGCCGGTTCGATTCCGGCCCTGGGCACCAAACACTCTTCAACCGGTTTCAACGGTTCACCACGAAGCCCCGACAGCTAGCGCTGAGCGGGGCTTTTGTTTGCTGTAGTCTCCAAGGGTTCAGCAGCGATTACAACCCCCACCAGGGGGTCGTTTCGGGGGTTGCCACGATTCAAGCGCCCGTCGGATGGAAAACGCCCCCAGCAGCGGCGCGACAACCGGAGACGCAAACATGGCGCTGACCGATGTCGCGATCCGTAACACGAAGCCGGGTGAAAAACAGCAGAAGCTGTACGACGGTGGCGGCCTGCTGCTTGTCACGCCAACGGGCAGCAAGCGATGGATTTTCAAGTACCGTTTTGCCGGAAAGGAAAAGAGCCTCGCACTTGGCGTCGATCCAGGCGTGCCGCTTGCCGATGCCCGCAAGCGTCGGGACGACGCCCGCGAAAAACTGGCAGCAAACATTGATCCGGGGGAAGCCAAAAAGGCCGGAAAACGCGCCGCCCGCCTTGCTGCTGCCAATTCATTCGAAGCCGTTGCGTTCGCCTGGATGGAAGAGCGCGGTCAGTCCGTTGAAAGCGGGCAGTATGAAAAAACGCTTGCGCGTTTCAGGAATGACGCGTTTCCCTGGCTTGGCAAGCGACCCATCGCGGAAATTGACGCACCCGAGATTCTGGCGGTCCTTAAACGCGTGGATAGCCGGGGCGCTCGCTTTACGGCTCACCGTCTGCGCAGCGAAATAAGCCGCGTGTTCCGTTTCGCGATCAAGGAGGGCTATTGCAAAACCGATCCGGCACGCGATCTGGTTGGCGCAATACCGCCTGCACAGACAACGCATTGCGCCTCGATCACCGAGCCCGCCAAGGTCGCGGAGATGTTGCGGGCCTTCGATGCCTTTTCCGGCACGTTCCCGGTTTTGTGTGCGCTCAACCGCACAAAATTCATTCGCGAGCGCCGCGAGATGATGCAGGAGTGGGCCGATTACCTTGACCGGATCAAGGCCGGGGCCGAAGTCATTCCGATCAAAGGCGGGACGGTCGCCTGACTACCTCAGCGGGACAACCATTTGGAACAGCGCCGCCCGATGATGGAAGCGTGGGCCGTGCATGTTTGCGGCATAGAGGATTAGTTCAGAAGTGCGGCCCATAACACTTGCGCTGTGCCTTACAAGCTCGCACAAAAAAGCCGACTCGCGAGGATCGGCTTGTGCATTCGAGCGAGGCTCTATCGATATTCATCAATCTCAACCGTGCCGCCCATGGCTTCCATCATGGTGCGAATATCGTCGGGCACATCAGGCACGCGGTCGCCGCTCTCGTTGTCCCAATAACAGAAGAAACGCATCTGTGCGCCCTTGTCTGCGAGTAGCTGGCGCAAGTCGTCTCGCGGCAAATTCAGGCGATCAATAAGATAGCGGAGATGCGGTTCCAGCGAGTCGCTATGAACGGCGGCTTTGCTTCTCACCCCCCACACGCCGGTACGCCCCGGCATGCTGCTCAATCGCCCCGACGGAGTCATAAACCGCTTCCCCTTGACTATCGCCGTGTCGGGCGGAACGCCGAAATATCTGGTCCAAACCTCGGGATCTAAATCATCCCCGGCTATTGAAAATGATGCATGTGCGAGTTGATGTGCGTTCATCGTATGAAGATCAGTTTGCATAGTCGTGCATATTGCCGATGATGTTTTTTCTAAATTCAACGTCCCCACTATCGTGCCAAATGACATTGTCATCGCCTCGCAGCTTGAGGTCATATTTCATCGCATGGACCATGTCGCCAAACGTGTCGCGGCCATACCCCAGCATCTTCGCCGCGTAGTTTGGATTGTTCGTGCTCGCGGCGAGTTCAACGACATCGCCGCTCAACGCATCAGGCACATACTCAAACGGCTGCGCGTCGCCGAGCAGCGTTGATGCGCCTCTATCGCCAGCCCTGGCTGCGCGCGCAGCGTTCAGCCGGGTTTGCCAGGTGGCCGGATCATACTGGACAGACAGCACAGGTTCGCCGTCCGGGCGATTACCGGCCCTCGCTGCGATATCCCTCAACGGCGTGCTGCTGTAGGGTGACGGAAACAGGCTATCGCGAGGGCTTTTAATGGCAAGCAGGGCACCGCGGCGCACCTCTTCGAGAAGCGCAAGGATGACCCACCAGCCATCGGTGTCAGGGTTCCGGTCCCGTACATGATGAAAAAACAGCCAGTGACCGCCAATGAGATTCCTGACCAGTTTCCGGTCCTCCTCCCACTTCCTGTGATTCAGTTGGGCAATGTCAAGAAATTCCCGGGTCTCCGCACTGGCCCTCTGAAGGTCTGCGGCCTTGCCGAGACACGCTTTATAGTGCCATTCGTCGCAGATGACATAACAGGCACCCGGTGGCCGCTGGCAGAACAGCTCCACGGAGTGCATTTCAAATACGGACAGGGACATGGGTGTGTCGATGGTCTATCTGAAGTCGCTGCCGGGGTTGACAGCAGTCAGATAATTACCGTGCGACAGGCAGTCCATACATGGGCGACAGCCCAAAATCTCCACGGCTCTCGATGAAACGGAAAAAAGCGCCCGCAGGAACATTGCGGTTTTTCGCGCCCGTAGCGCGGATGCTCGCGGGCAGCGACCGTACCGCTGGTCTATGACCTTTCCAGCCGCCGGCGGCACTCGCGCAGCAGATCATTCGCCCGAAGCCGCTGTTCGCGCCAATACGGCGCGTACGTCCGCGAGCGCATCCTCGAAGAGACCAAAAATCGACACCTGCGCAACCGTTGCCGCTTTGGAGAAAGTCGAATGCCCGTTGTGGGTCGGGCGCTGCCCGTCGTGGCGAGTAGCCAGCGGCCAGGAGCGGCGGCAATGCATCTGCGCAGTCGTCAGGAGATTTGATTTGAGTCGCCTCCCCCTCGAACCCTTTATAATCCGGCATGACTTCCTCCACTCCCCATGCTGCAACCCGACGAGCGGAACCGCCCACGCGATTCATCGGTTCGCCGATTCCGCACACCTCAGCGACCCATTCGCCTTCCACGCATTTCGAACGCACGCGCCACGAGCCGCACTGGTCGGTCGTATGAAAATACCCAAACGGCTTGCACCGCTTCTTGACGAAGGACTCATCGACGAAGTGATCGGCCAGTTGATGAGCGGCAAGGAAGCAACCGTCTACGTCGTGCGCAGCGGCGACTCGATGCGGTGTGCAAAGGTCTACAAGGACGCGAAGCAGCGCAGTTTCCGGCAAGCCGCATCGTATCGGGACGGCCGCAAGGTCAAGAACAGCCGGCAGGCGCGTGCGATGGAAAAAGGTACTCGCTATGGGCGCCAGATGCAGGAGGAGTTGTGGCAAAACGCCGAAGTCGACGCACTGTTCCGACTTGCCGACGGGGGCGTGCGAGTGCCGCAACCCTATATCTGTACCGATGGGGTGTTACTGATGGAACTGGTGGTCGACGCAACGGGTGACGTCGCGCCACGCCTCAACGACGTCCATCTGACTGAAGCGCGCGCCCTTGAACTGCACGCCCTGCTGCTCAACCAGGTTGTCCGCATGCTCTGCGCGGGTGTGATTCACGGCGACCTGTCCGAATACAACATCCTGCTGGCGGCTGATGGACCGGTGATCATCGATCTGCCTCAGGCCATCGACGCCGCCGCCAACAACGAAGCCGCCTCGATGCTCAAGCGTGACGTCGACAACCTGGCGGCGTACTTCGGACGGTTTGCACCGCAAATTCTCGGCGCGGACTACGGAACGGAGATCTGGGCGCTGTTCGAAGCAGGCGAGCTGAAAGTCGATGTCAAATTGACCGGCCGCATCGAGCTCGACACGCGACCAGTCGACCTCGATAGCGTGCTGCAGGAACTCGAAGAGACACGTCTTGACGAAGACGCGCGAGTGCGGCGACAGCAGGAACTGAGCGCGAACTGATAACCCGTGCTCGATGTACCCCGAAAGGTGCCCCGAAACAAGGTCTTCGACGAATGTTGCACCGGGAACCGGTTGCGCACCGTCAGAATAGTCGAGTTCGGCCAGTTTCCGTCGCTGGACCGAGCGTCGCGTTCGGTTGCCGCGCCACCGCAAATCCGTCCATGTCAGTGGCGATCGCGCAACGCGGCGCCGTGCGCATGAAGCGGATGATTGACGATCTTCTCGTCTTCACGCGTACCCGCCTGGATGACGCGCTTCCAGTGGACTTCACGTCGCGGGGCATCGGGCGTATCTGCAACGATGCGGCAGATGAGGTACGCGCTTCGTATCCGGATGCACGGATCGACGTGCGCGTTACGGGCGAGACTGCCGGCAAGTGGGACCGCGCCCGCATCGGCCAACTGCTGATTAACCTGCTTGTGAACGCAGTCCAGCACGGTGCAGGGAATATAAGCATGGATGCTCTCGGTCACGGTGGGCAGTTGACTCTCGTCGTGTCGAACGAAGGCAACCCGATACCAGCGGCCGACCTGCCGACGCTCTTTGATCCATTGACACGGGCCAGCCGCCCGCCGAGGCAAATTGGACCCTCCTCGAGTATGGGCCCGGGCCTTTACATCAGCCGGTGCATCGCACATGCGCACAACGGCACCATACAGGCCGGGTCGAAAGACGGCAGGACGACCTTCACGGTCCAGATCCCCCGTTTTCCGTCGCACGTGCTCTGACCGGAACGGCCTTCCGCCCCGGAGTTTCACGCCGGAGCTTGTTGCGCTTCGTCATGCCATTCCAGATCGCTCGCCAAGCCGGTCCCGTGCATCGACCGGTTGAATCCGCCTCAAAAAGCTGACTCAGGGCGTGATATAGATAGTGGGTCGGCTAAGGAAGTTGGCGGCGATGCTGCGGCGCAACCGCAGCAACACAGGTCGACCGTCCGGGCCCGGCGGCGGATTTGGGACGTTCGCCACTGTCACCCGGCTCGTCGACAAAAAGTGCCCCTCGCGCTCACAGGCACCGACGAGTACCTTGATGCAATTCGTCCCGAATCTAATTAAACAGCCATCGGCGCGTTAGCGACCGTCGCCAATGCGGGCCCATGCGAGCCTGTCTGACCGCATTTTGATGTATGCCGGATCAGAGGACAGCGCGGGAGAGAGTTCACTCCAGGTTAACTCGGAAGGCGGCCCAAGATAAAGGATGGCGTCGAACTGCTCCTGCATCACAGGAGAGCGGACAGGATCGACATATATCTCCACCATGACGTCGTCGTGCCTAGTGAACATGGCGTGCGGATAATACGATCGAAAGCTCGCCTCTCCGAGCGGAGTGCCGAGAATGAGCGCAAGACTTGGCGTCAGCCAGGAGCTGACGTCGGACTGTAAAGTCGCCGGATCACCAAACACCGGGGTCCAAACAGAATAGACTTTGACGCCTTGGCTTTCCAGCAACGAAACGATGGTATTCGGCAACGGGTCGAATCGTTGCTCTGCCTTCTCTGGGAATTTCAATTGCCAGTACAGGTTCTTGCGCAAAAGGTGCATGCCGCCATAGACGACCAAAGCGCGGCGCTGCCTGGCCAGCACTTCACGTTGGATAATTTCAACCGCACAGGTGTTGCGGTCGCCCATGGCTTTCCAAGCCTTATCGAGATCGTCGGCGCTATTGATTTTCGACCAATCTATCGGCGGATCGCCTAACAAGATGCGAATCTGACGGTCTTTAGGGAGCGAGGCATTCACATCGCGGACTTCACGAAACAGCCCTTCAAAGACAGGACGATCCCACACATCGTGGGGCTGCGTAGTGTTTTGCCAAGCTTGGCGGAGTTGATTTTCGGGTACGTCATCCCCCGCAACGAACCGGTCCATCATCTCCTGATAAAGAGAATTGCCACTTTCAACTACGATGTCGTTCACGATGTATGCAAATCGGGGGTCCCGGATCAGCGAAACCCGAAAAGCATATGCTTGCTCACAGCCGTGGCCGCCGTCGCAAAGCGCGACGACATTGTGGGATTTGAAAGCGTCAAGAATAGCGGCGATCGGATCAATCGGACTTGCAGCTATTGTCATCGTGTGGGCTCCATCACTCTGGCGGCGAACGTTACGAATCGTTGAACAAGCATTTATGACGGTCGGACAGGCGGCAGGGTTCTGCGTGATGCATCTGGTTGGGTGTCTGGGTCGAATCAACGCGACCTTCCCTTGTGGGTCGACATGAGCTGGATGCCTTAAGCGGAAGTCAGCTCGGACGCGCCCTCCCGATCTCACCCGCCAGTGCATTCCCCAATACAGCTCCTGTCGATGATGATGGGCCGCCCGGTTTAATCGGCGATCGGCTCTTCATGCTCCATCGTATCGGCGGAATCAGCATTCTCGACCCGAGTCAAAACGAACTCGGCGACCGAGTTCCAGTGCCTCAATGCGGCCACGCGCCCGTTTTCTATCACGAACTCGAATGTCCTTTGTGGCCATTTCGGGTTGCGAAACTGAAGACCCTTGAGCGGAGTTAAAACTTCCGCAGGAGCCTCTGGAAAGTGCAGCATAAGCTGGTTGTCGCGCCGCAGCTTGATCGCGCACTTGGCGCCGAAAGCAGCCTGGTACGTGCCGGTAAGCTGCTTGAGCACACCTGGCGCAGGCGCGTCCGGAATCCGGACGAACACGGCATCCGTCGCGTCGAGCCACAAACTGACGCGGTCGATATCGCCGAGTGGACTGGTCAGAAACGACATGGACCACGCGCCTTCGGCCTCGTCATCGTCGGTATCGAACCGGTCGTAGTGGTAATGATGCAATGGCAGCTTCGTTTGACGGAAACGAAACTGAAGCTGGAAATCGTTGAGTGAGATATGTAGTTGCCCGTAGGCAGGATGCTCGTAGCGACCGACGTAGTCTGCGAGATCGTGTGAGGGCCGCGTGTCTGGAATTGCGCTTGGCCTTACCCGTTCGCGCGACTCGCGCATGTTCTGCTTTGCTTTCAAATGGAACTCGCGCAATGCGTCCATCGAACTCGACTCGCCCAGTCCCAGCAGGCGGTCGTAGACGTTGTAGCCGACGGCATTTCGCAGCATCGAGCAGTGGTCCCCGATCACGAACACGACCACGCCCAATTTCTCGCGCGGCAAATACGAGACCTGCGAATGGAAGGCGCGGAGATCGCCGCCATGACTCGCAAGCAGATGTCCCCGATACGAAGAGGTTTGCCGGCCCATCCCATAGATTGAATTAATCTCCGGCTCAAAACCAAGGACGTCGCCCAGCGGGTCCGGAAATGCGAGCCCAGGCGCCAAAGTAGCCTGCAGTATCTGCTCCAAAATCACCTTCTTTCCAGCCATCACCCCGTTGTTCATCAACACGGCCAGCCAGCGACTCATATCATCGAGGCTAGAGACGATGCTCCCCGCTGGACTCGACCAGTTCAACTCCGGATACGGTGTCTGCCAGAGCGCCTCACTATCGCGCCTCTCCGTGAACGGTACCGCGTGATTCGGATGAGCCAGCATGTCGGCAATGGTGAAAGCAGTCTGTTGCATACCCACAGGAGTCAGGACCTCGTCGCGGATGAATTGATCCCACGACTTGCCGCTTAGCAACTCGATGATGTGGCCCACAGCCTCGTACATCATATTGTTGTAGATAAGCTTCGATCGAAATGGAGCGATAGGCTTCATGAATCGGATCCGGTCGAATAGTTCCTTCTTTGAGAACTCGGCTCTATGCAGGATCATGTCGTACCGGGGCACGCCGGTACGATGGCCGAGCATATCGCGTAGTGTCACCGCGGCATCGAGCGACTTGTCGTAAAAGCGCAAACTCGGGACAACATCGCGGATCGGCTGATCGAAGGTCAGCGCGCCCTTTTCGACCAAAATGCCGGCGGCAATGGCCGTAAATAACTTGGTGTTCGACGCGATAGGAAACAAAGTTGACGATAAAAACGGCAGTCTGTTTGCATAGTCACGGTAACCGTAGCCTCTCGTGAAGATGACTTTTTCGTCTTTTACAATACTGACGCCTATGCCGGGCGCGTTCCATTCATGCACCCGTGCTTTTATGTAATCGTCGAAATCGCCCAGATCGCTTAGCATCTACCGTCCTTTGATTCGAAGGTCAATTGTCGAGAGAGAGGTTGCTCTCATGCTCTTGCCCGATCGCTGAATACAGAGGGCGGCCTCAAATCTGAAGTGCAACACCGTTTCGTATAAGGTGTTGCGATGCACGAAAGAAAGTACCAGCAACTTCAACCTGAAGAGCGCCTGACCATTGCAAGCCTGCATCTGCAGGGTTCGAGTATCCGGGCCATGGCCCGGATACTCGGGCGCTCGCCGGCCACCGTTAGCCGTGAACTGACGCGAAACAGCTCTCCCGCAGGCTACGCATCGGCACCAGCTGAAGCGCTCAGCGCCTCACGCCGCAGCGCGGGGCGCCGCCCCACAAAGCTTTGCCTGCAAAGCGTCTGCTGGCGTATCGTTCTCACCCTGCTCGAGTGGAAATGGTCACCCCAGCAGATATCGGGCACACTGAAACGTATGTATCCGACCGACCCGACCCAGCAGGTTTCGCATGAAACCATCTACACGGCCATCTACGCCCAGCCGCGCGGCGAACTGCGCCGTCAACTCATCGCCTGCCTGCGCCATGGTCACAGCACACGCATGCCGCGTACACGCGGCACAGACCGACGCGGACAGATTCCCGACATGGTCAGTATTCATGTGCGGCCGCCCGAAATCGAGGACCGACTGCTGCCCGGACACTGGGAAGGCGACTTCATCAAGGGCGCGGGCAATCAGTCCTCGGTCGGCGTTCTGGTTGAACGGACCAGCCGCCTGGTGCTGCTCGCAAAGATGGAAGACGCCACCGCAGCTTCGGCGCTGGCGGGCTTCTCCGCCAAACTCAATTCGATTGTCGCGCCACTGCGGCAGAGCTTCACTTATGACCAGGGCAAAGAAATGTCGCGCCACAAAGAGCTCACTGCCGCAACCGGCGTGAACGTGTATTTTTGCGACCCGCACAGTCCCTGGCAGCGCGGCACCTGCGAAAACACCAACGGGCTGCTGCGACAGTATCTGCCAAAAGGCACCGACCTTTCGGTCTACAGTCAGGATGAACTCGACGCCATCGCCGACAGCCTGAACAGCCGGCCTCGTGCAACTCACAACTTCCATTCACCATTCGAGGTCTTCGCCGCGACCCTCGCATCAGCAAGTCAACCTCAAAGCTCTAAACATTAATCCCGCCGTTGCGCTTCACTCTTGAAACCGCCCTGGAGCAAGTCAAAAACCGCAAGAAATTCTACAGGGAACAATAAAAAAGTATTCGATTAGTGAATCGCTAATGCCACGACTGCGTTCCTGAACGAACGGCCGTTATGGAGAAAATTGAACGACTTTTGCGGATCGGGTATCGCCCATCGAGGTTGGCGCAGACTGATTTTCTCTTCACTTGAAAGAAGAGTCGAAATGGACGCGATCTTGAGATGGCCGAACAGACGGAAGACTGAGTGGTGATCGCCGGACAGCAATCGGACCCTGTCCGGTCAGGATGAGACATTCGACACACGTTTCTGATTCGTCGACAATCGGTGAATATAGACAAACCTCGACGGAAGACTTGAGATGATGCTGCGGCCGACAGAAATCCAGATTGAATCAACCCGGCTCTTGATCAAACCGTTCTCGGCCAACGACGCAGATGCTGCGTTCTCGTTCATCACCCCTTCGCTCACCCGTCACATGGCGTGGGAGCCGCCAGCATCCCGGCAGGATTTTGATGGTGTTTGGCGATCCTGGGTACCGTCGATTGACGATGGGTCAGACTATGTGTTCGCGATACGTCAACGCGCCGACGGGAGTTTCCTTGGGTTAGCCGGGCTTCACCGCGTCCGCACCGAGAGCCCGGAACTCGGTATCTGGATTCGTGAAGATCGTCATCGAAATGGGTTTGGTTGTGAAGCTGTGACCCTTGTTGCACACTGGGCAACGCGAACCATTGGTTGTGGAAGCTTTACGTATCCGGTTGCCGAAGAGAACCGTCCCAGCCGGCGCATCGCCGAATCGCTAGGCGGCGTCATTGTGGAAAGCCGCGCGACGCCAAAGTACAAGTCTGTGGTTTACAGAATTCCTCGCCAGCCAGTCGCAAGCGAGGTATAGGCGATTCTGCCTGTGGACTGGCTTCCGTCGGGCAAGATCGGTCAGTCAAGGTCAACGCCCAGATCGTCAACTGCGTGCGTGTCGGTCGACGCGAGTGTTAGCGACCCGATAACGATGAACTGCTCCAGCGTTCATACAATGCTGCGATATCCGTGGCACAGAGCAACTTCATCGACTTGCCGATCTCGTCCAGCGGCCAGTCCCACCAGTTCATCTCGAGGAGCATCCCGATCTCATCGTCCGAAAAGCGCTTTCGGATCGGCTTTGCCGGATTCCCGCCGATAATCGTATAGGGTTCAACGTCCTTCGTGACAACGGCGCAACTCCCGATCACGGCACCGTGACCGATGTGAACACCTGGCATGATCATCGCTTCGGAGCCGATCCAGACGTCATTCCCGACAACCGTATCGCCGGCGGGTTCGAATGCATCGCAGGCGTCAGCAAACGCCGGTTCTTCCGTCATGTAGAAGAAGGGAAATGTGGTTACCCAATCGTTCCGGTGCCCCTGGTTGCCCGCCATCATGAACGTCGCACCACTTCCGATAGAGCAGAAGCTACCGATGATCAGCCGGTCGACACCTGTGCGGTCTGGCAACAGGTAGCGTGCACAGTCATCAAAGGAGTGTCCGTGATAGTAGCCAGAGTAGTAGCTGTAACGCCCCACGATGATGTTGGGATTGGTTACCTGCTCTGAAAGCGGCTTCCCCTTGAAGGGGCTGTCGAAGTAATTCTTCATAAAGGGACCACGCTGTAGTCTGGGGTGCGTTTATCGTTCGAGCACGCAGGTTACGAGGAAATCCGGTAGCGGCAAACCTGAGCCGTGCGGCAGAATCTTTCGTCAATGACGGTCGGGACCAGTTTCGCCGGTTTTAGCCAACTCCGGTCAGTCGACGCTGCCGCGCAAATTCGCGACAATCAGAGAGAACTCCGGTCGCTCACGGCGCAGCGTCAAGTTCACATCCTGGCGTCAGCCAGTGGCCATCTACGCCCGACGATCACATTCGAGCAGCCCGTACAGCGCGCTATCCGACACCTCACCGCCAACTATCCAGCGATCACGCAACAACCCTTCGCGGACAAATCCGAGCCGTTCGAGAAGAAGCGCCGAGGCTACATTTCGTGGGTCGATATCCGCCTCAATCCGGCGTAAATTCAGCGTGCCGAACGCGTGCTCGATCAGCGCGGAAACCGCCTCACTCATATATCCGTTTCCCCAATGCTTGCGTTGCAGACCAAACCCTATCTCCGCGCGTCGGCATTGCTCGTCTGCATGAAAGAGAGCGCAATCACCGAGCACTTCGCCGGTTGTCTGCAACTCGACTGCACAGATGAAGTCTTGGCCGCCAGCTGACGTCTTCAATTTACGTGCGACTCGATCCGTTGCCTGATCCAGGGAAGTCATCGCCGGAAACGAAAAATAGCGCATCGCATCCGCGTCCGACCAGATCGCGAACAGTGGTTGCGCGTCTTCATGACGAAGCGGCCGCAGAACTAGGCGTGGGGTAGTCAGCGTGACGGGCTCGAATAATGACATGACGGGGGCAGGGCACCGGAAATAGATGACCCCATTAGAACATGTGGGCCGAGAGCCAACAACCGCACGCATCGAACCGCGTGGCAGCACAGCCTTTGTGCGGCCACTTTCGCGATTTACCTCTGTCGCTTACGGGTCGCGTGCTGCCGGTCATGACACGACACTTGTCGATCGCACAACGATTACATCGATGAACCGAGGCTATTTTCCCGCGGACTGCCTTGGCTGAAACGGAGGCCCGTGAATTGGAAGGATGAGCCGTTTTGGCGAAGAGCGGCACGAGCCTAAGCCCCCAGTCCCGTCGGTCGAGCAACCGCTCATCCGAGCAGTTGGAGTAAGAGAAGGCGAACTTCCCACCAGGTCGACGATATCCAGCGGCGTCATCAAAAAAGCGCCGGGTCGATAATTTCTGAACCGTCTGGCTTCCCGATCACGCTTCAGGCAGTGCGTAAGACCACGGATGCCGCGTAGAGCGCGAGCCCCGGAACCGAAAAAAGAGTACGGATCACGTGAAACCTGATCCATCGCGCGCGTATTTGGACCCATTCGCGCGGCGGGTTGTGAATAGACCAGGACTGGATTTGATGATTAATGCGGACACATGTCGGTACGCCAATTATTATGGTGAGCGCATAGCAGACTGCACCTGCCGCAGCAAGTTGCCCGGGAATGGAATGGACACCGTACATCACAGCAAGGGCTACGCCTCCTGCCAGGGCACCTATAACTACGATCGGCATATAGGGATCGAAAGTACGATTCGTATGCTGATGGAATTCAACATAGGCAGAAACCGAAAGCCGGGACATCGCGCGTCCTAACCCTATCCAGTTGACGATCAATCCACCGGTTGCAAGTGCGCCGAATAGAATAACGATTAATGTAATTGAATTTTCCACGATTCGTTTGTGTCTCCATCCATTCGTGAGCATCCTCAGCCGCATCGGGTATAGCTCCCCGACGCTGCTGGTGTTCGGATTGCCCGGCTCGACTAGCCAGCGGCGGTCTTCGGGACCAAGTCTTCCAGAAGCAGCCTGCCAACTGCCGCATAATTTCGTTGCTGGGCCACGACGTGCTGCGCCCCTGCGTGAAGGTCACGCAATCGCCGCTGCAGCGGCGAGACGTCGTAGAGAGCGCCCCCGCCACCCAGCGCGAAGCACGCGTCGCCAATACGCACACAGGTCGAAGCGATCCACACGGCGTTCTGCGTGCTTTGCATGCGCAGCGCGTCGTCGTTGATTGTTCCCGCCTGCGCATGGCCCCAGTGGCTTGCGGCCTGTACCTCCATGAACGCCTGCGCCGCCCTCAGGTCGGCTTCGACTCGGCCGAGTTCTGCCTGGAACAGCTCCGAATCACGCATCGCAGTCACCGCGCGCTGCTGCCTCCGGCCGGTATTCGCAAGCGCGACGAGTTCCCCCAACGCTCCTTCGGCCACACCTACGGAGAAGGCGCTGTGCATCACCGGAATGAGTTCCAGCACGCTCTGATAGAGCGGGCCCGGAAGACAAGGCACGCGGTTCTCGATATCAAAGAAGTTCCTTTCCGGCACGATCTTGTCGGCGATCGCGATGTGATGACTGCCGGAACCCTTGAGCCCTGCCACGTGCCACGTATCTTCGATCCGCCATTCGGACGCTGGGAGAATGAAGCCGCGCACCAGCGGCGGCCCGTCTTCGCCGGCGCAACCGGGAAGCGGCCTCCCGTCTTTCGTCATCGTGCAGAAACCCATCATCCATTCGGCTTGCTGACAACCGCTGGCGAACGGCCAGCGCCCGCTCACGCGCCAGCCGCCCGTCACCGCCTGCGCGGTGCCCGCAGGCTGGGACGAACCGGCAAGGATGACGTCCGGACCCGTCGCGTAGACCTGATCATATGTCCGAATGCGCAGCAAGGATGCAAACAGCGCGCCTGCGCTGGCAATCATCGCGAGCCAGCCCAACGCCCCATCGATCTTTGCGAGTTCGACGATCACCCTGAGCCCTTTCGGAAGATCAAGCTCCATTCCGCCGTGACTCCTGGGTACGAACATGCGATAGATGCCGATCGCCTTAAGCGTCTCCACCAGGTCTGGAGGCATTCGGCGTGCTGCTTCGATTTCGGCTGCGCGCGATGGAATGCTCGGCGCCAGTTTGCGGATTTCGTCAAGCATACGGTCGACTTCATGGGTCATGGCGTGGGTCCTTTGATGTGAGTATCGCGGAGTGACTCTTTCACAACACCCTTGATCCACGAGTTATTCCACCCGATGGAACGCGTCACGCCGCATCAGACCGAATAATCGCCGGGCTTGCGCGGTTATTCTGGGCGAGGGGCTCTGCGCCGCCTCGAGACCGTCAGCAATCCTTCCGACGTTCACCGCATCTGTGTTTGCCATCCCACGGGGACACGCCGGACCCGGCGCAAACGGGTTCGATGGCACCGCAAGTGTCGCTTGCGGCGTACGCGCTGCGTCGTCTCCGTCGATGATTGGGGTTGCCCTTTCCAGGACTCGTCGATGAAATGCTGTAACTGGTTCGCGTAAATGTTCCCGTCCGCGCTTTCGGTAGTCGAACAATTTCCGGTCCTCGCCGGCCGCCGTGTCCCAGTTCCACGGCGTGGCCGTTGTATCCGACAGACTGATGTTGGCAAGCGCTCTGCTTGACAGGCGCAGCGAGCATGCCGCCGAGTCCTCGACAGCGAAGCGCCGCGTGCCACTCGACGTGACGGCCTGCACCGTTTCGATCCCACCGCAGAGATACCGTAGCAAGTCGATTTCGTGAGCGAGATGAAGGTACGTACATAAGATTAGCCGCTCAAATTTTCGCCCTGCCATTGCAGGCGCACGAATGATGTCCTACTCCTACGGAGGAAAGCTACCCAAAGGCAACTGCCGCTTCCATTCCGTGATCTGGTTCGGATGCACATCGAACTGCTGCGCCAGTTCGGCCAGCGTCCGCTCGGCTTTGACCGCTGCCAGCGGCACCTCCGCTTTGAACGCCGCTGAGTGCGTCCGTCGGGTTCTCTTCGTCATTTCCCCGGCTCCTTTGCCAGCAATATCGCTGGCTCGGGCCCCCGCCAAACCACTTATTCGACTGTCCGAATTTGCGCGGCCACCTCTGTGCCGACGTCGAGAAACCGTCCGTCAAACGTCTTCCTGAGAAGAGGTCGAGTCTCCGCCAGCGCGACACTGCGCCGGAACGCAAAACGGGAAGCCTGCCCCTGCATTTTCAGGAGCGAGGCATCATCAATCTTCCATTCGCCGGCACGATTTGGATTCCCGAACAACTCGCCCGCTTCCGCAAAAACCATCCCGATCGCCTCAAGGATTGCCGACACGTGTTCCTCCTCGATCATCCCAGCGCTCCCGCTGAGAGCCGCTTCCGCTCCGAGCATGATCTGTTCGCGAATAGCTGGCGCCGCGTCGCCGCTCGAACGAAGTTTCAGCGACGCGCCGATGAGCGAGAGCGCTCGTACGGCGTCGCTGAGGCTTCGAAGACGATCTTCGATGGGCTCTGACATGATTGCTCCTTTAGCCGATTCTGGAACTGGTTGGTGTGATTGACGACAGGAAGGAAGCTGGTCGACTCACGGACTGCGGAGAGTGTCCTCCACACAGGCCCGAAGTTGCTCCGGACGTTGATCCGGCCCGGTGATCCGCCTGGCTATTCGGCTCAGGACTGGGACGCAGCTTCGATTCCGGCAACCGGTTTCCAGTTCGGCAGGGGCGTCACGTAGTGCAAATCGAATCTGCGCTCCGTGAATGCCCAGTGGCCGTCACGGCGCTCGAACCGGTCGTGATAAAGGCCGCTGATCTGGACCGGCCCCATCTCCGCATGGGTAACCAGCGCGTTGAGCGCCACCTTGCCCGTGGCGAGGTCGCCGTTAATGTCGATCAGTGGATTGGCCGTCCAGTGATGCATGTACGGGATCTGCGCCCAGTTCCTGTGAGCTGACTCGATGATGGCATCGATACCGGTACAGTTGCCGAACGCGTCGCCCAGTAACAGACTCGCATCGCTATGCCAAATGCTGCGCAGCAGTGCCTCATCGCGATTGTCGAACGCCTGACTGTATGCGGCGATGAGCCGTTCCAGCGCGAATTGGCTTTCGAGTGCGTCGATCCGTGCAGCGATATTCTGGGTAGTCGCCATGTGTTCTCCTTGAACGTTTCATTGGCTGGTTACACGTCGGATCAGTGTTTGCCGAAGGCGAATGACATGTATCGGCACCCTTGATCGGAGCCGCGAATCCTTGATGCGTCTGATTGCCCCCTACAAGGCGAGCTTATCGGCGTGTATTGTGTTGGCCAGCAGGGACGGCGGCAGAGCGCATCCGGCGCTAAAATCTCATAGCGCCACCTCGCCTTATACGAGTTCCACGTCGTACCTTTCCAGCCAGTCCGACATCGCAAGTGCGTGATCGATGTCCCCTCGCTCCCAACCGATGCTAACTTCGTTCAGCGGTTGATCGATCAGCTTACGAACCGCGTCCACGTCGAAAGTCTGTGCCGTGCGCGGCGACGCCTTCGAGATCACGCTGCCCATGCAGGCACGCAAAGCGCGTTCATACGCTGGGTCTTGCGTGGCCGGATAGGGGCTTTTCACGCGTTTGAGAATCGCCGTGGGCACGACGTCGCCTGCCGCTGCGCGCAGCAGGCTCTTCTCGCGACCATCGAACGTCTTCATGCTCCACGGCGTGTTGAATACGTACTGCATCAGTTCGTGGTCGCAGAATGGCACACGCACTTCGAGGCCTACAGCCATGCTCATCCTGTCCTTCCGGTCTAGCAGGATGGGGAGCCAGTTGATCAGATGGAGGTGGCATATCTCGCGCATACGCTTTTCGGCGCCCGTCTTGCCGACATGCGGTACTGCGCGGAGTGCCTGGGCGTAACAGTCGGCCTCATACTCCTTCAGTCGCAGCTCCTTTGACAGGTCCGGCGACAACAGCGTGTCGAGCTTCGACGGCGCAACCCGCATCCAGGGGAACGTGTCGAGGTTGACGGTTTCCGGCGTGTGAAACCATCTATAGCCGCCAAACACTTCGTCGGCGGCCTCGCCGGACAATGCGACCGTCGAATTCTCGCGCACTGCCTTGAAGAGTAGATAGAGCGATGGGAACAGGTCGCCGCCGACGAACCATGCCGAGTCGAGCGCGTCGACAACGGCACGCCGCACTTGCATGTTCGCGAGCTCGCGGTCGTTCAACACGACCTCGGTGTGCCGCGTATTCACCTGCTTGACGAACTCACGCACGAACGGCGTATCGGCGGTATCGCGGTACGGGTCCTTGGCGAACGCCTGCCCATGGTCCGCAAAATCGACCGAGTAGGAGTGCACTGCACTGCCGCTTCGTTGGCGCAATATCCGATCGGCCATCGCCGTGACCAACGACGAATCGAGCCCGCCCGATAGCAGGCTGCAAAGCGGAACGTCGGCAACGGTCTGCTGGCGCATGATCCGGTCGAGGTGTCCACGAATCGTTTCGATCGTGACACCCAGCGAATCGGTATGTTCGTAACCCTCGAGCTTCCAGTAGGACCGTTGCGCGATGCCACTGCGCGACACGCGCACCAGGTGTCCAGGCATCACTTCGCGCATGCCTTCGTATACCGCGTCGCCGGGCATGCGGAACATGCTGATTACGTGCCGCAACCCTTCCAGCCCCACTCGCGGGACAATATCCGGATGAGCCAGAATCGCTTTTGGCTCGGAACCGAACAGCACGCCGCTGCCGAAGGGTTGATAGAACAGCGGCTTCACGCCTACACGGTCGCGCACCAGCAGCAACTCCTCTTTGCGCGTATCCCAGATCGCGAACGCATAGATACCAACCAGACGATCGACAAATGACTCGCCCCACTCGAGGTAGCTGCGCAACACGACTTCGGTATCGCTGCGGCTCGTAAAGCGATGGCCGCGCTTCATCAACTCGTCGCGTAGTTGAACGAAGTTGTACACTTCGCCGCTGTAGGTCAGGCATGCAACCGCTTTACCTTCTTCCGCAGCTTGCATTGGTTGCGCTCCGCCTTCGAGATCGATGACGGAAAGCCTGCGGTGTCCCAGTGCTGCGTGGCGGTCGATCCAGATGCCCTGCGCGTCGGGCCCGCGCAGTGCCATCGTGCGTGTCATTGCCTCAATGATCGGCTTTTGCTCGCCCAGATCGCGTTCGTAGTCCACCCAGCCCACAATTCCACACATCACCGTATCTCCTCTGACATTTGAAGGACGTGCAACGGACAGGCCTTCATCGGGCTCTCTAAAAAGCTCAAATGAAGCCATTGCTTCCTCAGATAACACGTCACGAGAAGAAAAATTCCGAGATACTCAGTGGATGAGTGCACACCCTGCCGCAAGCTTCAGGATAGGAATCTGACGGTTTGTAATCACCTCTGGCTTCGACCATCATCGACCCGATAGGGTGAGCGGCTGTTGTACTTCGCCTGCTGTCAATCGCGGGCTTCGGAGATTCAAGCGGCTCATGCTGTGCATGAGGCGGCACGCAGTTAAGGGTTATTCGACGTCTGCCCTCATTCACATGGCTGTGAGTGTGCCGCGGCGCGTGTGGGCAGGCGTCGGATAAGCCTCGAGGGAGGAAACCGCGGGATGGTCCGAGACGCTCGGAATTTCAGGTGGCTATGGCGATTGATGGTCCGGCATCCTCAGCATTGTTAGAGGAAGGCGGCTCAAACAGGATGCTGGACGAGCCCAGACGTCGTGACGATGCGATGCACTGGCGCGAGGGTGAGGATGAAGTGGATGTGCGGGAGGCTGTGTGACGCGACAGGCACAAACGTCCGCTTGTGGGCCGCGTTGCCGCAAAGCCGACGATGGTGTGGCGCGACAATCTGGATGAGAGACGCGCGACAATCAGCTTGAGAATGTCGCGGCAGAAATATGATGCCGATGTTGATTGACGCTGGCAAGCGTTTATTGATTGACGCGCGGTTTTGATTGACGC
>NZ_VZQP01000058.1:0-50230 GCF_014397655.1 Paraburkholderia sp. UCT31
GAAGGAGGCGGTGCGGGCGGGGATGGGTGTCGGTTTCGTGTCGGCGATGTCGATGCGGCATGAGAACGGTGCGCTGCGGCTCATGTCGCTGAGCCCGCAGCCGCTGACGCGGCGGCTGTCGATTCTGGTGCCGCATGCGAGCGCGCCGTCGCGGGTGGTCGAGCAGTTTCTGGCGATGTGCGTCGCGGACGAGGGCGGCTGATTGCCGCGCTGGCAGCGTATGGGTTCGAGAATCCGAACCCGCGCGGGGCGCTGCCGTGCCCGGCGCGCTTCGCTTTACGCTCGCCGTACGCCGGCCGCGCCTGGGGATTTCCTCTATGGTGCGCGATGGCTGTCCCGAGCACCATTCGCACATCGCAGCGCCTCGGCGCTTTTTTTCGAAGTTTAATTGGAACCGGTTCCAAAAACCGTTTCGCTTCAGGATTGCGTGAGTTGGATATGGCTGATGCAGTGGAGATCGTGGTCGTCGCCAGCGCGTTCGGTGTGAACGCCGTGCGCGCCGACGGCCATCTGAAATGGGCGCAGGCGGCAAAGCGCGCCGGCGCGGCGGGTTTCGAAGTGCGCCGGGAGCTGTTCGCGAGCGACGCGGACGCGGACCCGCAACGGCTGCGCGCGCTCGGCGCGGCGTTGGCCGATCTCGGGCTGTGGTCGGTGTTCTCGACGCCGGCATCGTTGTACGCGGCGGACGGCCAGCTCGATACCGACGCACTGCGTGTCGCGCTCGATCAGGCGGCCGCGCTCGGCGCGCGCTTCGTCAAGCTGCAACTCGGCGGCTTCGCGGGCGAGGCTCACGGCGCGGCCATCGTCGCGCACGTCGCGAGCGGCTCGGGCACCACGGGCGGTGCGCAGCCACGGCTCGTCGTCGAAAACGGGCAACTGGCGCAGGGCGGCTCGCCCGCGCAGTTCGTCGGGCTGTTCGATGCGCTCGCGCGTGAAGGCCACGCGGGCGTGCTCGGCATGACCTTCGATACCGGCAACTGGGCGTGGCTCGACGTCGCGCCGCTACCCATCGCGCCGCAGCTCGCGCCGTACGTCGAGTACATCCATTGCAAGACCACCACGGGCGAGGGCGCGCGGCGCTTTGCGAGCGCGCCGGCCGAGGATGACGCGCCATTGCGCGCGCTCCTCGACCGGCTGCCGCGCGATGTGCCGCGCGGCATCGAGTTTCCGTTCGATCCGAGCCGGATCGACGCGGATGCCGCGCGTTATGTGAGCTGGCTTGCGCGCGTGTAGACGCGCGGCGCGGCATCACGAAGCGCCTCGGTCGAAGCCGTATAGCAGACGAGGCGGCAACTCAGGCAGCAACTCAGGCAGCAACCCAGGCAGCAACCCAGGCAGCAAAGAACGCATTCCACGCAACACGAATCACCGCATCAGCAGCACCACCAGGAGCCCAGCATGACCCACCCTTACCCCGCGCTCGACGTGATCACCTACGGCGAAGCGATGGCGATGTTCGTCGCCGCCGAAGCCGGCCCGCTCGCGGGCGTCGGGCACTTCACGAAGCGCATCGCCGGCGCGGATCTGAACGTCGCGATCGGCTTGTCCCGACTCGGCTTCAGGGTGGGCTGGATGAGCCGCGTCGGCGACGATTCGTTCGGCCGGTACGTGCGCGACACGCTGACGAAAGAGGGCATCGACCAGCAATGCGTGAGCACCGACGCGCGCCATCCGACCGGCTTCCAGCTGAAGTCGAAGAGCGACGACGGCAGCGACCCGGCGGTCGAATACTTCCGCAAGGGCTCGGCGGCGAGCCATCTGTCGCTCGACGACTACCTCGCCGATTACGTGCTGCCCGCGCGTCATCTGCATCTGACCGGCGTCGCCCCGGCGATCTCGGCAAGCTCGCGCGAACTCGCATTCCACCTGGCCCGCGAAATGCGCGCTGCGGGCAGGACGATCTCGTTCGACCCGAACCTGCGTCCGATGCTATGGCCCTCGCGCGCGGCGATGGTCGAAGGCTTGAACGCGCTCGCCGCGCTCGCCGACTGGGTGCTGCCCGGCATCGGCGAGGGTGAGATGCTGACCGGCCACACGCAGCCGGAGGACATCGCGAAGTTCTATCTCGAGCGCGGCGCGCGCGGCGTGATCGTCAAGCTCGGCGCGCAGGGCGCGTATTACCGCACCGCGACCGATGCCGCGACGATCGCCGGCCGGCCGGTCGCGAACGTCGTCGATACGGTCGGCGCGGGCGATGGTTTCGCGGTCGGCGTGATCAGCGCGCTGCTCGAAGGCCGCACGCTCGCGCAGGCGGTCGCGCGTGGCAACCGGATCGGCGCGCTCGCGATCCAGGTGATCGGCGATTCGGAAGGTTTGCCGAACCGCGCCGAACTCGACGCGCTGGAGCTGGCCGAGGTACCGGGCATCGCAAGCGCGGCCTGACGCGGATCGGACCGCATCGATAGCCCTGCATCCACAACCAGCATCGACGACAACAAGAGCGCCCACAGCGCGCCCAGATTTTTTCATCATTGATTCGGGACAACGCCGTCCAAGGAGACTTCCATGACCTCATCGCTTGCGATTCGCCGTTGGTGGACGATCATGCCGATCGTGTTCATCACTTACAGCCTCGCGTATCTGGATCGCGCGAATTTCGGCTTCGCGTCAGCGGCCGGCATCAACCAGGATCTCGGCATCAGCAAGGGGCTCGCGTCGCTGATCGGCGCGCTGTTCTTCCTCGGCTATTTCTTCTTCCAGATTCCGGGTGCGATCTATGCCGAGCGCCGCAGCGTGAAGAAACTGGTGTTCTGGAGCCTCGTTCTGTGGGGCGGCTGCGCGGCGTTGACCGGCATGGTCAGCAACATTCCGTCGCTGATGGCGATCCGCTTCCTGCTCGGCGTCGTCGAAGCCGCGGTGATGCCGGCAATGCTGATCTTCATCAGCAACTGGTTCACGAAGAGCGAGCGCTCGCGCGCGAACACGTTCCTGATCCTCGGCAATCCGGTCACGGTGCTGTGGATGTCGGTCGTGTCGGGCTATCTCGTGCATTCGTTCGGCTGGCGGCAGATGTTCATCGCCGAGGGCGCGCCCGCGATCATCTGGGCGATCTGCTGGTGGTTCCTCGTCAAGGACAAGCCCGAGCAGGTGTCGTGGCTCACGCAAGAGGAAAAAGACGCGCTCGCGCAGACGCTGCGCGCCGAGCAGGCCGCGATCAAGCCGGTGCGCAACTACAGCGAGGCGTTTCGCACGCCCGCGGTCACCAAGCTGTGCGCGCAGTATTTCTGCTGGAGCATCGGCGTGTACGGCTTCGTGCTGTGGCTGCCGTCGATCCTGAAGAACGGCTCGTCGTTCGGCATGGTGGAAACCGGCTGGCTGTCGGCGCTGCCGTATCTGGCCGCGACGATCGCGATGCTTGCAGCTTCGTGGGCATCGGATAAACTCAACCGCCGCAAGGTGTTCGTGTGGCCGTTCCTGCTGATCGGTGCGATTGCGTTCGCGGCGTCGTACGGGCTCGGCTCCGCGCATTTCTGGGTCTCGTATGCGCTGCTCGTGATCGCGGGCGCGGCGATGTACGCGCCGTATGGACCGTTCTTCGCGATCGTGCCGGAGCTGCTGCCGAAGAACGTCGCGGGCGGCGCGATGGCGCTGATCAACAGCATGGGCGCGCTCGGTTCGTTCGTCGGCTCGTACGTGGTCGGCTATCTGAACGGCGCGACCGGGTCGCCCGCGGCATCGTATGCATTCATGAGCGTGGCGCTCGTCGCCGCGGTGATCCTGACGCTCGCCGTCAAGCCGGCCGCCGCCGAACAACGTGGCCCCGCTCGTCCCACCGTCGCAAGGAAAATTAGCTGATGAACAAGATCGTCGCCTGGAAGTCGCTCCCCGAGGATGTGCTCGCCTATCTGCAACAGCATGCGCAGGTCGTGCAGGTCGATCCGTCACAGCATGATGCGTTCGTCGCCGCGCTGCGCGATGCCGACGGCGGCATCGGCGCGAGCGTGCAGATCACGCCGGCGATGCTCGAAGGCGCGAGCCGGCTGAAGGCGCTGTCGACGATCTCGGTCGGCTACGACCAGTTCGACGTCGCCGACCTCACGCGCCGCGGCATCGTGCTCGCGCACACGCCGGACGTGCTGACCGAATCGACCGCCGATACCGTGTTCTCGCTGATCCTCGCGTCCGCGCGGCGCGTCGTCGAGCTGGCCGACTGGGTCAAGGCGGGGCGGTGGCGCACGAGCATCGGGCCCGCGCAGTTCGGGCTCGACGTGCAGGGCAAGACGATCGGCATCGTCGGCTTGGGGCGGATCGGCGGCGCGGTCGCGCGACGCGCGGCGCTCGGCTTCAACATGAAGGTGCTGTATACGAACCGCAGCGCGAACCACCAAGCGGAGCAGGCGTATGGCGCGCGGCGCGTCGAGCTGGCTGAATTGCTCGCGCAGTCCGATTTCGTCTGTCTGCAGGTGCCGCTCACGCGAGAGACGCGGCATCTGATCGGCGCCGCCGAACTGCGCGCGATGAAGAAGAGCGCGATCCTGATCAACGCTTCACGCGGCGCGACCGTCGACGAACCGGCGCTGATCGAGGCGCTGCGCAACGGCACGATTCACGGCGCGGGCCTCGACGTGTTCGACACCGAACCGTTGCCTGCCGACTCGCCGTTGCTCGCCATGCCGAACGTGGTCGCATTGCCGCATATCGGCTCGGCGACGCACGAGACCCGTCACGCGATGGCGCTCAACGCGGCGGAGAACCTGGTCGCCGCGCTCGACGGCACATTGACGACCAACATCGTCAACCGTGACGTCCTGGCGAAGTGATTCGCAGGGCGGCGCGCAAGCTCCCGTCCTCGGACCGGCACGAGCGATGAGCGAATGAGCACGACCCCGCCCCCGGCCAGCATGCCGCCTGGTCCCCCGAGCGCGCCGACGCGCCGCGCGACGATCACCGATGTCGCGCGTGAAGCCGGCACCGGCAAGACCAGCATCTCGCGCTATCTGAACGGCGAGTTCAGCGCGCTGTCGCCCGAGCTGCGCGCGCGCATCGAAGCCGCGATCGCGCGGCTCGACTATCAGCCGAACCAGATGGCGCGCGGCCTGAAGCGCGGCCGCAACCGGCTGATCGGCATGCTGGTCGCCGACCTGACCAATCCGTACTCCGTCGAAGTGCTGCAAGGCGTCGAGGCCGCGTGCCACGCGCTCGGCTTGATGCCGTTGATCTGCCACGCGGCGAACGAAGTCGAGATGGAGCGGCGTTATCTGCAACTGCTGACCACGTATCGCGTGGAAGGTGTGATCGTCAACGCGCTAGGCGTGCGCGAGGAGACGTTGCGGCCGGTCGGCGACGGCGGGATTCCGGCGGTGCTGGTCGATCGGCGCGTGGAGGGGCTGGTCGCCGACATGGTCGGTCTCGACAATGGCGCGGCCGCCGCGCTCGGTACGCGGCATCTGCTCGAACGGGGCTTCGAGCACATCTGGTTCGTCGTGCAGCCGTTCGAGCAGGTCAGCTCGCGGCAGTTGCGCGTCGAAGCATTCGATCGGGCGATGCGCGACGATGGCCGCGCGCGCGGTCGTACGCTGGTGCTCGATCTCGCCGATGCAACTGCGCTCGAGCGCGGTCTCGCGGAGCTGGATCGTGCGATCGACTCGCCGGGCGGGGCCGGTGCCGAGCCCGCCGGCGCCTCCCCACGCGTCGCGCTGTTCGCGGCCAACGCACCGGTCGCGTTGCGGCTCGCGCTGCATCTGAACGCGCGTTACGGCGCGCACTGGCAGAGCCGCGTCGCGCTGCTTTCCATCGACGATCCGGATTGGGCCGAGCTCGCCGGCATCACGACGATCCGCCAGCCGACCTACGACATCGGTTATCGCGCGGTCGAATTCCTGCACGAGCGCATCGAAGGCGCGCAGACGGGCGCGCGCGACTGCCTGCTGCCCGGCGAGCTGATCGTGCGTGCGTCGACCGCACGCTGATTTCCGGCCGATCTGCGATGATGCGGGCTGCGGCGCGCAGCGGTTGCGCGCCGGGGATTGCAAGGAACCCCGCAAGGATACTCATGGTCGTGCCACCGCTTACCCTCGCGAGTCTCGCGCTCGCCACGCTCGTCATCGCCGCTTTACCGTTTCTGATTTACCGACAATTGCGCCGTCCGCTCGCGCTTCGGCCGCACGACGCGATCGCCGGCGTCGCGGTGTTCGCGCTGTTCGCGATGGTCATCGAGCGTGCGCTGCACGACTATCTGTTGCGCGGCAACGAAACGACCGCGGCGTTCCTTTCGCAGCCGCTCGCGTTCGTCGTCTATGGTGCGCTGGCCGCGGGCGTTTGCGAGGAAGTGGGGCGGTTCTTCGGCATGCGGCTGCTCATGAAGCGCGCGGCGGCGCGGCCGGCGGTGCGCAAGAAGGCGAACGTCGACGCGCCCGCCGGCGTCGATGCAAGCGCGGGCGCGAGCCCCGCCGCCAGCACGACCGCCGACACGCGCACCGCCGCATTGCGCGCCGACGATGGCGCCGCGCTCAGCTACGGCCTCGGCCACGGCGGCGCAGAAGCGTGGATGGTCGGCGTGTTCGTGCAGTGCCAGTGGCTCGTGCTCGCGGTCCTCGAAAACCGTGGCCGGCTCGGCGATTACCTCGGCAATCTGCCGGCCGAAGCGGTGATGCGCGTGCATCTGATTCTCGCGAGCCTGACGCCGCAACTGGCCGGCATTTTCGCGCTCGAACGCGTCGCGGCGCTGGTGTTCCAGATCGGCCTGTCGGTGCTGATGTGGCGCGGCGTGCGGGCCGGCTCGCGCGGCATCCTGCCGCTCGCGATCGGGGTGCACGCGCTGATCGACGTGCCTGCGGCAATGACGCAGGCGCGGCTGTTGCCGCTCGCGGCGGCCGATACGATCTATGTGGTGGCGGCGGTGTTCGTCGCGGGACTGCTGATACGGATTTACCGGCGGCCGGCGGCGGCGTGAGCGGATGAGCCGCTGGACGGCAGGCGCCTCGCTATCCCTTCAGTGTTTCTCTAAAATGCGCCTACGTTTCAGGATCTTCTTTTCCCGGCAGCCTTCATGGAAGCTTACCAATACGACTGCGCGCATCCGGAGTTCGACGAGCTCGCGCGCGTCATCAGCGATCTGTTTCCCGAGCAGACGCAATTCATCGAGCGTGCCGCCGACGATGGCACGCCCACACTGACGGTTCACTGGGTAGCAATGCGCTTCGGTTCCACCGCGCGCCGTATCGTGATGACGGTCGCTATCGCGCCGGCGGCGCTCGCGCGTTATCGCGCGATGCCGGCGCGGTTGCGTGGCCGCAGCTTTGCGGTATTGCGCGCGTACGTCGAAGCGAGCCTGGGCTCGCTCGAAGAAATGTACGCGAACGGCCAGCCGGTCCCGCGCGAAGTCACGGTCGATCTCGGCGAAGAGTTCGCGTGACGCGCGAATGAAGCGCGAGTGAAGCGCGGGCGAAGCGGATTCAATCCGCGAGCCGATAGACCTTCGCGAAACGCGCGGCCTGCACGACGCCATAGTCGCCGGGCGCGTACTGCATGACCCAGTCGCCGGCCGCGCCGTGCAGCACGTCGCCGCCGCTCGCGGAGCGCGCGAGCGAGAAGGACTCGTCCATCCGGCGGGCGAGTACGACCGCCGGGCGATTGCGGTAGGCGCCGGCTTCGCCGTGCGCGAGCGCGGCATCGGCGGGCAGGTACTTCGCATCGAAGCGCTCGCGCGACACGACCCAGCGCTCGCCGGTCGAGCCGGTGATCAGCGCATCGCCGCGCACATAGCGGTTCGGGCCTTCGAGGCTCATCAACTGGCCTTCGGCGGCGGCGAATTCGACGCTTACCGTTTCGTCCTTGACGACGCGTTGGGCGTGCGGATCGTCACGTAAATCGAGATTCCTGAGTTCGGTCATGAAGCGGGTGGAAGATTAGGGGGTGAGCGTTGCGGCGAGACTTGCCGCTTTGCGGCGATCGTGCGTCGAGTCGCTGGGACGGGTAGTCGGCCCAGACAGCGCGCCCCGAATAATGCCAGATGCATGAGCCGGGCGGGGGAAGGCGAAAGGGTGAGACGTGGTGAGAAAGCCGCTGTTCGGGCGCCGTCGGAATTGCCGAAATCAACCGCGTCCGAACGGACCCGCGCCCGCAACGGGGCAACCCCCGCCGCGGGCGCTCTTTCATTACGGCTTGACAGTCGCGTCGCTCGGGGCTTCTGCCGCGGGCTTGCCGCCCTTGCCCTTGCCATGGTGGCCGCGATGATGACCCTCGGGGCCGCCCTGGTGGAACGTCGCGTCGGCGAGCTTCTTCTGCTCCGGCGACAGGCTGCTATACAGCGGATCGAACGCATCGACGAGCTTCTTCATGCCGTCCGCATGCGCCTGCGCGATCGTTGCGTACTGTTTCATGTCGTCGAGCGCGCTCACGTTGGTGGCCGCCTTGCGCTGCTCGAACAGCCGGCCCATCGTTTCGCCGTTGCTGCGCATGACGTCGGCGAACGCCTTCCATTGCGTTTCCTGCGCGGGCGTGATCTTCAGTTGCGAGTGCAGATAAGCGATGCGGTCTTCGACGTTGCGTTCGTGGCCGGCCTTGGCCGCGGAGGCCGAGGCCGTGGTGTCCGGCGCTGCGGCCGGCGCGGCGGTTTGGGCGAACGCGCCGCCCATCGAAACGGCCGTAGCCAGCATAACCAGTGCTTTTTTCATCGAAACTCCTGATGTCTGTTCGTTATTGAGACACGGCGCGCGGCGAGCGTCTTGCCCCGCGCCAGCGGCGAATGGCGCCGCACCGCAAGCGGCTGCCGCATTCGCCCGGCGCCGCTATTAGTAACACGTTAACCCTACAATACGGTGCGTGTGCGACAAACGCTTACAACCGAAACGAACGCGAAACGGCTCGCGCCTGATCGGCAATCGCGCCGACATACTGCGCCGGGCCGCCCCACAGTGTGCCGTGCATCTGTGACCGTACCGCGTGACATGGCGCCGCTGCGTGCAGACGCGCGATAATCCGCGACATTCCACACCAACTTCCTTCCCCTTCGATGAGACCTCCGCGCCTCGACCAGCTCGACGACCTCGACCGCAACCTCGTTGCACTGCTGCAAGCCAACGCGCGCGAGAGCGTCGCGAATCTTGCGCGGCAGCTCGGCGTCGCGCGCACGACCGTGATCGCGCGCATTGCGCGGCTCGAGCGCAGCAACGTGATCGCCGGCTACAGCGTGAGGCTTGGCCAGGATGTGCTCGATTCGAGCATCGTCGCGTATGTCGGCATCATCATCGCGCCGAAGCACGGACCGGCCGTGCAGAAACGCCTCGGCAAAATGCCCGAAGTGCAGATGCTGTGCGCGGTCAGCGGCGAGTTCGACTACGTGGCATGGCTGCGCGCCGATTCGCCCGAGCGGCTCAACGATCTGCTCGATCAGATCGGCGGGCTAGAGGGCGTCGAGCGGACCACGACGTCGATCATTCTCGCGCGCAAGATCGACCGCGGCACGGTGTGAGTCGGCGCGCGGCGTAACTTCTTCGCGAGTGCTGCGAGAGTCCATCGTTGACGCCTTTTTTACGCTGTTTCGACAAATCGTTTGACCGGTTCGTCAGAACGTCGAACCGGATGGTCATACCGCAGCATTTTGCGCGTATGAACTGTTTTTGCTTCTTCCTACACTGTCATTCAAGGGTTCGGCCCGCAGGCGCCGCGCGCAACACGCGGCGCACTTCCCAAGCTCAGAGACAGCACATGGATAACAAGGAGAAGCAGATGAAAGTAGCTATCGTTGGCGCAGGTCTGATCGGTCACACCATTGCCCATATGCTGCGCGAGACGGGCGACTACGAAGTCGTCGCGTTCGACCGCGATCAGCACGCGCTCGACAAGCTCGCCGCCCAGGGCATTCCCACCCGCCGCATCGATTCCGCCGACGCCGCCGTGCTGCGCGCCGCCATCGAGGGCTTCGACGTGCTGATCAACGCGCTGCCGTACTACCTCGCGGTCAACGTCGCATCGGCCGCGAAGGGCGCGGGTGTCCATTATTTCGACCTGACCGAGGACGTACGCGCGACGCACGCGATCCGCGCGATCGCCGAAGATGCCGATCACGCATTCATGCCGCAGTGCGGTCTCGCGCCGGGCTTCATCGGCATTGCCGCGCACGAGCTCGCGAATCGCTTCACGGAAATCCGCGACGTGAAGATGCGCGTCGGCGCGCTGCCCGAGTTTCCGACCAATGCGCTGAAGTACAACCTGACGTGGAGCGTCGACGGCCTGATCAACGAGTACTGCCAGCCGTGCGAGGCCATCCGCGATGGCCGCACGCAATGGGTGCAGCCGCTCGAAGGCCTCGAGCATTTCTCGCTCGACGGCACCGAGTACGAAGCGTTCAACACGTCGGGCGGGCTGGGCACGCTGTGCGAAACGCTGGCGGGCCGCGTCGAATCGCTCGACTACAAGTCGGTGCGCTATCCGGGTCATCGCAACCTGATGCAGTTCCTGCTCGAAGACCTGCGTTTGTCGAGCGACCGCGATACGCTGAAGACCATCATGCGCCGCTCGGTGCCGTCGACCGCGCAAGATGTCGTGCTGGTGTTCATCACCGTGAGCGGCATGCGCGACGGTCAGCTCGTGCAGGAGGTGTTCACGCGCAAGATCTTCGCGAAGACCGTCTGCGGCGTGCCGATGAGCGCGATTCAGATCACGACCGCCGGCGCGATGTGCGCGGTGCTCGATCTGTTCCGCGAGCGCAAGCTGCCGCAAAAGGGCTTCGTGCGCCAGGAGCAGGTGTCGCTCGGCGATTTTCTGGCGAACCGCTTCGGCAAGTTGTACGAAGGGCAGTCGCTGGAGGCGATGGCGACGGTTTAAGGCCGGCATGGCTCGCGTCGAATGAAAATCCCCGTACGTCGTCGACGTACGGGGATTTTCCGTTTTTCAGCCATCATCGGGCCGGCGCGGCACTCGCCAGACAGAAGGGAGGGCCGTCATCCAGCCACGATTTGCGCGACGAGCGCTTCATGGTCCGCCGAACTGGGCGCGGTATTGTCGAACATCAGCAGACCCTCGCGGCTCGCGCCGCTCGGCTCGAAACGCCGCCGCCGGTAGACGTCCCAGTGCGCGAGCTTGTACGCATCGTTGGGATTCGCGCGCGCGACGATCCGCTGCCGCGCCACGTCCTCCGAGGTCCGCACCCACACGACACGCAACCTCACGTCCGGCGCGACGCCGAGCCACGCATGATCGAACAGCCGCCGCTCGCGCACCTCGCGAGACAGCGGGCCGACGACCAACGCGCTGATGCCGAGTTCGAGATTGTCGCGCGCCGTATCGATGAGGCCGCGATACTCGGGGTCGCGCAGATGCTGCAGGAAAAGAGGGCTGTCGCGATCGTCCGGATTGCCGGTCAGCATCGCCATCGCGGCCGCGCTATAGCCGCCGTACAGCGTGTCCTTGTCGAGCAGGCAGAAGGGGATGCCGCTCACTTTCATCAGCGGGCCGAGCAGTTTTTTCGCCAGCGTCGTCTTGCCCGTGCCCGCATGACCGCAAAAGAAAACCAGAGAAGTCACGCAGGCTTGTCCTCACGCGGCGCGGCGGCGTCATCGGGGCGCGGGTCGCGCGCGAACGTGCCGTTGGCCTCGAGCCACATCACGTTGATGATGCCGAAGCCGAGCGCCACACCCACGCCGAGAATCCAGGTGAAATACCACATCGCAGTCTCCTTGATCGTGCGTCCGGCGTCGCGGATCGACAGGCATGCCGGCAACCGACGATGGCCAGCCGCGAGCGCGGCCGCCTGCACCGATCATGAAGAAGAACGCCGCGCCATGCAAGAGGCGCGGCGCCCGAGCTCCGTGCGCCGTGGCTGGCGGAATGTCCGCGCGTTGCTATGATGCGCAACGGTCATGCGTACGAGCGTACCGTGTCCGCCGAACCGGCGGACGCGGAGCGACGACCCACACCGCGTAGTCGGAGACTCGGGCCGCAATCGAGAGCACAGGGGAGAACCAGCATGCCGAGGCGCCTGTCTTGCCGCTGCCGAGCCGCACGGATGGCCGGGTCCGCACGCTGCGCCGCGTTGGCCGCATGCGTCGCGCTCGGCGTGCTCACGCTGGCCGGCTGCGCGTCGACGCCGGCCGAGCCGGTACCGTTCAAACCGGTGCCTGCCGAGCGCATCGTCAGACAGGGCTATACGGCGCCGGGCCCCGGCCTCGTCGCGGTGGACGTGCGGCGCGAGCGTTCGCGCGACGTGATCGTGCGGTTCCGCAATGCGCTCGTCTATATCGACGGCGAGCGCGTGACCGACCTGATGAACGGCGAGCACGTGGTGTTCTATCTGCCGCCCGGCGCGCATCGGATCGGCGTATCGACGCAGTTCGATCCGGTCATCGAGCTGAACTTCGTCGTGACGGCCGACCCGCGCTACACGAACCGCGCCTCGGTCACGTTCAACGACGATCACCGCATCGGCCTGCAGCGGGTCGCGCAGTAGCGTGCGCTCGAGCATTAACAATTGGAAACGCGCGGCTTAGGTATCGCGCCTTAACATGGCGGCTGATGCAAGCGGCCTGGAAGCGTGCTTGTCCGTTCATGCAGACCCGTCGACCCGTCTTACGCAATGCTTACGTGAGAGGGTGGCGAGGTCTGCTTTTGTATGCAAGGTAATCCGAACATGCTGATCAATTGCGCCGCCTATCAGGACGGCCGGAAACTCGCCGACATCGATATCGACAGCATCAGCGACTACGTCGCGCGGCCCGAGTGCTTCGTCTGGGTCGCGTTGAAAGACCCGAGCCCCGACGAACTCGCGATGATGAAAGACGAGTTCAATCTGCACGAGCTCGCCATCGAAGATGCGCAATACGGCCATCAACGGCCGAAGATCGAGGAGTACGGCGATTCGCTGTTCACCGTGATGCACACGGTCGAGATGGACGAGCAGGGCGAATTCGTGATCGGCGAAGTCGACGTGTTCGTCGGCGCCAACTATGTGCTGTCGGTGCGGCGCGGCACGCGCACCGGCTTCAAAAGCGTGCGCGCGCGCTGCGAGCATGAGCCGCATCTGTTGAAGGAGGGCTCGGCGTTCGTGCTGTACGCGCTGATCGACGATGTGGTCGACCGTTATTTCCCGGTCATCGAGGCGATGAGCACCGAGCTCGAAACGCTCGAGGACCGCATCTTCGAGAAGAACGACTCGACCGCCTCGCGCGCGATCGTGCAGGACCTGTACACGATGAAGCGCCGGCTCGTGATCCTCCAGCACCATATCGTGCCGCTGCAGGAAGCGGTCGGCAAACTGACGGGCGGGCGCATTCCGAGCGTCTGCGCCGGCATGCAGGCGTACTTCCGCGACGTCTACGACCACCTCGACCGGATCGTCAGAACCATCGAGGGGCGCCGCGAAATCGTCGTCACGGCGGTGCAGGTGAACCTCGGCATGATCTCGCTCGCCGAGAGCGAAGTCACCAAGCGGCTCGGCTCGTTCGCCGCGCTGTTCGCGGTGCCGACCATGATCGCCGGCATCTACGGGATGAACTTCGAGCGCATTCCCGAGCTGCATTTCAAGTTCGGCTATCCGATCGTGCTGGCGGTGATGCTGGCGATCGACTTCGTGCTGTACCGGCGTTTTCGCAAGGCCGGCTGGCTGTAGCCGGCGCACCGTTCAATTTCCTCGGGGTTTCCCTTGCGGCGCGCGCGATACCAGGCCAGCATAAGCGGCCTGTGGGTCGCGCCGCACGCGACGCACAGGCGTCATCGACTGCACGGACTGAGCGAGGGAACCTTGCCACACGCTGTTGCCACACCCGCCCGGATCGATCGAGCGCATTGCGGCGCCGCAGATGTTGCGCGCCGGTGCGTTGCAACACCGCGAATCGTTGACATGCCGAAGAGCTTCCGCTGAGAATGGCCTCGCAAACGTTTGCGCATCACAAAAAATACGGCTCGCCCGCGAGCCTGACAACCTTGGAGATACGCATGAGCCATCGAACCCGTCGTCGCATTCTTGCCGCCGCAGTTCTCGCCACCGCCTCCGCCGTCCTGCCTTTTTCCGCCGCCCACGCGCAGAACGCCCCGGCTCATAAGCCGAAGGTCGCGCTCGTGATGAAGTCGCTCGCCAACGAGTTCTTCCTGACCATGGAGACCGGGGCGAAAGACTATCAGAAGCAGAACCCCGGCAAGTTCGACCTGATCACCAACGGCATCAAGGACGAAACCGACACCGCCAACCAGATCCGCATCGTCGAGCAGATGATCGTGTCGAAGGTCGACGCGATCGTGCTCGCGCCGGCCGATTCGAAGGCGCTGGTGCCGGTCGTCAAGAAGGCGGTCGACGCGGGCATCATCGTCGTCAACATCGACAACCGGCTCGATCCGGACGTGCTGAAGTCGAAAGACCTGAACGTGCCGTTCGTCGGCCCCGACAATCGCAAGGGCGCGCGGCTCGTCGGTGACTACCTCGCGAAGCGCCTGAAGGCCGGCGACGAGGTCGGCATCCTCGAAGGCGTGTCGACCACCACCAACGCGCAGCAGCGCACCGCGGGCTTCAAGGACGCGATGCAGGCGGTCGGCGCGAAGGTCGTGTCGGTGCAGTCGGGCGAGTGGGAAATCGACAAGGGCAACGCGGTCGCATCGGCCATGCTCAACGAGTATCCGAATCTGAAGGCGCTGCTCGCCGGCAACGACAACATGGCGATCGGCGCGGTGTCGGCGGTGCGCGCGGCCGGCAAGCAGGGCAAGGTGCTGGTGGTCGGCTACGACAACATCAACGCGATCCATCCGATGCTGAAGGACGGCCGCGTGCTCGCCACCGCCGACCAGTACGCGGCGAAGCAGGCCGTGTTCGGCATCGATACCGCGTTGAAGGCGTTGAGCGAAAACAGGAAGCAGTCGCAGCTGTCGGGCGTCGTCGAAACGCCGGTCGTTCTGGTGACGAAGGACACCCTGAAGTAAGCGCGCCGCGCCCGGCGCGAAGCACGAGCCGGGCGCAGCCGGGAAAGCGTACGGGAAGTTGCAAAAATCACCACGAATTATGGATAGCGTGTTTTAGAGGCAAACCACCACCCAGCGATCCGCTTTTGTTCAACGAACGCTCAAGAATCCCGCCGCACCGCCGTTAATCCCAGAGATAAGCGTCATGACGGCGGCTCGCGTGGTGAGAGGGAGCGCGGCCATGAGCAGCTGTGCATTCCGCGTAGTGGGGCGCCACGAAGGCGCCAGAAGCGCCATGCAACCAGGAGCGCGATGGATTCGACCGACCACGACGCCTTGCCTGTCGTACTGAGCGTCAGCGGCATCGGCAAGACCTATGCCGAACCGGTGCTCGCCGACGTATCGCTGTCGCTGCGAGCGGGCGAGGTATTGGCGTTGACCGGCGAGAACGGCGCGGGCAAGAGCACGCTGTCGAAGATCATCGGCGGGCTGGTCGAAGCGAGCGCGGGCACGATGCGGCTTGCCGACGCGCCGTACGCGCCCGCGAGCCGCACCGAGGCCGAGGCGCTCGGCGTGCGCATGGTCATGCAGGAGTTGAATCTGCTGCCTACGCTGTCGGTCGCCGAGAACCTGTTCCTGAACCGGCTGCCGCGTGCGGGCGCGTTCAGCTTCGGCTGGATCGATCGCGGCAAGCTGCGCGAGAACGCGCGCGAGGCGATGACGCAGGTCGGGCTCGACGCGATCGATCCCGACACGCTGGTCGGCGAACTGGGCATCGGTCATCAGCAGATGGTCGAGATCGCCCGCAACCTGATCGACGACTGCCGCGTGCTGATCCTCGACGAGCCGACCGCGATGCTGACCGCGCGCGAGGTCGATCTGCTGTTCGAGCAGATCGGGCGGCTCAAGGCTCGCGGCGTCGCGCTCGTCTATATCTCGCACCGGCTCGAAGAGCTGGCGCGGGTCGCCGAACGGGTCGCGGTGCTGCGCGACGGCCGCCTCGTGCATGTCGACGCGATGGCGAACCTGACGAGCGAGCAGATCGTCACGTGGATGGTCGGCCGCGAGCTCGGCGAGCATATCGATCTCGGCGAGCGCAACATCGGCGCGCCGCTCCTGAAAGTGGAGCGGCTCGCGCGCGGCAAGGTCGTGCGCGACGTGTCGTTCGAGGTGCGCGCGGGCGAGATTTTCGGTGTGAGCGGACTGATCGGCGCGGGCCGCACCGAGCTGATGCGGCTCATCTACGGCGCCGACCGCAAGGACGGCGGCAGCGTGTCGCTCGCCGCAACGCCGGGCGCCCCGCCTACGCCGGTGCAAATCGACTCGCCGGCGGACGCGGTACGCGCGGGTATCGCGCTGATCACCGAAGACCGCAAGGGCGAAGGCCTGCTGCTGCCGCAACCGATCGCGGCCAACCTGTCGCTCGGCAATCTCGGCAGCGTCGCGCGGCACGGCCTCGTCGACGCGAAGCGCGAGAACGCGCTGGCGCGCAAGCAGATCGCCGCGATGCGGATTCGCAGCTCGGGGCCCGCGCAGGTTGTCGGCGAGCTGTCGGGCGGCAACCAGCAGAAGGTCGTGATCGGCCGCTGGCTCGCGCGCGACTGCCGCGTGCTGTTGTTCGACGAACCGACGCGCGGCATCGACGTCGGCGCGAAGTTCGATATTTACGGCCTGATGGGCGGGCTCGCTCGCGACGGCCGCGCGCTCGTCGTGGTGTCGAGCGATCTGCGCGAACTGATGCTGATCTGCGACCGGATCGGCGTGATGTCGGCGGGCAGCATGACAGGCGTGTTCGAGCGCGCGAGCTGGAGCCAGGATGCGCTGCTCGCGGCTGCGTTCGCCGGCTACCGCGGCCGTGACGCGCTGCTGCACACGCACGGCGTCAACGAAGCAGGGAGTCTGTGATGACCGATCAATCGTGGCGCGAGGCGGCGGGTGTCAAACAGGACGGCCAGTTGGACGGCCAGTTGGGCGGCCAGCAGGACGGCCAGCAGGACGGCCAGCAGGACGGCCAGCAAGGCGGTGCGCCGGACGCGCCCGCCGTGACGCCGCCCGCCGATCCGTCGGCGCCGCTCGCGAGCGGCAAGCCGGCCGGCACGCGGCTCGGCTTTTCGAACTACCTGGGCCTCGCCGGCGCGCTGCTCGCGATGATCGTGCTGTTCTCGCTGCTGAGTTCGCACTTTCTGACCTACGACACGTTCAGCACGATCGCGAACCAGATTCCGGATCTCGTCGTGATGTCGGTCGGCATGACCTTCGTGCTGATCATCGCGGGGATCGATCTGTCGGTGGGCTCGGTGCTCGCCCTCGGGGCGTCGGTGGTCAGCGTGGTGACGCTGAAGTGGGGCTGGGGGCCAGCTGCCGGCGCGCTGCTCGGGGTCGCGGTCGCGGCGCTGACCGGCACCGTGACCGGCGCGGTGACGGTGGGCTGGCGAATTCCGTCGTTCATCGTGTCGCTCGGCGTGCTCGAGGCGGCGCGCGGCATGGCGTATCAGATGACCAATTCGCGCACCGCGTATATCGGCGATGCGTTCGATTTTCTGTCGAACCCGATTGCGCTTGGCATCTCGCCGGCCTTTCTGATCGCGGTCGCGGTGATGGTGATCGCGCAGCTGGTGCTGACGCGCACGGTGTTCGGGCGCTATCTGGTCGGGATCGGCACTAACGAGGAAGCGGTGCGGCTCGCGGGCGTCAATCCGCGGCCGTACAAGGTGATCGTGTTCGCGCTGATGGGCGCGCTGTCCGGACTCGCGGCGCTGTTCCAGATCTCGCGGCTCGAGGCGGCCGATCCGAATGCGGGTGTCGGCCTGGAGCTGCAGGTGATCGCGGCGGTCGTCATTGGCGGCACGAGTCTGATGGGCGGGCGTGGTTCGGTTATCAGCACGTTCTTTGGCGTGCTGATCATTTCGGTGCTGGCGGCGGGCCTCGCGCAGATCGGTGCGAACGAGCCGACCAAGCGCATGATCACCGGCGCGGTGATCGTGGTGGCGGTGGTGCTCGATACGTACCGCAGCCGTCGCAAACGCGCCTGAGATGGGAGCCGCGGCGCAACGATGAATGAGTGCATGGGACCGGAGTGAGCGCTAAACCGCTAACTCCGTTCGACCGCGATGAAACTGCATGGGACCGGAGTAAGCGCTGAAGCGCTAACTCCGTTCGACCGCGATGAAACTGCATGGGACCGGAGTAAGCGCTGAAGCGCTAACTCCGTTCGACAGGAGAGCAACAGGTTATGACGACGATCAAGGATGTGGCGGCGGTGGCGGGCGTGTCGTTCACGACGGTATCGCACGTCGTGAACAACTCGCGGCCCGTGTCGGCCGATGTGCGCGCGAAAGTCGAGCACGCGATCCGTCAACTGCACTATGTGCCGTCGGCGGTCGCGCGTTCGCTGAAGGCGCGCTCGACAGCGACGATCGGACTGGTGGTGCCGAACAGCACGAACCCGTATTTCGCGGAGCTCGCGCGCGGCATCGAGGACGGCTGCGCGCGCAATGGCTACTGCGTGTTCTTCTGCAACTCCGACGATGACCCCGCGAAGCAGCGCAACTATCTGCGCGTGCTGCAGGAAAAACGCATCGACGGGTTGATCGTCGCGTCGGCCGGCGACGACGCCGTGCTCGCGCAGGCGCTCGCCGACGCGCGCGAGCCGCTCGTGGTGGTGGACCGCAACATCGAGGGAGTCAGCGCGGACCTCGTGCAGATCGATCACGAGAAGGGCGCGTATCTGGCCACCCGGCATCTGCTCGAGCTCGGGCATGTGCGGATCGGTTGCATCACGGGGCCGGTGCAGACCGCGGTCAGCGCGATGCGGGTGCACGGCTTCATTCGCGCGATGGCCGAACGTGGCATCGAGATTCCGGCCGATGCGATCGTCGAAAGCGATTTTTCGGGGACGGGCGGACATCGCGCGGCCGCGCAGCTGTTCGATACGGTCAGGCCGTCGGCGATTTTCGCGGGCAACGACATGATGGGCATCGGCGCGTTGCGCGCGGCGGCGGAGCGCAATATCAGCGTGCCGCGCGATTGCTCGATCATCGGTTTCGACGATATCGAGCTGGGCCGCTTCACGTTCCCGTCGCTGTCGACGGTCGGACAGTCGGTGCGCGCGCTTGGCGACACGGCCGCGCAGACGCTGATCGACCGGATCGCCGAGGCGTCGTCGAACAGCACCGCGCGGGCGCCTGCGCGCCGCCGCGTGGTGTCGCCGCGGCTGATCGTGCGGGAGTCCACCGCGACATGGGCGGGCGAGGAACGGCGGGATCTGGCGGCCTGATGCGCCGGATCAAGGACGCATGAGGGGCGCTCGAAGGACGCGCGCGCAATTGCGACGCGACCCGTCGCGCAACGGAGGACACTCGAGTGGCAAGCAACCCAACGCGCGCACGCGTCACCGTGGTCGGTAGTCTGAACATGGACCTCGTGGTGCGTTCGCCACGCCTGCCCCAACCGGGCGAGACGCTGGCCGGCCGCGGCTTCGCGCAGGTCGCGGGCGGCAAGGGCGGCAACCAGGCGGTCGCGGCCGCGCGGCTCGGCGCGCAGGTGTCGATGCTCGGCTGCGTCGGTGCCGATGCGAATGGCGCGCAGCTGCGCGCGGGCCTCGAAGCGGAGCGCATCGACTGCGCCGCGCTCGAAACCGGCAGGGAGCCGAGCGGTGTGGCGCTGATCGTCGTCGACGATGCGAGCCAGAACACGATCGTGATCGTCGCGGGCAGCAACGGCGAGGTCACGCCGGCCGCCATCGCGCGACACGAAGCGACGCTCGCCGCCGCCGCCGTCGTGATCTGTCAGCTCGAAACCCCGCCCGAATCGGTGCGCGCGGCGCTGGCGGCGGCGCGGCGGCTCGGTAAGACCGTGATCCTGAATCCGGCGCCCGCCACCGGCCCGTTGCCGGCCGACTGGCTGCCGCTGATCGACTACCTGATTCCGAACGAACTCGAAGCCGCCGCGCTGAGCGGTCTCCCCGTCGACTCGCCCGAGGACGCCGCACGGGCGGCCGCCGCATTGCGTGCGGCCGGCGCGCGCAACGTGCTGGTCACGCTCGGTGCGCGCGGCGTGCATGCGTCGCTCGAAGGCGCGGCCGTGACGCTGTACGACGCGCCGCGCGTCGAGGCGGTCGACACGACCGCGGCCGGCGACACCTTTATCGGCGGCTTCGCGGCGCAGCTCGCGCAGGGCGCGAGCGTCGATGCGGCGATCCGCTTCGCGCAGCGCGCCGCCGCGCTATCGGTGACGCGCGCGGGCGCACAGCCATCGATTCCGACGCGCTCCGAGGTCGACGCATCGGACTGATGCCGCAGCGGCATTGGCACCGCGCACGCTGCCTGATCGAACTGTCCTGCCACCGCTTCGGGCCACTCCGAACGGGTCACATCTCCACCCATTCCCGCCGCCAAACCGTCAAAAATCGTGCTTTGACGAATATCGCCGCGTTTCCCTGCGCGCCGCGAACACACTCATTTCCAGTCAACTTGCTTTCAACGTCTTACAACGTCTTTTTTCATACCTTTTAAATGCTTCAAGTCTATGAGTGCGCTGCCGTAAACGGAAATTAGAGCGCTCTTTCAAAAAAGCGCCGGACCCAACACACGCCGCTCCCAGGCTGCGTAGGCAGCAGCCTCTCATTGAGTACAGCACACAGGACCAAGCATGTTGAATAAAGGCATCACGATCAAGGCGCGAATTGGCCTCACGATGGCGTTCCTCGCCGCGTTGCTGGTTGCGATCGGCGTTTTCGGTCTGTTCGGCATGAGCCGTTCGAACGACGCCTATGAGGACACGTTCACCAACGCGATGCCGGGCGCGGTGAACATCGGCAACGCGGAAATCTACGCGGCTCGCGAACGACTCGCGCTCGACCGCGCCGCGTTCCTGGTCGGCACGCCGGAAGCGGCCACCACCATCGAGCGCGGGCGCATGCTCGGGGGCACGTCCGACATGTGGTGGAAAAAATATCTCGATCTGCCACGCGACGCGGACGAAGACCGGCTTGCGCAGGACGTCGCCGCGAAGCGCAACGCGCTGCATCAGCAACTCGAAACGTTCGCGGCGGTGATCACGGCGAACGATCAGGGCAAGCTGGTCGAGCACGCGAAGAATCTGCAGGTCGTCTTCAACGACCTCGTCGGCGCCGACGACGCGCTGCGCAAATACCAGTTCGATTCGGCCAGGCAGGGCTACGACTCCGCGCAGAGCAGTTTCCAGACGTTTCGCGTGGTCAGCATCGGCGCGCTGGTGATCGGCGTACTGGCGGCGGCGCTGTCGTATCTGACGCTGAGCCGCTCGATCGCGCGTCCGCTCGACGAAGCGCTCGGCCACTTCGATGCGATCGCGGCCGGCGATCTGCGTCGTCCGGTGATCGCGACATCGCGCGACGAAATGGGGCAACTGCTCGAAGGAATCGCCAGAATGCAGCGCAGCCTCACCGAAACGGTGCGCAGCGTGCGCGGCGGTAGCGAGTCGATCGCGACCGCGACGCGCCAGATCGCGGCGGGCAACATCGACCTGTCGTCGCGGACCGAGGAGCAGGCGTCGGCGCTGCAGGAAACCGCCTCGAGCATGGAGCAGCTGACCGGCACGGTGCGGCAGAATGCCGACAACGCGCGCCAGGCGAGCGCGCTCGCGGCCAACGCGTCCGAGATCGCCAACAAGGGTAGCGCGGTGGTCGGCCAGGTGGTCGGCACGATGGGCGACATCAACCAGAGCTCGGCGAAGATCGCCGACATCATCTCGATCATCGAAGGCATTGCCTTCCAGACCAACATCCTCGCGTTGAATGCAGCCGTCGAGGCGGCGCGCGCCGGCGAGGAGGGGCGCGGCTTCGCGGTCGTCGCGGGCGAAGTGCGCAGCCTCGCGCAGCGTTCGTCGGCGGCGGCCAAGGAGATCAAGGAGCTGATCGATACGTCGGTCGAGCGCGTGCAGTCGGGCTCGGCGCTCGTCGACGAGGCCGGCCGCACGATGAGCGAAATCATCGGCGCGGTGCAGCGCGTGACCGACATCATGGGCGAGATCGCGGCGGCGTCGGAGGAGCAGAGCGGCGGCATCGACCAGGTCGCGCGCGCGGTCACGCAGATGGACGAGGTCACGCAGCAGAATGCGGCGCTCGTCGAGGAAGCGGCCGCCGCCGCGTCGTCGCTCGAGGAGCAGGCGGCGCGGCTGCGCAGCGCGGTCGCGGTGTTCCAGGTCGACGACAGCGGCCGTGGCGGTCACGAAGCGGCGTCGGCGCTTGCGGCGCCGAAGCGCCCGGTGTCCACGAGCCCGGTCGCGACACGCGCACGCAAGCTCACGCCGGCTACCGCGCAGGCGGCGTTGCCGGCGAAGTCATCGATCCCGGCCGCGGCCGCTGTCGCGCCGCCGGTAGCGGCCGCCTCCACGCCCACGCGCGCGCCGGCCAGGTCCGCGGCGACGGCCGGCAGCGATCGGGATTGGGAGACCTTCTGAGCTGGCTCGGATTCAGGTGTACATGGGCGGCGGCGCTGTCGTGCCTCAGGTGAGTCGAGACGCGCCGTGCGGCGCAACAGCTGTTCCCGTTCCCGTTCGCTAGCTGTCCGGCATCCGCGTCGCACCCGCGACGATCGCTTCGCGAAAAGCCGCGCCTGGACACCCCATGCGCGGTTTTTTTTCAGCTCCGGCAAGAATTAACGTTTGCGCGCCGACGCCTTTCACCGGCGCGTGTCGCGATCCGGTACATTGACGGGCACGGCCCCGATCCGTTTGCGCGGCGCGCGGCTGCCCGCACCTCCAACAGGTGGTTCCCACATATTGCTACGTCCTGCGAACCCTGCCATGCGCCAGCCACAAAGAACCGACATGACGCGATACGATCTTGCGCAACGCCTCGTCGAGGCACGCCGGCAGCGCCGGCCGATCGACGCGCCCGCACCCGACAGCCTGCCGCCCGACGCGGCGACCGCCTACGCGATCCAGCAGGCGGTGATCGTGGGCCTCGGCGAGTCGACCGGCGCGTGGAAGATCGGCGCGAAGTCGCCGGGCGGCGCCGCGTCGGGCGCACCGATTCCGGCCTCGCTGGTGATGCCGTCGCCAGCGAGGCTCGCGCATGACGGCTTCTTTCGCGTGCTGGTGGAGCTCGAGATCGCGTTCCGCTTCGACGTGACGATCGAGCCGCGCGCTCAGGCGTATGCGCGCGACGAGGTACTGTCGAAGCTCGGCGCCGTGCTGCCGGCCATCGAGATCGTCGACAGCCGCTTCGCCGAATGGCCGAACGTCGCGCCGCTCGCGCAGTTGGCCGACGCGCAGAACAATGGCGCGCTGATCACCGGCCATCCGGCCGTCTATGCGAGCCTCGCGCGCGGCTTCGACTTCGTGTCGCCGGAACTGGAGCTGAGTTTCAACGGCCGCTCGCTGATACCGGAAGTGACCGGCAATCCGGCAGGCGATCCGCGCGAGCTGCTCGTGTGGTTCGTCAACCATTGCGCGGCGATGGGCATCACGATCGAGCGCAACTGGACCTTGACCACCGGTTCATACGTCGGCGCGCACAAGATCGACGAACCCGGCATCGTGCGTGGTCATATCGACGGATTGGGTGAAGTGGAAATTGAACTGACCTGATCGATGCTGCGGCGCTTGTAACCGCAAATTACAACGCTTGATTCCAAACGGCTGCCCGCGTGCAGCCGTTTTTATTTTGGCGAATTTGAAACGGTGGCAGTCTTTGAATCGTCAACCTGTTCGAATGCATTTGTTGCAACCTTGCCGCGTCCTTCCGTAAACACCTATGAGAGCGCCGCGCGTTCGTCACGTGCATGCTTTTTGTGACGAAGTGTGCGTGCGCAGACAGCCGCTTTTTGGTGGCGGGTCGACGGTGCGGGTACGGGATGTGCAATAGCAACGCGGTGACTTGACGCGATGCAGCGGTCCGGCGAAGTCCTGCAGGAGCACTGAATAGCGATGCGGTGCTGAAGAAAGTAGCGATACAGCGGTGCAGCGGATGATGTGATTGGTTGCTGCGTGAGTAAAAAAATTGTAGGTGGTCGAATCTCTGTTTCCAGGTGAGGATTGTAGCGTGGCGGTTACGGCGCGATTTTCGCAACGTAGTCCGTGAAAAAAAATTTAAAAGGGTTTAGGATGAATTCGAGCGATGTCGTTTCCGAATAGCGCGCCGCGCACGACATCGCCCCAGACTTCGGCGAGGAGGTAGCATGGATATCTACAGCAGTTTCGCGACCCGCTTCGAGAAAACACGGGAGGACGAACTCTCGCTCGAGGAGTATCTCGCGCTCTGCAAAGACAATCCCGCCGCGTACGCCACTGCGGGCGAACGCATGTTGACGGCAATCGGAGAACCGGAACAGATCGACACCCGCAACGATCCGCGTTTATCGCGTATCTTCGCGAACAAGGTCATCAAGGTATACCCCGCATTCCGTGAATTCTACGGAATGGAAGAGGTGATCGAACACGTGGTCGCCTACTTCCGGCATTCGGCCCAGGGGCTCGAAGAAAAGAAGCAGATCCTGTATCTGTTAGGACCGGTCGGCGGCGGCAAGTCGTCGATCGCGGAACGTCTGAAGCAATTGATGGAACGCGTGCCGTTCTATGCGATCAAGGGCTCGCCCGTCAACGAATCGCCGCTCGGTCTGTTCGACTACGAGGAAGACGGTCCGATCCTCGAAGAGCAATATGGCATTCCTCGTCGCTACCTGCGAGGCATTCTGAGTCCGTGGGCGGTCAAGCGCCTGCACGAGTACAACGGCGACATCCGCAAGTTCCGCGTGGTGCGCCGCTATCCGTCGATCCTTCGCCAGATCGCTATCTCGAAGACCGAACCGGGCGACGAGAACAATCAGGACATTTCGTCGCTGGTCGGCAAGGTCGACATCCGCAAGCTCGAACAGTACGCGCAGGACGATGCCGACGCGTACAGCTACTCGGGCGGCCTGTGCCTCGCGAATCAGGGCCTGCTCGAGTTCGTCGAAATGTTCAAGGCGCCGATCAAGGTGTTGCACCCGCTGCTCACGGCGACCCAGGAAGGCAACTTCAAGGGCACGGAAGGCTTCGGCGCGATTCCGTTCGACGGCATCATCCTCGCTCACTCGAACGAATCGGAATGGAAGGCATTCCGCAACAACCGTAACAACGAGGCACTGCTCGACCGGATCTTCGTCGTCAAGGTGCCGTACTGCCTGCGCTATAGCGAAGAGGTCAAGATCTACGAGAAGCTGCTGCGCAACTCGTCGCTGGCCAACGCGGTGTGCGCGCCGGGCACGCTGAAGATGATGGGGCAGTTGTCCGTGCTCACGCGTTTGCACGAGCCGGAGAACTCGAGCCTGTTCTCAAAGATGCAGGTCTACGACGGCGAGAATCTGAAGGACACGGACCCGAAGGCGAAGTCGTATCAGGAGTATCGCGACTTCGCGGGCGTCGACGAAGGCATGACCGGCGTGTCGACCCGCTTCGCGTTCAAGATTCTGTCGCGCGTGTTCAACTTCGACTCGACCGAGGTCGCGGCCAATCCGGTGCATCTGATGTACGTGCTCGAACAGCAGATCGAACGCGAGCAGTTCCCGCCGGAAACCGAGCAGAAGTATCTGTCCTTCATCAAGGACGTGCTCGCGTCGCGCTATGCGGAGTTCATCGGCAAGGAGATTCAGACCGCGTACCTGGAGTCGTACTCCGAGTACGGTCAGAACATCTTCGACCGCTATGTCACGTATGCGGACTTCTGGATCCAGGATCAGGAGTTCCGCGACCACGACACCGGCGAGAGCTTCGACCGTGCCGCGTTGAACGCCGAGCTGGAGAAGATCGAGAAGCCCGCGGGCATCAGCAATCCGAAGGACTTCCGCAACGAGATCGTGAATTTCGTGCTGCGTGCGCGGGCTGCGAATGCGGGCAAGAACCCCGCGTGGATCAGCTACGAGAAGCTGCGCGTCGTGATCGAAAAGAAGATGTTCTCGAACACGGAAGAGCTGTTGCCGGTGATCTCGTTCAACGCGAAAGGCTCGGCCGAAGAGCAGCGCAAGCATGAAGACTTCGTCAATCGCATGGTGGCGAAGGGCTATACGCCGAAGCAGGTGCGCTTGCTGTGCGACTGGTATCTGCGCGTGCGCAAGTCGTCATGATGCGCGCATGATACTCATGGTGTGCCGCCCGTACGGTTCGACCGTACGGGCAACCGGCGAGGCGCAAGCCGCATAGCGTTGCACTGCGCGGCGGGCGTCTCGCGCACCCGAAATATTAGTGCGGCCGCAGGGAATCGCGGTTGCATGGACGGGAGACCGGGCGTGCTTCATCAAATCATCGACCGCAGGTTGGCAGGCAAGAACAAGAGTATTGCGAACCGTGAGCGCTTTTTGCGCCGCGTCAAAAACTATATTCGTCGTGCCGTTTCGGAGGCGGTGCGCGATCGCAGCATCAAGGACATCCAGAACACCCAGAGCATCACCATTCCGCGCAAGGACATCGCGGAGCCGTCGTTCCGTCATGGACCGGGCGGCCGGCGCGAGATGGTGCATCCCGGCAACTCGGACTACATCCGCGGCGACAAGATCCAGCGCCCGCAGGGCGGCGGTGGCGGCGGAGGAGGCAGTCAGGCCAGCAACGAGGGCGAGGGTCAGGACGACTTCGTGTTCGAGCTGAGTCGCGAAGAGTTCATGCAGTATTTCTTCGACGACCTCGAACTGCCGCGTCTCGTCAAGACCCATCTGATGGCCGTGCCGACGTGGAAAAGCGTCCGCGCGGGCTGGGCCGCGGAGGGCACGCCAAACAATATCGACGTGGTGCGCTCGTTGCGCAGCGCGCTCGGCCGGCGCATCGCGCTCGGCGCGCCGCTCGTCAACCAGTTGCACGAAATGGAGCGGCAGCTGGAAGAGTTGAGGGCCGATCCCGCCGATCGCCGCGACGAGATCAAGCTGCTCGAGGACGACATCCACCATCTGAAAGGACGCATCTGGCGGATCCCGTTCATCGATCCGTTCGATCTGCGCTACGTGAATCGCGTGAAGCAGCCTACGCCGTCGAGCCAGGCGGTGATGTTCTGTCTGATGGACGTGTCCGGTTCGATGGACGAGCAGCGCAAGGATCTCGCCAAGCGCTTCTTCATCCTGCTGTACCTGTTCCTGAAGCGTAACTACGAGCGCATCGAAGTCGTGTTCATCCGCCACCACACGCGCGCCGAGGAAGTCGACGAAGACACGTTTTTCCACTCGACCGAAAGCGGCGGTACCGTGGTGTCGAGCGCGCTCGAACTGATGCGCAAGGTGATGGACGAGCGCTATTCGCCGACTGAATGGAACATTTACGGCGCCCAGGCGTCCGACGGCGACAACTGGACCGACGACTCGCCGAAGTGCCGCAAGATACTGTCGGATGACATCCTGGAGAAGGTGCGGTATTTTGCGTATATTCAGGTGACGCCCGAAGAGCAGAATCTGTGGCTCGAATACGCGCAACTGGCGCTGTCGCAACCGCACATGGCGATGAAGAAGGTCGAAACCGCGGCCGATATTTATCCGGTGTTTCGCGAGCTGTTCGAGAAGCAGGCGGCGACTTCTTGATGGGATGCTGGTGGCGCACGAAGCGCCTGAACGACGAAGCGCGCGGCGATTCGTACGACAAGGGGTGACCCGCCGTATGTCCGCGCCGCAGCGCAACAAAGGCGTGCCGCAGCGACAGTCGGGGCATGCCGAGGCAGGAGCGGCCAGCACGGGAGCCGCTCGCGCCGGAGCAGTCCGCGATGCTGCAGCACGGGACACACCGGAACGCCCAACGAGGGCAAAGGGAAGTCCGTATGAACGTAGCCGATAGACGGCCTCTGCCGTGCCCGTCCGACTGGACCTTCGAATTGATCGAAGAGTACGACTCGCATATTGCTCGTGTTGCGGAGCAATACGAGCTTGACGTGTATCCGATCCAGCTCGAACTCATCAGCGCCGAACAGATGATGGATGCCTATGCGTCCGTCGGCATGCCGGTGAACTACCGTCACTGGTCGTTCGGCAAACATTTCCTTTCCACCGAAAAAAGCTATCGCCGCGGCCAGATGGGGCTCGCGTACGAAATCGTCATCAATTCGAACCCCTGCATCGCGTATCTGATGGAAGAGAACACGATGACGATGCAGGCGCTCGTCATCGCGCATGCGGCCTACGGTCACAACTCGTTCTTCAAGGGCAACTATCTGTTCCGCTTATGGACGGACGCGCACGCGATCATCGACTACCTCGTCTACGCGAAAAACTACATCGCGGAATGCGAGGAGCGCTATGGGCTCGATCGCGTCGAGGAATTGCTCGACTCGTGCCACGCGCTGATGAATTACGGCGTGGACCGTTACAAGCGGCCGCAGAAGCTGTCGCTCCAGAAGGAGTTCGCCGCGCGTCGCGAACGTGAGGCGTATCTGCAGTCGCAGGTCAACGAGTTGTGGCGCACGTTGCCCACGCGCCATACGCCGCTGCCCGAAGAGGTCGAGGGGCGCTATCCACCCGAGCCGCAGGAAAACCTGCTGTATTTCGCGGAGAAAAACGCGCCGCTGCTCGAAGCGTGGGAGCGCGAGGTGATCCGCATCGTGCGCAAGATCGGCCAGTACTTCTATCCGCAGCGGCAGACCCAGGTGATGAACGAAGGCTGGGCGACGTTCTGGCACTACACGCTGCTCAATACGATGTACAACCAGGGCAAGCTCGAAGACGGCTTCATGATGGAGTTTCTCCATTCACACAGCAACGTCGTCTATCAGCCGCCGGTCACGAAGCCGTATTACAGCGGCATCAATCCGTATGCGCTGGGCTTTTCGATGATGAGCGATATCCGGCGCATCTGCGAAGCGCCGACCGACGAAGACCGCAAGTGGTTTCCGAATCTGGCCGGCAGTCCGTGGCTGCCCGCGATGCACTACGCGATGCGCAACTTCAAGGACGAGAGCTTCATCGCGCAGTATCTGTCGCCGCATCTGATCCGCGAAATGCGCCTGTTCTCGGTGCTCGACGACGACATGCGAGACGCGCTCGAAGTGTCGGCGATTCACGACGATAGCGGCTACCAGTACGTGCGCCAGGCGTTGTCGCGGCAGTACGACATGCATCACCGCGAGCCGAACATTCAGGTGTGGGCCGTCAATACACGCGGCGATCGCAGCCTGACGTTGCGGCATTTCATGAGCGACAACCGGCACCTGTCGTCGGATAGCGACGAGGTGCTCAAGCACATGGCGCGCTTGTGGCAGTTCGACGTGTACCTCGAGAGCGTCGACGAAAACGGTACCGTCAGAAAACGGCACGACTGCCGGTATATGCCGCCGTCCGTGAGAATATGAGCGCCGCCTGACTCCTGCCTGACTCCCGCCTGAGCGGTCCGTGTCGCCCGTCAAGCCCCTGCCAGTCCCGAACTGGCAGGGGCTTCGTTCTGTTGGTGCGCAAATCCGGCCGACCCAGGGCTTTCATCAGGCCACGCTGACAAAAAACCTTCCTGTGCTTTCATTTATGTAAAATTCGCGCACCCGCGACGGCCGCTCAGGCTGGGCGCGCGACATCAAGGCGGCGCCACGACCGTCCTCTTCGTTTAAATAAGGAAAGACACCAGCATGAACGACCAAACCGAACAATACGTCGTGGCCTCGGCGCACGACACACGGCGGCGCATTTTTGCAATCGTCGGCGCTTCATCGGGCAATCTCGTCGAGTGGTTCGACTTCTATGTGTATTCGTTCACGGCGCTTTACTTCGCGCCGTCGTTCTTCCCGAGCGGCAACACGACGACGCAGTTGCTGAACACGGCCGGCGTGTTCGCCGCGGGCTTCCTGATGCGGCCGATTGGCGGCTGGTTCTTCGGGCGGCTCGCTGACAAACGTGGTCGCCGCACCGCGATGATGGTGTCGGTATTCATGATGTGCGGCGGCTCGCTGGTGATCGCGATGCTGCCCACCTACGCGCAGATCGGCGCGCTCGCGCCGGCGTTGCTGCTGCTCGCGCGGCTGTTGCAGGGGCTGTCGGTGGGCGGCGAATACGGCACCAGCGCGACCTACATGAGCGAAGTCGCGTTGAAGGGCCGGCGCGGCTTTTTCGCGTCGTTCCAGTATGTCACGCTGATCGGCGGCCAACTGTGCGCGCTGCTCGTGCTCGTGACCCTGCAACAGACGCTGACGACCGAAGAGCTGAAGGCGTGGGGCTGGCGTGTGCCGTTCGTGATTGGCGCCATCGCCGCGTTGATCGCGCTCTATCTGCGTAAATCCCTTGATGAAACCACCACCGCGGCGATGCGCCAGCGCAAGGAAGCGGGCACGCTGCGCGGGCTGTGGGAGCACAAGACCGCGTTCATGACGGTGCTCGGCTTCACGGCCGGCGGCTCGCTGATCTTCTATACGTTCACCACCTACATGCAAAAGTACCTGGTCAACACGGCCGGCATGCACGCGAAGACCGCGAGCTCGGTGATGACCGCCGCGTTGTTCGTCTACATGCTGATGCAGCCGGCGTTCGGCGCGTTGTCGGACCGCATCGGGCGGCGCCGCTCGATGCTGTGTTTCGGCCTGTTCGCGACCCTCGGCACGGTGCCGCTGTTGCATGCGCTGAAAGACGTGACGAGCCCGTATGCGGCCTTCGCGTTGGTCGTGGTGGCGCTCGCGATCGTCAGCTTCTATACGTCGATCAGCGGCCTGATCAAGGCGGAAATGTTTCCACCGCAAGTGCGTGCGCTTGGCGTAGGGCTGTCGTATGCGCTCGCCAATGCGATCTTCGGCGGCTCGGCGGAATATGTCGCGCTGTGGCTGAAGTCCGCCGGTGTCGAGACGATGTTCTTCTGGTACGTGACGGCGCTGTGTGCACTCGCGGGTATCGTGTCGCTGCGCATGCGCGATCCGTCGTCGGAAGGATATCTGCGGCACGAGCCGTGAACCGCTAGTCGGGCACGGCGAAACGTCGTGGCGCGATGGCAGCGTTCAAGCGGCGGTCCAGGGCAACCGGGCCGCCGTTTTTCATGGCATCGACGTTTGCGCGTCAATCCGCAAGCGAGGATCAGCGCGCTTCGCTCAACTGACGACGATCCGTGTCCCCCACGCATGCAGCAGGTCGCGCAGGCTATCGGCCTGTTCCATCCTCGCGCCGCTGCGCAGATGAATCTGCACCGCGCGGCCGGCGATGCCGTCGATCGGTTGCGCGAACCATAACTCGACCGCGAGACCTGGTCCTCGCTCGCGCCGGTCGCGACGCGCCTGTCGCAACTCATACCGGCTTCGGCCCGTTGTCGACGAACTCATCGACCCTCGCGGCCTCATTCACCGTGGCCGCGCCGACGGCCGCGACCGTCGCCATCGAAGGCGTCGCCGCTACGCCGGCGACAGCATCGGCCGCCGCGCGCGGCATCGGCAGACGGCCACGCCAGGCCGCGCGCGCCAGCATCAGCAGATGGTAGTAGAGCCGCGCGCTAAAGCCGTAGTTGTAGGCGAACAGATGCGCGCGCGCGATGCGCCAGGCCGCGCGCGCCTCGCCGTTTCTCGCGTGAATCGACACCACGATCGGCACGAGCCGCCGCAGCGCCTGCCGCCGCGACGGTTCGAGCGGCGCCGGCAGACGCAGCGACTTCACGAACGCATAGGCGCTCAACGTTGCGGCCATGCTCGTGCCGCGCGTGCTGTGCGAGACCGACGTCGCGGTCTTCCGATACACCGACACATAGTCGTGCAGATAAAACACCTCGCGCGCGGCCAGGCATAGCTCGGTGCCGAACACATAGTCGCAGCACACGCCATACCGCGCGTCGTAGCCGACCCGCTTGACGAGCCGCGCGTCGGCCATCCAGCCATTGTTCGGAAACATCTGGATCAGGCCGGTGCGGCCCGCGAGCGGCTGGAGACCCTCGCGGGCCTCGGTGCGCCGGAACGCCTCGTTCAGGCGCGCGCTCGCGGCGAGATCGATCGCACCGTCGTGATCCGCTTCGTATTGCGCACCGAATGCCGCATCGAGCCGCGGATAGCGCTGCCATAACGACACGAGTTTGTCGACGGCGTCGCTCGTCAGCAGATCGTCGTCGTGGATCAGCAGGATCTTGTCGCCGCGCGCCCGCTCGAACAGGCTCGACACATTGCGCGCCTGGCCAAGCGGCGGCTCGTGCTTCTCGTAGCGCACGCGCGGCTCGTCGCGGTAACGCTGCAAGATCAGTTGCCGCGAGCGCGCGTCCGTCGAATCGTCGCCAATCACGATTTCGACATGCGGATAGCTTTGCGCGAGGCACGAGTCGACGCATTCGATCAGCAGGTCGGGACGATTGCAGGTGGGCACGCAGATGGACACATGGGCGACCGCCGCACGGGCGAGGGGAGAACTTGACGCGTTGGACATGATGACGCCTATTATCGATCGGAAGCGGCAAAAACCGGCGGAAAGCGGCAGCCGGTTCGCAGGGCGCACACCTTGCTGCAAGCAGCAAAATAGTCCAAGGCGTCAAAAAAATATTCGGTAAAAATGAGGAAGAAATGTTTGCTTACAGAAAGGTGTTGGAAGGAAAAAGTGATGCGGCCCGGGTGCACGATGCAGCCAGGGCCGCTCTGACATAGGGTTCTATTTTTCAACCGACTGACGGTTCGCCCTCGCCGGACTTTTTGCCCGGACGGTCCGCCGGAGACTGCTTGTGACCTTCGTCGTGGCGCTCGGGCATCTTGCTCTTCGCGTTGTCGCTATGCACGGCGCGGTGCGGATGCGCGAAATCCTCGGTCTGGGCGCTGGCCTCGCTTTTCGATTCGTTGTCGGCCGCGCTTTTTGCTTCGCCTTGGGATTTTTCCGTCGTTTTGCTCATCGCTGCTCTCCTGGAGGGAAGACAAGCCTCCGGCAGCAAGACCCGGACCCGGGCGGGAGCAAACAGACGTTCCGCGCTCAGGCAACCGCGTGGCGCGGCCTGCCGCCCGTCAGCGACATGATGAAGTCGAGAAACGCGCGCACCTTGGCCGGCGGATGGTGCCGCGACGGATACAGCGCATACAGCGGGTACACCTCGTCGCCCCAATCCGGAAAGAGCTCGATCAGCTTGCCGCTCGCGAGCAGCGACTCCGCGCCGAGCGCGAGAATCTGCGCGATGCCCTGGCCCGCGATGCATACGCTATGCAGCGTGCCGACGTCGTTGACGGTCAGCCGCCCCTGCGGCGTCAGCGCGAGCTGCTTGCGGCCGCGATGGAATTCCCAGCTGAACGGATAACCGGTGAGCGGATCGCGAAACTTGATGCAGATATGCCGGCCGTCTTCGAGCTCGCCCGGATTCGCCGGCTTGCCATGCTTCTTCAGATACGACGGCGCCGCGACGGTCAGGATGCGCGTATCGAGCAGCTTGCGGGCGACGAGCGTCGACACCGGCGGGTCGCCGAAGCGGATCGCTACATCGAAGCCGTCCCCGACCATGTCGCCCAACTGGTCGCGCGTGACGAGTTCGAGCTGCAGGTCCGGATGTTTGTCGATGAAGCCGCCGAGGCGCGGCCCGAGCACGAGCCGCGAAAAGAACGGGTCCATGTTGACGCGCAGACGGCCCCGCACCGCGGTCGCGCCGTGCGCGGCGGAGGCGGCCGCTTCCTCGAGTCCGCCGAGCAGCGGCACGATCTGCTCGTAGAAACGCCGGCCTTCGTCGGTCAGCGTGACCGAGCGCGTGGTGCGGTCGAACAGACGAATGCCGAGGCGTGCTTCGAGCCGGGCGACCGAACGGCTTACGCCCGATTGCGACATGTCGAGCGCTTCACCGGCGGCCGCGAAACTGCCGCAATCGACGATCGCAGTCAGGACGCCCATGCCGTTCAGCACGCGCTCATCGAATGGCATCGGGGCTCCCTGCCTGGTAGCCATGGATGCCCGACATGCTAACGCGAAGACCTTTCGAATGCATGCGCCGGCACACGATGAAACGCGTCGCGTCTCAACGCCCCGCGCTCGCCGCAGCCTGGCCGCGAATCACGCGCGTGCCCGACGGGTCGTCGAGGTGGCGGAAGATCCACGCGGACACGAGCGTGATCGCGCCGACGCACACAAATGCGAGCCGGAAGCCGAGCGCCGCCGACCATTGCGCCGCGAACAGATTGACGAGCCCGCCGCCGATCGACACGCCAAGCCCGATCGCAAGCATCTGCACCATCGAGAACAGGCTATTGCCCATGCCGGCGTCTTCGTGCGACAGGTCCTTCAGCGTGACACTGTTCATCGCTGCGAACTGCATCGAGTTGGCCGCGCCGAACACCGCGAGGATCGCGATTTCGATCACGAGCGGCGTGCCGAGCGAAATCAGCGAGAACGCGACGATCGCCGAGCCGACGATGACCGTGTTGACGAGCAGGAACGTGTCGTAGCCGTAGCGGCGCACGAGCGGCGCGATCCAGCGTTTCGCGAGCGTGCCGGCGAGTGCCGCGGGCAGCATCATCAGACCCGAGTGCAGCGGCGAGTAGCCGAGCTGCAATTGCAGCAGCAGCGGCACGAGGAACGGCACCGCGCTCGAACCGACCCGGCATACGAGGTTGCCGATCAGGCCGACGCTGAAGTTCGGCTCGCCGAACAGCGACAGCTTGAACAGCGGATCGCGGCGGTTTCTGGCGTACGGAATGTAGGCGAGCGCGCTGGCGACGGCCAACGCGAACAGCCCCGCCGACCACGCCGCGCGATGCGAAGGGACCGGCGCGTCGATCGCGAGCGAAAACGCGATCATGCACGACGACAGCAGGGCGTAGCCGATCACATCGAACGGCGGCGCCTGCGCCTCGTCATGCGACGGCAGAAAGCGGTGCACCGCGTACAGACCGAGCGCGCCGATCGGCACGTTGATCAGAAAGATCCAGTGCCACGTGATCGCCTGCACGAACCAGCCGCCGAGCGTTGGCCCGGCGATCGGGCCGAGCTGCCCCGCGATCGATATGAACGCGAGCGCCGACACGTATTGCTCGCCCGACACGCTGCGCAGCACCGCGAGGCGTCCGATCGGCAGCAGCATCGAGCCGCCGAGGCCTTGCAGTACGCGCGCCATCACGAGCTGGCCGAGCGTGTGCGCGCTCGAGCAGCAGATCGAGCCGAGCACGAACACGAGAATGGCGGCGAAATAGACGCGGCGGGTGCCGAAGCGGTCGGCAAGCCAGCCGGAGGCGGGCGTCAGCATCGCCATCGTCAGCGTGTAGGCGACGACGACCGGTTGCATCGCGAGCGGCGCGACGCGCAGGCTGTTCGCGATCGACGGCAGCGCGGTGTTGACGATCGTCGTGTCCAGCGACTGCATGAAGAAGCCGGCGGCGACGATCCATAGCAGGGCGGTTTGAGAGGAATCCTTGGTCATGTTTTCGACAGCGGGCGCGGCGGCGGCAAAGCGGCGCCAGAGCGGGGCCAGGTGGAATTCCGTCATCTTATTGACATCCTCGTCAATCGGGAACCCCACTAAGCCCGCTGACTGTTATCGACAATGCCGATAAGCGGGGCCACAATCACGCATGCTCAATCCAATCTGGCTCAAGACCTTCTCGACCGTCGCGGCTTGCCATAGCTTCACCGAAGCGGGGCGGCGGCTCGACCTGACGCAGTCGAGCGTCAGCGAACATATCCGGCGCCTCGAACAGAGCGTGGGCCGGCGCCTGTTCCTGCGCGACACCCATTCGCTCGCGATGACACCCGACGGCGAAGCGATGCTTGCGCATGCGAGCGTGATCCTGCAGGCGCTGTCGCGCGCGGAATCGCAGTTTCGCGCGCCGCGTCTGAAGGGGCGCGTGCGGCTCGGCTCGTCGGACGACATCGCGCTCGGCCCGCTCCCCACCGTGCTCGCGGCGTTTCGCAACGCGCATCCCGACGTCGAACTGGAAATCACGATCGGCATGACGGGCAGGCTCTACGAGTTGCTCGACGCGGGCGCGATCGATCTGCTGGTCGGCAAGCGCCGGCTCGGTGACCGGCGCGGCGTGCCGCTTTTCACCGGGCGCCTCGAATGGCTCGCGCGGACCGGCACGCTCGTCGATCTGAGTCAGCCGCTGCCGCTGATTCTGGTCGCCGAGCCGAGTGTGACGCGCGCGGTCGTGCTCGATGCGCTCGCCGAAGCCGGCGCGAGCTGGCAGATCGTCTGCACGAGCAGCAGTCATTCCGGCTGTATCGCGGCCGCGCGCGGCGGACTCGGCATCACCGTGCGGCCGCAGTATCTGGCGGCGCGCGGCCTCGCGCCGCCGTTGAATGCGGCCGGACTGCCGACGCTGCCGTCGGTGGAATTCATCGCGCTGGCGGCGAAGCGCTTGAGTCGCCCGGCGGGCACGCTGCTGCAGTTGCTGCATGACAGCGACTTGCGCGGGTCGTGGATCGGGGAGTGAGGCGGGCAGTGCGTCGCCTCATGCTGCCGTCATGCCGCCGCTCAGGCCGGCATCTTCCGGAACGAGATCGCGAAGCGGTTCCATGCATTGATCGCCGAGACGAGCAGCGTCAGGTCGACCAGTTCCTCGTCGCTGAAATGCGGCCGCACCGCCTGCCATACCGCGTCGGGCACATGATCGTGCGACACCAGCGTCAGCGCTTCGGTCCACTCGAGCGCCGCGCGTTCGCGGTCCGTGAAGAACGGCGTTTCGCGCCACACGACGACGGTCGCGAGACGCCGCTCGGTTTCGCCGCCCTTGCGCGCGTCCGCCGTATGCATATCGACGCAATACGCGTAGCCGTTGATCTGCGACGCGCGCAACCGCACCTGTTCTTGGCCGATTCCAGGTATTTTCAGGTAGCCACTTTCGGGCGTTGAGCGGGCACGCCTAGCACCCTTACCGTCGACGATGGCATCGTTGCCGCGTGCGGGCCGATTCGGTATGGTGGGTCATCGACGCTTCCATTGCGCCTTTCACCGTGATCCGGAGACCTGCCCCATGACCGTTGCCACCGATCCGTCCGCTGTGCCCGCCTCGCCGATCCGCACCGATGTCCTGATCGTCGGCGCCGGTCCCGTGGCTCTGTTCGCGGCATTCGAGGCCGGCGTGATCGGCCTCACCTGTCAGATCGTCGACATACTCGGACGGGTCGGCGGCCAGTGCATCGAGCTGTATCCCGACAAGCCGATCTACGATATCCCCGCGATTGCGTCGTGCACCGCGCGCGAACTGGTCGAGCGACTGGTCGCGCAGTGCAAGCCGTTCGATGTGCCGATTCATCTGGAACAGCGCGTCGACACGGTCGAGCAGCGCGACGACGGACGCTGGACCGTGCGCACGCAGCGCGGCCTCGTGTTCGACGTCGCGGCGATCCTGCTCGCCGCCGGTAACGGCGCGTTCGTCCCGCAAAAGCTCACGCTCCCCGAGGCCGTGCCGCTGGAAAAGCGCTACGTGCACTACAGCGTGCCGCGCCTCGCCGATTTCGCCGACAAAAACGTGGTCGTCGCGGGCGGTGGCGATTCGGCGCTCGACTGGGCGCTGGCACTACGCAAGGTCGCGCGGCGCGTGACCCTCGTGCATCGGCGCGCCAGCTTCAGCGCGGCCGATTCGAGCGTCGATCTGATGCGGCGCGCGGTCGACGCTGGCGAGATGGACTTCGTCGTCGGCGGGATCGCGGCGCTCGATGTGGAAGACGGCGCGCTGCGTTCGTTCACGCTGCGGCAGGTCAACGGCGAGACACAGCTCGAAGCCGACCATCTGATCGCGCTGTATGGACTCGTCGCCGATCTCGGACCGATCGCGCAATGGGGACTGACGATTCATGGCGGGCGCGTCGACGTTGATACTTCGAACTACGAAAGCTCGCGGCCGGGCATCTTCGCCGTCGGCGACATCGCAAACTATCCGAACAAGCAGAAGCTGATCCTGTCGGGCTTTCACGAGGCGTCGCTCGCGCTGCGCAAGGCGTACGCGTACGCGTATCCCGACAAGAAACGCGTGCATGTCCATTCGAGTTACGACGCGAAGCTCGCGGAAAAGATCGGCGCGGCGGCTTGACGGGCGCGCCAGCGCAGCAGCGGTTTCGACTCGCGACGCGTGCCGATTTGCAGCGATGTCGCGCCGGGCCGGCCGTTGGCATCACGCGACGGTCGGCCGCCGTTATCTGCTCGTGTTCCTCGCGGCAGGCAGTATTTTCCAGCGGGTCGACTCGCGGCGGCCGCGGCGCTCGCGGCCTTGTCTTTCTTTCTTTCTTTCTTTCTTCCTGGCCTCATGGCGGCCGATCGCGCAGCCCGCCGCGTCGTGAATACCTTTTTCAATTGACACGCCTGTTTTTGCCAACGAAGGCCAAAACGGAAAGCCGAAACCGCAGTGCGGCGACGTTTTCCGTCATGACCCGCTAGCTGTCGCGGGGCTCGTCGTTATAAGCTTGGCGCCTTATCAGCCGGCGCGCGAGCGCCCTTGGCGACGCATCCCGGCCCCTCCGTGGACCGCGCAACCGCTTGCGCGACGGCTTCGCCGCCGGCCAGGCGCGAGGTTTGCTTAAGACGAAAATTCCAATGACGTGTCCGCCATGACCCAGCTCGATGCTTCTTCTTCCCGCGACTACGGCGGGCCCGCTCCAGTGCAGGCCGAGGCCGCGCCGTCAGCGCCCGTCGGCGTCGATTATTTGTCGCTCGTGCAGGCGATTTCGGACTACGCGATCTTTCTGCTCGATGCGAAAGGCAACATCATCAGCTGGAATGTTGGCGCGCAGAAGCTGAAGGGCTATGCGGAGAGTGAGATCGTCGGCCAGCATTTCTCGCGCTTCTATACCGAGGAAGCCGTTGCGCGCGGCTGGCCGACCTACGAGCTGGAACAGGCGGCGCTGACCGGCCGTTTCGAAGATGAAGGCTGGCGCGTGCGCAAGGACGGCACGACGTTCTGGGCGAACGTCGTGATCACCGCGATACGCAACGAGAAGGGCGAGGTCACGGGCTTCGCGAAGATCACGCGCGACCTGACCGCGCAGCGCGAATACCTCGAAGCGCTGCGCCAGAGCGAGGAGCGCTTCCGTCTGCTCGTCGATAGCGTGAAGGACTACGCGATTTTCATGCTCGATCCGCAAGGCTTCGTCGTCAGCTGGAATTCAGGCGCCGCGCGCATCAAGGGCTATACGCACGACGAAATCGTCGGCCGGCACTTCTCACAGTTCTATGTGCCCGAGGAGGCCGCGGCCGGCAAGCCCGCGCGCGAGCTCGCGATCGCGCGCCAGATCGGCACCGTCGAAGACGAAGGCTGGCGCATGCGCAAGGACGGTTCGACGTTCTGGGCCAACGTGATCATCACGGCCGTCTATGACGAATCGCGACGCTTGCGCGGCTTCGCAAAGGTCACGCGCGATTTGACCGAGCGGCGCCGGCGCGAGGAACTGGAGCGCTCCGGGGAGCGCATGCGCGAATTTCTCGCGACGCTCGCGCACGAACTGCGCAATCCGCTCGCGCCGGTGCGCAACGCGATCGGCACGATGCAGATGGAAACCGATCTGAGCCCGGTGGTCGCGCGGGCGCGCGATCTGATCGATCGCCAGGTCACGCACCTGACGCGACTCGTCGACGATCTGCTCGATATCGGCCGCATCATGTCCGACAAGGTCGAACTGCGTATTGCGCGCGTCGATCTCGCCGAGCTCGTCGCGCGCGCGATCGAAGCGGCGCGGCCGTTCACCGACTCGCGCGAGCAGCGCGTGGTCGCGCATGTACCCGACGCTCCCGTGATGATTCGCGGCGACATGACGAGGCTCGTGCAGGTCCTGCAAAACCTGCTGCACAACGCGTCGAAGTTTTCGCCGAACGGCAGCGCGATCGAGCTGCAGGGACGTGTCGACTTTCGCATGGCGGTGCTCGAAGTGCGCGACCCCGGCTGCGGCATTCCGGTGCGCTCGCTCGACAAGATCTTCGAACTGTTCGCGCAGGAGAAGGAAGGGCAAAGTTTCGGCGAGGGCGGCCTTGGGATCGGCCTGACGCTGTGCAAGTCGCTCGTCGAAATGCACGGTGGCAGCATCGTCGCGAGCAGCGAAGGACTGGGACTCGGCAGCACGTTCACGCTGAGTCTGCCGCTCGCCTCCGCGCAGTCCGACACCGCGGAGAGCGGCACGATCAATGCCGCGCCCCACGTGCAGCCGCTGCGCATTCTAATCGTCGACGACAATCGCGATTCGGCCGACAGCCTCGCGATGCTGCTCGAACTGAAGGGCCACGAGGTGCGTATCACCTACGAGGGCGAGCATGCGCTGCAGATCTCGCCACGCTTCTCGCCGCATCTCGCGCTGATCGACCTCGCGATGCCGAAGATGGATGGCTATGCGACGCTCGCGGCGATGCGCGCGCTGCCCGAGATGTCGCGCACGATGTACGCGGCGATGACGGGTTTCGGCCATGCGAGCGATCTCGATCGAACTCGCCACGCGGGTTTCCATGCGCACCTCGTGAAGCCGGTCGAGATGGTGGTCCTCGACGCGTTGCTCGCGAAGGCGGATGGACGTCTGAGCGGAAGCGGCGGGACGTAGCCGCTGTTTCGCTGCGCGGCTGCCTCGCCGGCCGGGGCACGGTGTTTGCTGCCACTCTGCATACGTTCCAGTCCGCCGCCGCCCGGCGGGCCGCGGATCTAACCGGTGCAGGGAGGCACGATGTTCGACACGCGCGACCACGCGGCCAGCTTCAAGGCCCAGTCACGGCAGGTCTCAAATCAGCACGGTGGCCGCGCACTACGCGCGAGCGCCCGCGCGCCGCAGCCCGGCAAGCCTGCTGTCTCGCTCGACGATTTTTTGCGCGACGCGCGTTTCGAGGCGAACGATCCCGCTGCCCTCGGAGCACTGCTCGCTGATCTGATCGAGCGCGGCTACGATCGCGCGCCGACCTCGCCATGGCCGGGGCATGGGGAGACGCTGGTGCGCTGGCGCGCGCTGGCCGCCGTCGCCGCATGCGACCTCGGCCTCGTCAAACTGTTCGAAGGCCATACCGATGCGCTCGCGATTCTCGCCGAGCTCAATGGTCCGCTGCCGCCCGCGGCAAGCCGCTGGGGCGTGTGGGCCGCCGAAGCGCCGCACGCGCGGGTGCGCGTCATCGACGAAGAAATCCAGACCGTTGCCGGCGAGGGCGCGCAGGTGCGCCTGTCCGGCACCAAAGCCTGGTGCTCCGGCGCGCAGGCGCTCACCCATGCGCTCGTGACCGCATGGCGCGACGACGAGCCCGTGCTCGCGGCGCTCGCGCTGGACCAGAGTTCGATCTCGATCGATACATCGAAGTGGCAGGCCGTCGGCATGCAGGCGACCGCGAGCGCGGATGTCACGTTCAAAGACACCGTGGCGACGCTCGTCGGTGCGCCGCATGCGTATCTGCGCCGCGCGGGCTTCTGGCATGGCGGCGCCGGTATCGCCGCATGCTGGTACGGCGCGGCCGCGCAAATCGCGCGCACGCTGCGCGACGCGTGCGCCCGGCACGCGGACGCGCATCGGCTCGCTCATCTCGGTGCGACCGATGTCGCCTTGCAGTCGGCCGCCGCGCTGCTGCGCGAAACCGCCGCGTGGATCGACGCGCAGCCGTCGGCCGATGCAGCGACGCGCGTGTTGCGCGCGCGTCTGGCCGTCGAGCAGGCCGCGAGCGCCGTGATCGAGCACGCTACACGCGCGCTCGGCGCGGGCCCGTTGTGCCGCGACGCGCGCTTCGCGCGGGCGCTCGCCGACCTGCCGGTGTTTCTGCGGCAGAGCCACGCGGAACGCGACCTCGCAGCGCTCGGCGAACGGCTCGTCGAGGCCGCTGACACGACTGCCGCGCCGGCATCGCATCAGGCGTCTTCGCAAACACTCGCGCCGTGGACGCTATGACTTTTTCCCCCTGCCTTGAGAGGATCGCTGAGATGAGCTCGACGGTGCCGTACTTCGATGAACTCTACCGACGCAGCGACGATCCGTGGCGTTTGCGCGAAGGCTGGTACGAACGCCGCAAGCGTTCGCTGACGCTCGCGCTGCTGCCGCGGGCGCGCTATCGCAACGCGTTCGAGCCGGGCTGCGCGAACGGCGAGTTGACGGCCGGGCTCGCGACGCGCTGCGACGCGCTGCTCGCCGCCGATCTGCACGCGCGCGCCGTCGAGCTTGCGTGTGAACGCGTGGCGGGCGCATCGAACGTGCGGATCGAGCAGCGCAGGGTGCCGCGCGACTGGCCGACGGAGCACGGGCCGTTCGATCTGATCGTGATCAGCGAGTTCGCGTACTACCTCGACGCGGCCGAGCTCGAAACGCTGGCCGCGCGCATCGCCGGGTCGCTGACGCCGGACGGCACGCTGCTCGCCTGTCATTGGCGCCGGCCGTTCGCCGAAGCGCGCGAATCCGCCGACCATGCGCACGCGCTATTCGATGCGCGCTGCGGTCTCGCGCGTCTCGCGCATCACGACGAAGCCGACTTGCTGATCGACGTGTGGTCGCGCGACGCACGTTCGGTCGCGCAGCGCGAGGGGCTTCTATGATCGGCGTGATCGTTCCGGCGCATAACGAAGAGACGTTGCTCGCACGGTGCCTCGCGGCCTTGCTCGAAGCGTCGCGACACGAAGCGCTCGCCGGCGAGGCGGTGCGGATCGTCGTCGCGCTCGACGCGTGCAGCGATTTCAGCGGGGCGATCGCGCGCGCTTACGGCGTGCAGACGCTGACGCTGAAGGCGCGCAACGTCGGGATCGCGCGGGCGCTCGGCGCGTCGCTGCTGCTCGCGCACGGCGCGCGCTGGCTGGCGTTTACCGATGCCGACAGCCGCGTGTCGCCCGGTTGGCTGGCCGCGCAACTGGCGCTCGGCGCCGATGCGGTGTGCGGCTCGATCGCCGTCGACGACTGGAGCGCGCATCCGCACAGCGTGCGCGAATATTTTCGCAAGACGTATGTCGACGCCGACGGACATCGTCATGTGCACGGCGCGAATCTCGGCGTTTCCGCGGACGCCTATCGGCGCGCGGGCGGCTTTCCGCCGCTCAAGTGCAGCGAGGACGCCGCGCTCGTCGATCGCCTGATCGCGACTGGCGCGCGCATCGCGTGGAGCGCCGCGCCGCGCGTGACCACGAGCGCGCGCACCGTGGCCCGCGTGCGCGGCGGTTTCGGCGATACGCTCATCTCATGGGCGACCGATGGCGCGCTGGCCTGAGCGACGGCGACGCGTCGCGGGCTCGTCTCGCTCGCAACTATCCGGACACCAGAACATTCGCACGGCAATGCGCCGCGGGGAGGACGAACATGATGGACGCGTTTTTCGTTCTATTCGGCCAAGGCAGGGAGCTCGATCCGTTGCAGATGGGTATGCGCTCGATCGCCGTGTTCGTGATCGCGCTCGCGCTGATCCGTGTATCGGGGCGCCGTTCATTCGGGCAGCGCTCGCCGTTCGATTCGGTCGTCGTGATTCTGCTCGGCGCGACGCTGAGCCGCGCGATCGTCGGTGCGTCGCCGTTTATCGCGACCGTGGTCGCGTCGTTCGCGATCGTCGTGTGTCACCGGGCGCTCGCGTGGTCGTTCATACGCTCGCGCCGCTTCGAGCTGCTGGTGGGCGGCGCCGAGCGCGAGGTGTTCAGCGACGGCAAGTTCCACGCGAACGAAATGCACGCGGCGCTCGTCACGCGCACCGACATCGAGGAAAGCGTGCGGCAGAAAACCGGCTCGCGCACGATGGACGACGTGGCCGCCGCGATTCTCGAACGCAATGGCGACGTGAGCGTGATTCGCAAGCGCGCGTGAGCGCCCGAACCCGTGAAGAGCGGGGCGCTTGCGCGGGGACACGGCAGCCGGCTCAGCCGCGCCCGCCTCGCGAAATCTCCGCGCCCGCGCCGCGCGGCAGGCGCAGCGTGACCGGAATCGACGCGAACGAGCATAGTCCGACCACGAGAAACGCGGGCCAGAAATCCGACCAGGTGATGCTCGGATGCCCATGCAGCGCGCGCGAAATCTGCAGCACGATGCCGCCGACCGTCACGCCGAGGCCGAGCGACATCTGCTGCACGACGCTGCCGAGGCTCGTCGCGCGGCCGACGTCGCGGCTCGCGATCTCCGCGTAGGTCAGCGAGTTGAGGCTCGTGAACTGCAACGCGGGGAAGAAGCCGCCGAGCAACACGACGACCCAGATGATCCACGTCGGCGTGTGCGGGAAAAACAGCCCGCACGCGGCGATCGAAATGCCCGATAGCGCGGCGTTGAACACGAGCACCTGGCGAAAGCCGAAGCGGCGCAGCACCGTGGAGGCGATCGTGCGCATGAACATGCCGCCGAACGCGGACGCGCAGGTGATCAGCCCCGATTGGAACGCGCTCATGCCGTGGCCTTCCTGCAGCAGCAGCGGCAGCAGGAACGGCAACGCGCCGAGACCGATGCGAAATAGCGAGCCGCCGAGCACGCTCGCCTGGAAAGTCGGCACCTTGAAAAAACGCAAATCCAGAAGCGGCAGTGCGACGCGTTGCGCATACGCGACGTAGATCACGAGCAGCGCCGCGCCGAGCGCGCACATGCCGAACGCGTCCGTATTCGAAATCAGTTCGCCGCCGACCAGCGACAAGCCGAGCAACAGCAGCACCGCGCCCGCCGCCGACAGCAGGAAGCCGATCCAGTCGAGCGGGCCGGGGTCGGGCTCGCGCGTATTGGCGATATAGCGATTGGTCAGATAGATGCCGAGAATGCCGATCGGCACGTTGATGAAGAAGATCAGTCGCCAGTGCAGATACGTGGTGATGAAGCCGCCGAGCAGCGGACCGGCGGCGGGGCCGAGCATGGCGGGCACGCTCAGGTAATTCATCGCGCGGATGAAGTCGGCTTTCTCCACCACGCGAAAGATGATGATCCGCCCGACGGGCACCATCATCGCGCCGCCGACGCCCTGGATGAAACGCGCAACCGTGAAAGTGGCAAGCGAGTTCGACGCGGCGCACAACAGCGAACCCGTCACGAAGACGCCGATCGCGGTGCGAAATACCGTGCGCGCGCCGAACTTGTCGGCGAGCCAGCCGCATACCGGGATGAACACGCCGAGCCCGAGCACGTAGCTTGTCACCGCGATCTTCAGCGTGACCGGATCGCGCCCGAAATCGCGCGCCATGGCCGGCAGCGCGGTGACGATCACGTTGGCGTCGACGCTTTCCATGAACATCGCGCACGCGACGATAAGAGGCGCAATCAGAGCTTTTTGGGTCTGGGCGACGGTCATATCGGCGAGCCTGCGGCGAAGCGTCGCAGGCAAAGGGAGCATTATTGCACCTGTACGGTGCGGATTGTTAATACCTGCACGACCGATGCGGCCCCTTTACGAATTTTCCGTATCCGGTACGCGACATTGGCATTCGCGACGTCGCCAAAAAATATTGTTTTGTTGCGCTGCGGCACGAGATCGCTATAATCGGGTTATTCCGTAGGTATAAACCCTGATAAGGAGCCGCCATGAACACCACATCGAATGTCGTCCGTTCCACCCCCGCTGCCAACACGTTCTTCGGCAAGCTGCGCGCGCTGGCGCTGCATGCGCTGAACCTGCATCTGCAGAACTGCGCAGTGATCGCCGAAGCGTACCGTCGCCCGAACTAAGCGCGAGTTTCCCGCGCGGGCCCCGCAAGCCCCAGCTGTCGTGTCAATGCCCGCTCGAGTAGCGGGCATTGTGCTTTCTGGCCCCGTCAAGCGGAGCACGTTCAGCGAGTCGGCTCCCAGTCCCACCAGATAGACGCCCGCCGTCAGCCAATTCCGGGCTGCCATCGCCGTTTCCCTTCCTGATATCGTGCTTCCGCTCCTGATTACGGCACGCCCAGCCGTGATCTTGATGCCGCGGTTGCGCCGGCCCGATGCCTCGCATCACGCGAGGAAGCATTACAATCGCGCGCTTTTGACGCGCGACGCGCAAGTGAACTGACGGCAAAATTGCTAATGCTGTCAACCTTTTGCACGTTTTGCCGTTATCACTTTGTAATCGCCGCCACAGGCGATACCGCGCGTGACGACCCGTCGCCGCGACCGCTCCTCGCAAGGCCCGCATTGACCATGTTCCACCGACTTCAACACAGCTTCGAGCGCCTCCCCGCGCTGCTCGGCCGTGCATCGAAAGCGCTTGGCAGCCGGGGACTTCTGTCGCCCGTGCTCGCGCTCGTCATTTGCGGGCTGCTGCTGGTCGTGCTGCAGCATCTGTCCGAGGCAGTGAATTACCGTTCGGTGATCCGCGAACTGCGCCAGTTGTCGGCGCGCGAGTGGATCGGTGCGCTCGGCGCGACCGCGCTCAGCTACGTCGCGTTGGTCGGGCGCGACGCGGTCGGCCTGCGCTATCTCGGCGCGAGCGTGCCGCGCGCGGCGCTGTGGGTCGGCGCGACGGCCGGTTCGGCGCTCGGCAATGCGACCGGTTTCGGCGCGCTGACGGGCGGAGCGGTGCGCGCGCGCGTGTACGGCGTCGCGAACATCACGCCCGCGCAGATCGGCCGCATGACGGTGTTTACGAGCGTGTCGCTCGCGCTCGCCCTCGTCTTGATGACCGCGCTGGGCATGGTCTGCATGGCGGGCCAGCTCGCGCCGATGCTGCATCTGTCGCCAGTCGCGCTGCGCTGGAGCGGCGCTGCGCTGCTGCTCGCGCTGGCGCTCGCCGCGGCCGCGTGCCGTCGGCAAACCCGGCCGATCCGCACGCGCTGGCAGTGGCTCTCGTTCGATATTCCCGCGCGCCGCGATCTGCTCGCGCAGGTTGCGCTGGCGGTGCTCGACGTGGTCGCCGCGGGCCTCGCGTTGTGGGCATTGCTGCCGCATGCGAACGTGAGCTTCGTCGGCTTCATCACCGTCTACGCCGCCGCGATGCTGCTCGGCCTGATTGGCCATACGCCAGGCGGCGTCGGCGTGTTCGAAGCGGCGATGGTGTTCACGCTGAGCGGCAGCGTGCCGATGCATCAGATGGTCGCCGCGCTGCTCGCGTATCGCGCGATCTATTTCGGCGTGCCGCTGATCGCCTCCGCGGCGCTGCTCGCGGGCTTCGAGGGGCGCGCGCTGAAGAATCGTCTGTCGATGTTGCAGGCGGAGCGCGTGTCGGAACTCGCGCCGCTGTTTCTGAGCCTCGTCACGTTCGTGGTCGGCGGCATGCTGGTCATTTCGAGCGCGACGCCGGCGTTCTGGCAGCGCATTCATATGCTGCGCGACCTGGTGCCGCTGTGGGTGCTCGAAAGCTCGCAGATGCTATGCAGCGTGCTCGGCGTGCTGCTGCTGTTCGTCGCGCGCGGCCTGCTGCGGCGGCTCGATGCGGCATGGTGGATGACGCTCGCGCTCGCGTTGCTGAGCCTCGCGCTGTCGCTGACCAAGGGTCTCGCGTTCGTCGAAGCCGGTGTGCTCGGCATGCTGATCGTGCTGTTGCTCGCGACGCGCAAGCGCTTCAACCGTCATTCGTCGCTGTTCGCGGAGCGTTTCACGGCCGGCTGGCTCGTGTCGGTCGCGATGGTGCTGATGCTCGCGACGTGGGTCATGCTGTTCGCTTTCCGTGACGTGCCGTACACGGGCGATCTGTGGTGGCAATTCGCGTTCGACGAGCGCGCGCCGCGCGCGCTGCGCGCGACGCTCGCCGCGAGCGTGTTCGCCGCGACCTTCTCGTTCTGGCAATTGCTGCGTCCGGCGCCGGGCCGCTTCGTGAAGCCGGCGCCCGAAGATCTGCACGACGCCGCGCGCATCGTGCGCGCGCAGGAACGCAGCGATGCCGGTCTCGCGTTGATGGGCGACAAGAGCTTCCTGTTTTCGGAGTCGCGCGAGGCGTTCCTGATGTACGCGAAATACGGCCGCACGTGGGCCGCGTTGCACGATCCGGTGGGGCCGCGCGAAGAGTGGGCGGGTCTCATCAGCAAGTTCGTCGCGCTCGCGCATGCACATGGCGGCCGCGCCGCGTTCTACCAGGTGCGCGCGAATGCGCTGCCGCTGTATCTCGACGCTGGCCTCACGCTGCTGAAGCTCGGCGAGGAAGCGCACGTCGTGCTCGACGACTTCGATCTGAAGGGCTCGCATCGCGCGCATCTGCGCTATGCGCTCAAGCGCGGCGAACGCGACGGCTTTAGCGTCGAAGTGATCGATCAGGCCCATGTGCCGGCCTCGCTCGAAACGCTACGCGGCATTTCCGACGGTTGGCTCGACAGCCGCGACGCGCGCGAGAAGAGCTTCTCGGTCGCGGCTTTCCATGACGAATACCTGGCCGCGCAGTCGGTGATGCTGGTGCGCCAGAACGGCGAGCCGGTCGCATTCGTGACCTTCATGACGACCGATATGAATACCGAGGCGACCGTCGGCGTGATGCGTCACGTCGAAAGCGCGTCGCCGTATGCGATGGAATATCTGTTCACGCAGCTCGCGCTGCACCTGAAACAGGCGGGCTTCCGCTCGCTCAGTCTCGGCATTGCGCCGCTCTCCGGCGTGCAGCCGACACCGCTCGCGTCACGCTGGCATCGGCTGGCCGGCATCGTGTGGCGCTTCGGCGGCCGCTTCTACAACTTCCGCGGACTGCGTGCTTTCAAGAGCAAGTTCCAGCCGCGCTGGGAGCCGCGTTATCTCGCGACATCCGGTTCGGGCGTGTTCTTCACGCTCGCGGACCTGTCGCTGCTGGCAGGAGGCCGGCGTTCATGACATTGCATCCGTTGTTCCGGCTCGCCGTCGCGGCAAGCGTTCTGAGTTGCGGCGCACTCGCGCACGCGGCCACCACCACCGTGCCCGGCGGCCGCTATGGCGACGTGCGCGTGACGCAGCCCGAGGGGCCGCTGCGCGGCTTCGTCGTGCTGTATTCGCAGGCAAGCGGTTGGAGCGCAGCCGATCAGCAGAGCGCCGATGCGCTCGCGAAAGCGGGCGCGATGACGGTCGGCGTCGATACCGCGCACTACGCGGCCAACCTTGCCGCGAAAAAGGAAACCTGTCATCAGTTGGTGGGCGATGCCGAGGCGCTCAGCCATCAGCTCGAACGGCAGTCGCAGTCGAGCCGCTACTTCGCGCCGATCGTCGCGGGTACGGGGCAGGGCGCGACGCTCGCGATGCACGTGCTCGAGCAGGCGCCGTCCAATACGATCGCGGGCGCGGTGTCGGTCGACGCCGATCACACGCTCGACGCGCGCTTCGAACCGTGTCCGCCCGACCCGACCGTGATTCGCGACAAGGTGCCGGGCTTCGTCGAAAAGGCGAGCACGGGCAATGCCGATCGCGCGCGTCTCGTTGCATTGCTGACGCCGCATCTGCAGCCGGTCTCGATCAGCGCCGACGACGTGTCCGACCTGCCGCTGATCGAATTGCCGGCCACGCATCCGAACGGCTTGATGGCGATCGTGATTTCCGGCGATGGCGGCTGGCGCGATCTCGACAAGACGATCGGGCAGGCACTGCAGAAAGATGGCGTGTCGGTGGTCGGCTGGGACAGCCTGCGTTATTTCTGGAGCGAGAAGCCGCCCGCGCAAACGAGCCGCGATCTCGCGCGGGTGATGCAAACCTATGGCGAGCGCTGGCACGCGCAGCATATCGCGCTGATCGGCTATTCGTTCGGCGCGGACGTGCTGCCGTTCGCGTATAACCGTCTGCCGCAGGCGCAGCGCGATAAGGTGTCGCTGATTTCGCTGCTCGGCTTCGCGCCCGACGCCGATTTCCAGATCCGCGTCGGCGGCTGGCTCGGCATGCCCGCGAGCGACAAGGCGCTGAACGTGCGCCCCGAGTTGACGCATGTGCCGCCGTCGATCGTTCAATGCTTCTATGGCGAGAGCGAGACCGACACGCTGTGTCCGGCGCTCGACAAGACCGGCGTCGAAGTCATCCGCACGACCGGCGATCATCACTTTGGCCGCGATTACAACGCGCTCGAGCAACGCATTCTCGCGGCATTCAAAAAGCAGAGCGGCGTGCGCGATTGATGTCGGTGTTGGTCGTCTCAGCGGGGCGCGCTTGCCGGTGCGCCCCGTTTTTCTTGTGTGGCACTGCCGCACTGCGCGGAGATTGACAAAGCTTGCCGAGTCGACGAAGATCGCCGACATGAACTGCCTCGACATCCGTATTGCGCTGATTATTAGCATCATTCATCGAATGGTGGGTTAGCGCGCGTCGACTTGCAGTCACACATAACCCGCCAAACGAGGCGGGTTTTTTTATGTCCGCTTTCAGGTTCATTCTCTGCCTGCCTCCTGGCGAACATGCCGCGATTGCTATCGTTCGATGTCGATCGCCGTTGATGCGTTGTTGCATCGAATGTTGCCACCCAGGAGCTTGCCGTGCTGTTAAACGAACTCGAACAGGCCGCCGCAGCGGCCGGGCGCGTCGCGCCGTCTCACGACTACCTGAAAAAAACCCTGACCGCGCGCGTCTACGACGTGGCGCGCGAGACCGAACTCGAACGCGCCCCGAACCTGTCGGCGCGGCTGCGCAACCCGGTCTATCTGAAGCGCGAGGACAACCAGCCGGTGTTCTCGTTCAAGCTGCGCGGCGCATACAACAAGATGGCGCATATTCCGGCCGGGGCGCTCAGTCGCGGCGTGATCACCGCGTCGGCGGGCAATCATGCGCAGGGCGTGGCGTTATCGGCGGCACGCATGGGCGTGAAGGCGATCATCGTCGTGCCGGTGACGACGCCGCAGCTCAAGGTC
>NZ_VZQP01000059.1:0-49485 GCF_014397655.1 Paraburkholderia sp. UCT31
GCCATGTACGTGCCGCCCGCCCCGCCTCCTGCGACAACAAGCACGGCAACGCTGGTTACTCCCTGTGGCACCGTCCATGTATTCGTGCCGACCGAGGTGAAGGACACCAGTTGGTGCGCGCTCTGGGTTGTGTCCCCTGCAGGACCAGCCAACCCCGGGTAGTGCACTCGCAGGGTGTATGTGCCGCCGGTTGCGCTGGCGCCTGTGGCGATAGCGCCGCACGCAAGAAGAACGGCAAGAAGGCTTTTTCGAACGATTTTTTTCATTAAGGCCGAGACTTGGAAGATGGAAAAAGCAAGCCCTCCCCGCGACCGCTTATCGGTGGCGACGAGGCCCGATGTCTTCTAGGTCTAGGTACCTCGGCGCATTCGCGAAGGTCGGAAGCAGGCGCACCACGCCCGTGTCAAGGCGAAGAACGGAAAGTGCGCGAGGGAGCCGGAGCGGGAAAACGTGCCCTGGCGGAGATAATGCCTGGCAGGGACTTTGAAACCTGCGACTGCAAGACACGCTTCAGGTAAGCACGAAACGGTTCGCGAGGATGCGCCGCTGTACAACATGGGTGTCGAAAAGCGTTTCGGTTCCATCGCGCACGAAGCTCAGAACTGCGTCGAGGAGCGACGGCCAGTGCGGCTCACCAATTTGGCGATGCCCACAAAGCAGCCGCTCCGTGGGCAAACGCCCCGGAACCCCCAAAACAAAATCCCCTGAAGACCGAACGGTCAACAGGGGATTAGAAATCACGGGTACTGCTCGAAATAGCCCGACGACGCGACCTTCTGTCAGTGCTCGCTTTGCAGGAGAATCACCCAGCGACCGAGTTCCTCGTTGTACTCGCCGTACAGCGCGATGCCTTCCTCGAGCGGAAAATCCGTCCAGTTACCTTCGTTCTTCCACAGAACCTTGCCGTTACCATCTTCGATGGTATGCAGGAAGCTCTTGTCGGGATTGACCTTCAGTCGAATCACCACGAAGTATTCCAGCTGCTCAGCATTCTGATGCTGCAGCCAGGCAGCGCTGTCAGTCATCAGCCACACGCATTCACCTTTGTCTGCGAGTAGCAGCGCGCCATCGGTCAGGCACACCTTTGAAAACAGGGGGCCGAGGCCATGGTAGCCCTCGGTGCCGGTGCAGTGGGCCAAATTCTGGCGCAACTCATTTGCGTTCATTTCGTTTGTCCTTAGTTTCTCCACATTGGAGCGTAGTGTAGCGAATCCTCCTGCGCCGGTGCTGCCGCAGCGGTCGTCGTCCGGCTCGCTACACGTTGTTGGCTATCACGCGCCAGCCGCTCGCGCCCCACCGGGGTACGGCACAGTCGTGGTTGAGGACAAACCCATGCGAAATCTACCCACTTCCCAGTGGGCCTCGTCTGGCAATGCGAGCACCAACCGGCAATTGCGCCGGGGAGCTTTACGGCCAGCGAGGCCTGCTAGGAGTTTCAAATGTTCAAGGATGTCAAGGAAGTCAAAACCGCCGTTCGTATCCTTCGCGCAACCCTGAAGGAGCTCGGACCGAATGCGTCGTCAATGTCACACAACGATGCGCTGCATCTGATTGCGCGGATGGTCGGCAAGAAGACGTATATGGAGCTGGAAGCAACATTGCCGGGAGCATCACCGACAGTTGTCGACGTCGCGAAAAACCGCATCATTGCCCGGGTTCAACTTGAGGACGATGACGCAGTGTTCGAGCTCGATGTCACTGACTGGTTCGAACAGGCGGAGGACTACACACTCGAGTTTCTGTGGGAAGTGGAGTTCGATTTCGACCAGGCCGCTGGGGATGAAAAGGAAGGCATGCTCGAGTTCTTCCTCGCCGCAAAAGCGCCTGTCGCCATCGAGGTCGATGCGGCAATCGCAACAGTCGGGCGCATGTTCCCCGGAGCTGTCGTCGGCTGGGAGTGGAAGCTGGACTATCACAACGTCATGGCCTGGATAGCTGAACGCCGTCCGCGTCTTGAAGAAGAAATCCGGCGCCGCTAGTCTGCTCAGTGGGCCACGGAGTTAGTCTTTAATTCGAGCGAGTTCCTTTTACGGGAACTCGCTTTTCTTTGGCGCTCAGACCGCCAGCGGCGCGTGTTCGCGCGCTTCTGCCTGCAGGACAATTTCGACGTCGAGCGCGGCTTGCCGCAGAACTGTTGCAAGCGTGCCGATATTCAGGTCGGGCATGGCCCACTCCCACGCGCCGACGTCGTTGATAAAGATGTCGAAGCGACACTCGTCGAAGGCCTCGGGCCTGAATCGCTTGAGTTGAACAATGCCGCGATGCCCATCGGGGGCGGCGACCACGCGCACACGCATGGCGTCGGACCACTCAAGCATATCCTCGAGCGAGAGACTTGACGCGACCATTCCCTCCCCCGTGATGTCGACCCGCATGAACCCCGCAAGAATGAGTCCCTGCTCCACGACTGACATGCCTGGACGGAAGCGGTAGTCTCCCATCAGCACGTCGTTGACATACACTGCGATTTTTTCTTCGGCGGCATCGTTGCCCGTAATGCTTGACACCACTAGGCGGACCGTATCTTTCATGCTGGATTTCTCAGGGACAAGGTGTCTTGTGTAGAAATCCGAGGGAGAGAAGCCGAGTAAGTGTTTTCCCGTGAAAGCTTCAGGTTGATTGCGAGCGCGCACCCCTTTGTAAAGGCGCGCTAGAATAGGAGCACAATCCACCCTTTCAAAAGCGCATGAGCACACCGACAGTCGCCGGGGACGCGCCGGACGCGCGCCGCCCTCGCCGCCCATCACTTGCAGAACTCGGTTGGTTGGCGCCCGACGCAGCACTAGTTCGTAGAGCGGGCAACCCCCGCTTCGCGAAGGGTCGATTCGACAATTTCGTCGCGGTGCCTGGAGAGCTGGAAGAATTCCTCGCCACTTCCGGGTATCAAATTTCGGACGACCGCAGCATCCTTTTTGCAGCCAGCCTGGGCGTGCCGATGCATGCGGATGACGACTGGTCGGTTCTCTGGACCCAGGAGACCCCGAATCGCTCCTATGCGGTCCAGTTCATCGTTGGCGGCGCGGACGTCTTCCTGTACCCGGGGCAAGTCCTGCTGTTTAACGCACGCGTGCGACACGGTGTCATTGCGGCTGCACCCGGAAGGTGGTCGGTGTTTTCTGCCAACGTCAGGCCGCTTGCCAAGAAGTCGGAGGCCTGAAGAAGGTGTGACGGCCGCCGAGCGTCAAGCATTTCCTCCTCGAGGGTCCGGCCGGACCTAAGCGCCGGCAGAGGCTCCGCCCTGGCTCAGGTCGCGCCTTCATTCCGGCAACACCGTGACGTCCGCGCCGCAATTGCGCAGCAACGGAGCAACGTCCGCCGGCAGCAGTTCGGAGATGCGATGATGCTCTTCCTGGTACAGTTGCGCGCCGAGAGCGGAGGGGTCCGCCCGCTCCGCGCTGAACTCCCGCATCAGCCCGAAGATGTTGTGCTCAGTGACCTCGGTCTCTCGCGCGCGAAGCCAACGACCTCGCGCAGCCTCGATTGCGGCTTCCTCGATGCGCGCCTCGTGCGAGGGTAAGCGCCGCGCAATGGCCGCCTCCTCGGGGAACAGGAGAGCGTCGAAGGTAAAGACGAGCGCCGTGCCGAACTCTCCGCGCGTCACACGCTTCCAGAGGTCTCCCCTCTTCGTCCACTCGAGCTTCGTAACGCTTCGCGGCCGCTCGACGCTGCTCCAATAGCCGAAGTCACTCACGCCGCGCATCCGGCGCAATAGCCGGTAGCTAGCCTCCTCGTCTTCTGCAATGACGTGCCCGATGAAGCCATGAAGGTCCGGCACATGCCACAGCGCAACCTTCACCTCGAAATCGACCTCGGGGTCGCGAATGCACGTTGCAAGCACCTTTTGCCGGCGCCCCCGCATTTCGCGATGCGCGGTCGAGAGCGGAACGGTTGTGGCTGGGGTTCGCCCTGCTGCGCGCGCGAGTATCGCGTCGTCAACCAGCTCAGCGGCGCGTCGCGCGAGGAAAGTCTCCAGCCGTTCGTCACACAGCGCCTTCACCTTGTTTTCGAGCCGCCGCATCAGCGCCATGAAATCGCTGATGCTGTCGCCGTTCCACCGAAAGCCTGTGTACACCTTCGTGCTCACGCGGTGACTCCTTCGAGCGCTGCCACATACGTATGCATGACATCGGACTCGGTGAGCGCAAGCAGGTCTCGCGTTTCGCGCAGCGCCTTTTCACGTCGCAGGCCCTCGAGATGCGCTTCAGCCGCGCGCAGTCGGGCAGCACCCTTCTCGCGCCTACCTGCTTCCCGGCGCATAACCATCCGTCCGAGTGCTTCGAAGAAACCCATAACATCCCTCCTGATAACGGCCGCTGCTAGTTCTGCCACGTAGTGGTCGAGACCGCAGTGGCCACGGTCACTACCGTGGCGGTGTCGAGCGGCTCCGTCCCGTCCGGCGCAGTCGCCTGGCCCGGCTCAGGTCGCGTGAGCCAGTACGAGGCAAAAACAGCCATCGCCATGACGATAATGGCAGCCACGCCCGCTACCCCATACTGCAAGAGCTTCGGTAGTGTGTGCAGATATTCCATCGGGTTACCTCTGAATAAGCGGATACATGGTGTAGCCCTCGCGCTCACGCGGCGGCGTCTGGCACAGCTTGGTTGATTCGCCCGATGAGGCGCGCGAGCTTCTCGTAGTCGAGGCGGTGCTCGTCATGAGAAATGCCGGTGGCCACCAGGATGTGACTGACCAGACCCATGAAGTCGCCAACATTCTCCGGCGTGATGCCGCTCGCGATGCCCAGTTGGAACTCGTCGCCAGTTCCGGGCGCGTCGCCCTTGTGCTCCGCGTTAGAGGGGCGCGCGGCGAGTGTGACCGCCCTGCGCATGCGGGCAATCTTTCCCGGGTCGGCTGCCCGACCGGTCGCATCGCCACTTGTCGTCGCAATCATGCCGAGGTTCATGGCGTTGACGGCCGCTCGTTCCGGGTCCGGCTCCGGAGCGCGATACTTGAACGCTACCGAGCCAAAGAACTGGTGCTCTGGAAAGAGCTTTAGCAGACTTGCGACGTCGCGCGCTTGTTGCGAGACACCGCTGCCAGTGACACCCGGGCCGTCGGTCCAGGTCGCGTCCAGCCCTGCGTTGAGTGATAGCTGTAGCGAGAGCAACGGCGCGAGCGACAGGTGGTTCACCCCGACCTTCAGCGACGGGTACGCCTGCTTGACGCGCTTCGCGACGTCAATAAGCGGCTCGTCGTCGCCGTGCATTGAAATCAGGAACACGCCTACGGCACCGGCGTCGTTGGCAATGCCCGCGTTATGCAAGGCGAGCTCCTCGTTAAGGAAGTGAATCACCGGCCATACTTGTGGTTTTTGCATTGTTCTTGTCCTTTTCGGGGCTACCCGCAATTTCAGTTACCCGGTCCCGCAGCAAGCTGCTCGACAATGGGCGCGAGCGCGACAATGTGTCGGCACGCAACAGAAGGCTTTGGCTTAGTCATACTCACGCGATGGCGGCCCTCGTAATCGTTGAATTCGCTCGCAGGCTCGTACCACGTCTAGGCCGTCGCGTTGTTGGCGGCGCGGTTGCACTGCGAGTAATAAAGCACCGCCGCTATCAGGTCGTAGACTAGACGGTGGGGCTTGTCTTTCCATTCGTACGAAAGCGGGCTATCGTCCTCGCAGGGGCCTCGCCAGTAATCATCCAGCGGCCTGGACAAGGGCCTACCGCTGCCAAACTGTTCCATGAGTTCGGCTGACGCCGGGAACGGAATTCTTGCATTGACCTCCCGGCTGCCCGCACCCCGACCGGCACCGTCGAATTCCGCAAGCTCGGCCACTGTGTAGTAGTGCGCTGTCCCCAGGTCGGCGGGATGCGCCGCCGGCTCACCAGTTTCCCCGCTGTCTTCGGGTACCCGGCGGGCCTCCTGCCAAATCTCGTACGCATCTTCGATGTGAACCGGCTGACGCGTCGCGCGGCGCCTCGGATTGTTGAAATATTTCTCGAACTCTCCGCGCTCAGTCATGCTTCCTCTCCTTGCATGTTAGCGGCGAAAGTACGGATTGCTGCGGCACAAGCCCGCGCCATGTCGTGGCCGTTGTACGAACTTTCCGTGCGCGAGTCCGCCATCTGCTCAACTATATGCGCTGCTGCCTTCAGCCCCGCGTAGAACCCCGTGTCGTTCGCCGGCTGCAAGTCGCTCGGATGCTGGTCCGCACGCACCCGCTTTTGCGTCTCGTCCCCTAGCTTGCGGGCGTCGACGGCGGCGCGGACTCTTTCGTATGCGTCGCTCGCTTTCCCGTGTGCTTGTCGGACTTGCCCGGGCAACGCCTCGCTGGGCAGTTCCGCCCATTCCCGATACGCAAGAAACCACGCCATCAGCGCTTGCTCGCACTCGTCCCCGAAGACCGGCCTGTTCGCCGCCCCGCCGTTTCCGCAACGTATCGCATGGAGCTGCCTGCTTGCTTTGAAAATGATTCTGGCTTTGCGCTCAAAACGTGCATACGAATTTCGGTTGGCCGCCTCGTACAGAGACATCAACGCCGGCGTGCCGAGCCAATCGTCCGACGCCGGCACACCCGCCATAGCGTCGGTAGCCTCGACGCCCGTTGCTTCGGCAGTCCCTTGCGCGCGCCCGTCTCCGCTTGTTGCCAACTCCTCGGTCACGCGGTGGGCGTGCAACATCGCATCGTACAGGGCCTGCTGAACGAAGCCGGTGAACACCCCCTTGTCCATGAACACCGATAGCTTTGCAACGACCTTGTCTGAGGCGTCCAGAGAGTATTTGTCAAAATCCCCGTGAACGCTCATTCCCTCTCCTCGATAGCCTTGAAGACGGCTTGCACGAAACCAATCAGGTCATCGTCACACGTGCCGTCAGAGAAAAATTGCTCCGCTATCTCGCGAATTCGTTCAGGCGTGGGCACCGCGTTCTTGCGCGCCGACGATGTCCGGCGTACGGGCGCGCACTCGGACGGGTCGCCAACGGCGCGAAGCTCACCGAGGGCTTTCGCGATGTCGCCGTTCCTGAAGGACTCGTGGTGTGCCCGCAGTTCGGCCGCGCTCATCGCATGGATGTCTTCCATCACCTCGCTGTGTGCTGCATCGAGGGTGCGCGCAGGCGCGCGCGGCTGGATGTATGCCCGAATGCCCGCTGATTCGGTCGCGAGCTGTCGAGGAGCCAACGACAAAACCACCCAACCGGGTTGCAGTCCGTAGCCGCTCAGCACGTGACTTACTATGCGGGTGGTTTCACGGCCGGTGTATTCAAGCGGACGTGGCCGACAGCGCATCTCGTCGCCCGAATAGCGCGTTTCGCGCAACCGCAGTTTGTCGCCCACCTTGAAATCGCGGTCATTGAAACGAATTTCGTGGGTCTTGGACCCGTCCAACACCGCCGCAAACACCTCGGGGTCGGTCTTCAGCTCATGCTCGGCCATATTCAACCTGTGTCCTGAATTTTCGGCTATTCGCTTTGAAGGGTGGAAAGTCTTTGCGCGCTTGAACAGTCGCCCGTGTGATGGTCAGACTGAGGAAACAAAACCACATCGGACGAGCACCCCACGCCTTAGCTATGAAAGCGTGTAGATTCGCTGCTCGCTGGCCAGCCAAGTTGCTGCGGCACCGACGCCGTCAAGAAGCTCATCGGCGGAGCCGTTAAACTCAACGAGGAAACGTTCACGCCGCTGGTTAATAACCCTCACTCCCTGCCGTTCCTGAATCTTCCGGATGTCGTCCTTCGGAACCTCGCCTTCACCTATAAACACCACAACGTACCGTTTCACGACTTCTCCTTTCTACCCGACAATCTGAAAGTACCAAGTTCCCGCAACATACCTGTTCCACCTTCTATTCTGAAAAGTCGGCTTGCGCGAAGAAGGCGGCGCAAAGGAAACCTCTCCGTTAGGCCGCTCCGCGCGGTGCTTACTTCTGGATGCCCAGCAGCTCGACTTCGAAGGTCAGCGTGCTGTTCGGCGGGATTGCGCCGACAGCGTGCGAACCGTACGCGGTCGCCGGCGGACAGACCAGCTTTACTTTGCCGCCGACATGCGCATGCTGCAGGCCCTCGGAGAAGCACGGCACGACATGATTGAGCGGGAATGTCGCCGGCATGCCGCGCTTGTACGAGCTGTCGAACTCGGTGCCATCAGCGAGCGTGCCGCGATAGTTGACCTGAACCGTGTCGGTCGCCTTCGGTTGTGCGCCCGTGCCTTCCTTGAGCTGCTGAACCGTGACGCCCGACGGCAACGTTTCGGTTGCGCCGCTTACGGCCGGAGCAGCCGCGTGGGCAGCCGACATAAGAACTGCGGTCGACAACAGGACAGCCGATACAGCGCGGAGGCTTTTCTTCATGACAACATCACCTTTCAAAGAAGAGGAGCGGGATGCTCCTCGGTAAGAAATCCGTCTAGTGCCTGGATGGGCCACATTTATGCAAAACCTCACAGCGAGCGGTCGAAATACGTGAGGCCCGCCAACGCGTTCGCGCTGCGTCGATACAACGTCGCTGGCGCGCCGCCGGAACGCACCGTCGTCTCACCGGTCGCCTCAAGCGCATTCCACTGCTGTACCCGCCGCCTGAACTGCGTCTTGTCGAGCGGCTCACCGAGCACCGCCTCATAGGTCTGCTGCAGCTCGTGGACCGTAAATCGCTCAGGCAGCAAAAAAAGCGGAAGCGTCGAGTACTGCGCCTTGTTGCGCACCCGCGAGACCGCCATGTCCACAATTTCGTTGTGGTCGAAGGCGAGCTCCGGAAGCGCATCAACGTCATGCAGTTGCAAGTTGCCGCTTGGCTCGAGCACGGTCTCAGGCACCACTGCGTAGTAACTGATGCTGATGGACCAGTTGCCGGTATCGCGGTCGGTACCGGTGAAGGTGTACAACTGCTCGAGATACGGCGGCGCGATGCTGATTTTGTCGCGCAGCACCCGGCGCGCGGAGTCCTCAGCCTTCCGGTCGCTCTGGGCGTGAATTACCCCGCCAGGAAGCGCGAGGCGCCCCGCCAGCGGGTTGCGTGGGCGAACATGGAGGCCGACCTTCAGCTTGTGTCCGGAGAGCGTGAGCAACACCACGTCGACCGAGGTCTTGATGAGCGGGTACTCTCCCTCGCTCGCGCTCCGGCCCTTCTCGCCCTGGGTGTTCAAACGGCCCCCGCTGCGGCTTCGTCATCGGCTCCCGGCGCCAGATGCAATTCAGGTTCGCCGGCCTGCACGAGCGCCACAGCCTCGGCTATCTTCGCTTCAAGACCATCAAGCATTTCGACAAATGTTGAGAATGGCCCGACATAGACGTGACGCGGCCAGTCGTGAATGTCATACCCGCCCAGCTCCGCCTGCCAGCCGCACTCCATCGTTTTGCCAACGCTTACCGAGAACGACCCGGTCTTGCTGCGCCCCGTCTTGAGCGCAAGGCTTTGGAAGCGCTCAATAAGACGCTCGAGCCGGGCCTCCGGCTCAGTGGCCGACGCGTTGCCCGCTGCTTCGTGCATTTGTGACGTCACGTTCCTTCTCCTCAATGCTCGTCGGCGCTACGCGCGCCACCGTCGAGGGCAGCAAGCACCGTCTCTGCCTCAACGACCTTGTTCTCGAAAGCGTCCAACAGTTCGTCGAACGTTCCGAATCGCCCCAGCTCAAGATGGCGTGGCCATTCGGGCACGTCATATCCGCCGAGCGCGAGCTGCCAGCCGTACCACTTCGGCTTCTCGAGTGTTACCGTGAACGAGTTGGTCTTCGTGCATCCCCGAGTGTCCGCGAGCACCTGAAACCGCTGCACAAGGCTCTCGAAGCGTTCCATCCTTGGGGCCGCGTTGGCTTCGCTATCGCTCTCTTGCGCAATGTCGGGAAGCAGGCCCTCGGCGGCGCGCGCGGCAGCTTCACATGCGGCGCACCCTTCGTGCACATAAAACCGGTACGACTGGTTGGGCTTCAGGAAGACCTGCGACGGGCCGCACAGCGCCATCTCGACCGGCTCATTCGTCGAATCGTCACTCTCTCCGGCCGCGCCGGCCATGTCGGAAATGACTTGCTGGGCAATGTAACGAACGCCCGCCTGAAACTCCGAGTCCGACGACATGGCGCGCACGACCTGCGTGCGTACCTGCTCAGCGATATTGAAGGCCATCGCCTCGATGACGCGCTCCGTGAGCGCCGGACTCACAATGGCGGGATTATCGAACAGCGGCCGCTTTTGATGCATCGCGCCCTGCCCCACCCATGACCGAATGTCGTCCGGCTCCTCGTCGTCTGATACCGACGCGTACTCCGCGCGCCGCCCGGGCTTGGTCAGAATGTGCAGCCACGCCGCTGGGTACCCGTCCACGGCAATGCCAGCAAGCATCGCCCGGACGACTTCGCGTGCGTCGTTCGTTTCGTCGCCAGCACCTTCCCGGATGCCGTCCTCGAAGCGCTGTAGCGCGCGGTCAATTTCCTCCGGCGCGAAAGTCGCGGCGTGCGGGCTAGCCGTGCCCGCGCGACGCGGCCGGCCAAATAACTGCCGGCGAAGAACTTCGGATTTGTCGGAGGGAGTCATCTATGACCTCATGCTAAGGGTTTTGAGTGTCCAGCCTTGCTGGCAATGGCCGGCGAGTGGCCGCGCCATTCGGGCTGTCACGGGCAGTACGGGCGCGGCACGCCGAAGTCGTGGGCGTCCCAGTTGTGGCCGCAGGCAGGGCAGCGGTCCTTGCCTGGGACGGCTTGCGGCGCTTTCTCGTCCCCCACCGTTGCCGAGTCGCCGCTGCCGAATTTCGCGCATGCATCGTTAAGCTTCTCGACGAAAAGCGCCAAGACGCCACCGATACGCGCGATGTCCTCAACCGTCACAGCCTTCGGAACGTCCAGCGAAATCTTGGGTTCGCCTTCAACCGGGATGTACGCGTGCGCAATGCGCTTACCCTTCCCCTTAAACAGGCCAAAGCCGAGCACGGTGCCCCGGATGTCGCCGCTCGGCGTGTCGAACAGGAGCACTTCCACAGCGTTCTCGACGAGAATGCGTGTGCCTCCAGCGCCGTCCGGACCCTCAAGCGGGAAGCAGGATTGAGTATTCGGCATTTGCGTGAGCAACCTTTGTAAAGGATTGTTGTTGGCAGACAGCGCACCAATTCGCCACCGGCCTTGATTGAAAACACTTTACCATATCTTAGATGCAGATTGCGTCTAAGCTGTGTTACCCTTTACAAATACCAACTGAAAAGCCGAGTCCGCGATGAGAAAGAACGTGCACCTCTTGCTGATTGACCCGCAAAACGACTTTTGCCATCCCGACGGCTCGCTTGTCGTGCCGGGTGCCTACGCAGACATGGAACGGCTCTGCGCTCTTCATGCCCGCGCGGGGATGGCCATCGACGCTATCCACGTGACCGTCGATTCTCACAGCCCGCTTCACATTTCCAGTCCGATGATGTGGGAGAACGACGACGGCAAGTCGCCGGAACCATTCACGGCGATTCGTATGGGCGATGTGGTAGACGGCCGCTGGCGGACGCGCCGCCCTGACCAGCAGATGCGCGCATTTGCCTATCTGAAGGCGCTGGAATCGCGCGGCCGGGGGCCGCATGTGGTTTTGCCAGAGCACTGCATCGCAGGCAGCTGGGGTGCCAACGTGTATGAGCCGTTGCAGCACCATCTGGAAATCTGGGCGCGCCGCCATTTGACGAGGGTCAATTTCGTTCAGAAGGGTATGAATTGTTTTACCGATTACGTCTCGGCGCTCGAGGCACAGGTACCGGACCCGCTGGACCCGTCGACCTCACTGAACAAGGCACTGCTGCACGCGCTGGCGCCGGCCGACATCGTGCTCGTCGCCGGCGAAGCGACCTCCCACGGAGTCGCCGCGACGATGCGCCAGACTATCGCGAACCTGCCGCCCACCTATGCGCGAAAGTTCGTGCTATTGACTGATTGCATGTCGGCAATGGCGGGGTTCGCTGCTCAGGGTGAAGCATTCATCGAAGAGATGAAAGCGCTTGGCGTCCAGACCGCAGCTTCTGAGTCGGTTGAGCTTCACCATGCGGCGGAAAACGCCTGACTACCCTATTGCGAGTTTAGATAATGGACGATTCTAAGTGCGCTTACTGCGCGAGGATTGGAGGCGACGTTTGCGAGAACCCTCCGGTTGATATCTGCGAGAAGGCTATCAGTTGGGAAGCCGACCACCGTGCAGCCCAAAGTGTAAAGGCTGCGCAGATTGCAGCCCTCGAAGGCAACCCGCTTTTCGAGGTATTGAAGCGCGCTGTCGGGTTGCTATCTCTGCACGGCTATGAGGCTGATGCCAAATCCATTGCGGCTGAGGCGCGCGCACTGTCGTCCGGCCCCGATGCGCGCGTCCGGATGACCCGGGACGAAGTAGCGGAATCAAATAAGGTGTTGGACGAAGCCTACGCCGATTTTTGCCGCTCGGTCGATGCCACCTCCACCGCTCAGGATGCGGGTAATGCTTGGCCAACGCGCCTTCAGATGCTGGCCTACGAACTGGACGGCGTGATTATCGACACCGAGAATTCAGGTTTTGACGATGTATGCCTGCGCACCGTCAAACGCGTTCGCGACGCCCTCGAAGTCGCCTCCGCCGGCGAAGCGCGCATGCCTCTGGCTGAAGCGGAGCCGGTAGAGCGCACTTGCGATAGCTGCCCATACCAAGCTGTGTTGGAGGGATGCTGCAAGGTGGGAGGCGCACCGGAAGCGGTCGGCACCGCCCCTATTCCCCCAACTAGCACGGCGCCCGGGCTGGACGACGTCGCAGACCAAATCAGGTCGCTGGCACATGACGGGCTCAGCCGCATAACCCTTGTAGGTGCAGGGGACTGTTTTCGGGGAATCCTCGCCACGCTCGCAGCGTCCGAACAGGAGAGGTCGTGAAACCGGCCAAGTGCCAGCTGGAGATAGGCCATGGAGGCCCACTATGGCAAGCGACGCGTTAGGCAGCATGGGGGCGCGCGCGGCCCCGCAGCCCGCCGCGCGCGAAGGCTCGGCGAACCCTGACTGACCCGCCTGCCGAGCGTCCTCTCGGCACCTGAAACTCCAAAGAACGTGAGCGGGACATCCTGCTTACGTCTTCCCCAGTCAGGGTCTAACCGAAAGTCTCATAAATCACTCCATCAACTCCCCACTATGCCAACAGGTGCATCCTTAAGTTCCGCCGTCCTGCCGCTTTCACCGTCGACGTTTCGGGAGATTTTCCTCGCCTTGGACGCCTGTTCCCTCGTCCATCACGCGCCGCAGCACAATCGCGGGCTCGTGTCGGGATATTCCCGTACGGACGACCATCCGATGGAAGACTACGACATTACTGAGCCGGAGTACCGGCACGACGTCGAGACTCTTGTGAAACTGTTCCAAGCGGAACAGCGAATTCCCTGTATCGAACCCTTCGCGCATCCGCTTGTGGAAAAAGAGGCTTCGAGTTCGCTTGGGCGGCACTATCCGCTCCACGACGATTGCGGCGCTCCCCCGTTTGTTGAAAACCCCAAGGGGGTCATTCGCGAAAAAGGCGCCGACAAGTACTGCCTCGTTGCCCATAACCGAAGCGGTGTTCCAGTCGCCTATGTCGCGTTTTCCATCAGTCTGTCGTATTGCGAGGACGTGGACCCGGATATGGCGATAGCTGCCGGAGACCTGGACAGCCTCGCGTGCATCTGTCTGGTGGTGCGAGTCGACGAGTTCTACGTCAGGAAGCAGTTTCGCCGGCGAGGCGCCGCTGCGGCGATGGCCGAGGTGGTATGCCACGCATTCCAGGCCGAGTTGGAGCATCTGTGCAAGACGGTCCCGATAGTGGCCGAGCGCAACCGCGTCGAACTGACCGTCAGACCTTACTTCGACATGGACTTCGATAGCCAGTCTTGCGTCATGATAGATGCGTTGGTCAGGTCGGCGCTTGTAGACGTCATAGATACCTTCCGTGCAAACATTGCCAGCCCTCTGCTCAAGGTTGAGGACCTGACCACCGACACCGGCTATTAACACATGCACTCAAACGACCAGAATCAACCCGTCGCGCCAACACCTTCTGTGACATGCAGGCCTGCCGGCGTAACGCGCCCCGATATCAGCTTCACCCAGCTTTACGAGATAGCCGGCGCGGGCGCCGAGACCCGTGGGGAGTACGAGGCATCCGTGCGCGCGCTCGTGCTGCTCGCAGCCAAGACGGGCATGTTCACAATTTCTGGCACCGACGAGCGACGGCGCGCCCGACGCCTTGCGCAGACCACCGAGCCGCTGCCCTGCCCCACCTCAGCTTCGACAGCCGACCAGTGCCGCGAAATGGGCATCGAGCTCGGAGATGTCATCGAGGGCCGCGAAAGCTACCCGGGCGGCTGGAACGAGGCCCGGCTGAAACTCCTGTGGTTGGGCGAAGATGTCGCGGTATGGTCGGAGCAAAGCCGCGATAGTCGCTCGCCCGAGTGGGACGCTCCTGAGGAACGGAGCAATTGGACACTTGACTGCCGCGAATGGCGGCGGGTGCTGAGTCCTTTCGAGCAGGAGCAGCAATAATGCAGGCAGACCACTTTTTCACAATTGGCGGCTGGCACGCCAAACAGGGTTCGCCATGTGAGGACTACGCCCTGTCCGGTGTTGAAGATGAGCGTTTCGCGTGGGCAGCGGTTTCGGATGGCTGCGGCGGCGCGCTGGCCGACACCGATATTGGTGCGCGCGCTCACCTTCAGACCTTTCGGCGGGAACTGCGCATGCGCTATTTCGCAGGCGCGCGGGTTGATTTCGACGAGCAGTTTACCCGCGACACGGTCAGGGGGTTAGCGGCGCACCGCTTGCTGGGCGCGCACGATGATGACTACCTCGCAACGCTCGTCGGCGTTGCCGGTGACTCCTCGCACGCCTCTGTTTGCATCTATGGCGACGGTGCCTTTCTGGTGAAGTATCGCACGGGCATGTCCCGGCTCATGTGGCTCGAGTGGCAAGACAATGTACCGCTGTACCTTGCCCGTCAGCTATCTCCGCAAGGCGCCGAGACATTCTTCGCGCAAATGGACCCGGCACGGCCAGTTGCCACACTTGATTGGGATGTGTTCACGCGCGATGACGCTGGAGAAGCCGTGCTCCAGAATCAGGGCAGCGACCCGGTCACCATAGACCGGAGCGTCGGCGCATACACAGCCACCTTCCGTCCCGCCGATGAGCAAATCGAAGCAATCGCGGTGATGACTGATGGCCTCCACAAATTCCGTGGAGAGACGTCCATCGATGCGTATGACATGGCCAGCGCATTCACAAACTTCAACGGCACATCCGGCGGCTTCGTTAAGCGAACCGCCCTGGCTGTGCTCGAAAGGCTGCATAGCAGGAACGTCCGTTACGCCGACGACATCGCAATTGCCTGCATTACCTTCGACTGACCGAGGGCCGCGCCAGCCCACGTTAGTCGAATCGTAGTGGCTGGGTTTTCGGCTAGAGAAGCCCGCTTAGCCCCTTGGTCGGACGTACCTCCGTCGAGTTCCCCCCAAACGGCGCGCCGCTCGTCGGCCGCCGGATGTTAGACGAAGCTCGCCGCCTTGGCGCGCGCGTCGATGAGCGCGTGATGCCGGCCGCCGTGTTTGCGGAAATACGCTTCCGTCTTGGCGAGGTCGATACGTAGGCCAACATGCTCAGCCCTCCAGCCTTTCGGAAGCGCCTCAATCAGGTCCATCACCAGGTCATAGTCCCCACCGTAGTCGAAGTTCAGCCAAGGCTTAGGCTTGAGCGAAAACCCCGCCAGCCACGCAGATAGCTCCCCTGCCGCCTGCGCCTTGGACATCATGCGGCCCGCGTACTGCCCAAGTTTTGGCAGCACCGCTTCCCGTACGAAGGCCGAGCAGTAGCTGTCGTTATAGTCGGTGACTTCCGCATAAAACTCGTCGCCCGTCTCGCTCACGATGGCAATGCTGATGAGCTCGCAGTCGAGAAAATCGGTGAACTCACAGTCCACAAAGAATCGTTTTTTCCAGGGACTTCTTGTCGTCACGTTACATCTCCAGTCTTTCCGGTTTTTGCAAACAGAGTGATTGTAGCGGTACGCGGCAGCGGTCGCGCCCTACCAAAATTGCCGCTTTACATGACACTCCCGACCGCTTTTTGTAAAGCCGTGTAAAATGATGGCGTTACCCTCGCGTAAGTGCCTGAATGCCGGGCGCGGCGCTCACAACTCATTCTTTATCGTATCTGCATGCACTTCGACCGCCGTACCTTGCGCCGCCTCATCATTTCCGCACTCGCCAGCACACTGACTGGCGCAATCGCGTGCGCCGCTGCTCCACAGCCGCTGCCCACGCCACCGGCCCCTGCGCTGGGCAATGACGGCTATGTGGTGGTTAGCAACGCGGCGGAAGAACTCCAGCCGACCTTCTGCCCTCCCGGAAAGGTCTCGCGCAGGTCGGGCCTGAATCCCTCTGCGGCAACTTGCGCATCCGCTGAAGACAGCATCTGGTCCTTGCTCGACAGCGACGTACCCGCTATGCCTGCCCAGCGAATCGTCGACCAACGTTTCGGCGCTGGTAAAGCCTTCGTAGTTGGAGTTTCGCCCTTTGGCACTGACCAGTCGGTCATCTATTACAAAATCGCCCGCTGAGTGCCCGCGCGCTCAAATCAGTCGCCCCTAACTCAGGAAATCATTATGCTACCGCTGCAATCGCACCAGCCAGTCATCACCTCGTTGCTCGACACCGACCTTTACAAGTTCACGATGATGCAGGCTATCCTGCATGCTCAACCCGGTGCACAAGCACAATATAGGTTCAAGTGCCGAAATGCGGCCGGCAAGAAGCTGGGGCTGCTCAAGCCGGAGATTGATAGTCAGCTCGACCATCTCTGCACCCTTCGCTTCACACAAGCCGAGCTCAATTACCTGGGCGCGCTTCGCTTCATGAAGCGAGACTTCGTCGACTTCCTGCGATTCTTCCAGCTGCAGCGCGAATACATCAAGGTATCCGCTGACCCGGAGAATCCGGACTTCCTCGATATCGTCGCAGAAGGCCCGATGCTGCACGTCATGCTCTTCGAGATTTACGTGCTCGCCATCGTCAACGAAGTGTACTTCCGGCAGCACGCCACGGAGGAAGTGCTGGCCGAGGGACAAGTGCGCCTTGAGCAGAAGCTGGACGCGCTGGACCACTATGCGGCGAACGCGCCGGCAAAGCTCAACCCCCTTCTCTTCTTTGAATTCGGTACGCGCCGGCGCTTCTCGCGCGCGTGGCAGGAAACCGTTCTCGACCGCCTGGTCGCGCGGTGCCCGGACACGATGCGCGGCACGAGCAACGTCTACTACGCGATGCACCACAACCTGACGCCAATCGGGACGATGGCTCACGAGTATTTGCAGGCCTACCAGGCATTCGACTGCAGCCTGCGCCGCTTCCAGGTTGAAGCGCTGGATGCGTGGGCTCACGAGTACCGGGGTGACCTCGGCATCGCCCTCACGGACGTGGTCGGCCTGTCGGCGTTCCTTCGCGACTTCGACATGTACTTCTGCAAGCTCTTCGACGGCGCTCGGCACGACTCCGGCGACCCCGTCGAATGGGGCGACCGGCTGATTGCCCACTACGAGGCTATGCGCGTCGACCCGAAGACGAAGATGCTGACCTTCAGCGATGGCCTCACCATTCCCGAGATGCTGCGCCTGTACGTGCACTTCGCGGACCGCGCCAAGGTCAGCTTCGGTGTGGGCACAAATCTCACCAACGACCTCGGTCTCGAGCCGTTGCAGAACGTCATGAAACTCGTCCGCTGCAATGGCCAGCCGGTCGCGAAGGTGTCGGATTCTCCGGGCAAGACGATGTGCGACGACGCGGCGTTCCTGAACAATCTCAAGCAGGTTTTCGCTATCGCGTAAGTCCGAAAGGGGGCGGCGGCTCACGTGTCGCCGCACGACGAATCAATCGCACGAGGCGCTGCGCCGGCAAATCAGGAATGGGAGCTACAGTGGACATCGACGTCAAATACGACGAGGTTTCCCTCGAAGACGTTCTGGCGTTTTTCGCCGAGAGGTACAAGTTTACAGATGGGTCGCGGCTCGTCGAGCACAAGGCTTATGTCGACACGGCAAAGGGAGTGGTCCTTTTCAGATTCACCACTCAACCGCCCGAAAAACGCGCCTCGGCGCGTGCCTGAGACCCTCCGGACAAGCAGCGAGGCTATGCGCAAGGTTGCCGACGGTTGAGGCAGCGAGTCGGGGCGTTTCTCAGCGACCACGACGACCGATTGCTGGCAAATTGTCGCTGACCACCCGAAGCACCGAAGGAGCAACTAATATGCTTTACCGTCCCGACCCTGAAGTCCCCCTACTGCAGGCCCGCGCAACGGTCCTAATGGGCGAGCCCGGGGTCTTGGCGGTACGAGCTCCAAAAACCGGCAGGAACTGGCAGAATTGGCCTTCAGCCCGGCCCGAGCGCGCGACGTGCCGCCCCTCGGGCTGACTCACCAATAAGCCGGGGAAAGCTATGACACCAACAGTATTTTCGAGGAAGTATCCGCCCGTCAACCGGAAGCTCTTCCCTGAGCTATTCCCAATCCACATCGAAATCGAGAGTCAGGGCGGGAAGTTTCGCCTCGACCCGAACCGCGCAGTCATGCTCGGCCATCAGCGGGAACTCCCGTTCGGCGACCCCTTGCTGCTCCCCAGCGTCCTCTCCGGGATGCCCAGCTACATCTTGCGAACGTCCGAAATCGAACTGGCGCTCGCGCCGCGCGAACTGCTTCGCCTATGGCGGCGCAATCTCCGACCCGACGAGTTCTTCAAGCTCCGAGACACCTATGGGGTGTTTTTCGAGATTCATGACGATTTCTACTTCGAAGATACCGGTGAAGCGCTTCAGCCGGTCGAGGACGAGGACGAGGACGACTCGCCCACCGATTGAGCGGATTTCGGGTCGGCCGGTGCTTGGCGGGCGTTGTCCCGTGCTGGAAAAAGACCCGCGAACGCCTGAGGCGTCGCGGGTCAATAAATCATGCTGATGCAACCTCGTCCTTGCAACGCTGCTCGAGGCTCGCTACTATGCTTCGTCCGCCTTCGATAAACAGCTTCGAGAGGTCTCCGCGCATATGGGTGACATGAAGCGCCCGGTCCAGATACTTCAACCGCGCAGCTGGTGTACGCGCTTCGAACGCAAGCGCCACGGCATCCTGCAAAGGACCAATGCCGTAGTCGCTGATGCGCCAACCGCCCTCGTAGTCGACAAGCCATGAGAAGAATCTGTCTTGCTCGTCTTCCAGCATATGTTCGGCAAGAAGGTCTTCTGGCGACATGACTTCATGGCCCGATACAATGTTTGCAATCTGCAACCGAACGACGTTGTCGCGTATCGAGGCAAAGATATTGTCGAGCGCTCGCTCATCACGAACGTAGCCGTCGCGCGCAAAACTGGCCCAAACGCTTTTCACCTGACGCTTTCGCAGAACCGGCCAGTCCAGCGCTTTTCCCGCCTTGAAATCGGCCACGAGACGCTCCAGCATGTCGTCGAACCGGTAGTGCAAGTCCTCGTATCCAGGACCTTTGGCTTTCTCAAGAGTCACGGTTATGTCCTTATCTGATTACCTGCGTCGTGTAGCGACCCGTTTCCCCGCGTCCGGAAAGAAAAATCCCCGAGCCAAAGGCGTCGGGGATTGGAATCAGAAGAAAAAACCACACGGTACATGTAGCTGACTATTGGGCATGTCGAAGCAAGCGGTTGAGCGAGCGTCTCGCCCAATCGAGATAGCTTTCACCCTCGTATTCAAGGAAGATGTACACCAAAAACGCCAAAACCGTGAAACTCAGTACACCCATGACGGCAAATACCACGTCTACAGCTAATTTAATATAATCCATATGTGCCACCTTTCTGACCTTTCCCTTTGAGTACAGGATAGCGCTGAAAGTACCGCGTGACAGTCGTTGCCCGCTGCCAATACGACAGCGAGCTTCCCCGGTCAAGCTTGCTTGGGCGTCCCTTGAAGGTCCAGCGCCGTCTTCAGCAGACGAAGCAATTCACCTTTGGAGTACACCGCAAGCAGATACTCAATCTGCGCCGACATGCCGCCGTTGTTGATGTTAGCGGCCTGAGCGTCCGCATCGTCAAGCAACGCTTGCTGCACGTGAGCGCTTCCCTCTTCATTTACAACCGGCAGACCCTGCGCCTGCACCGCATCGTAGATGAGGTCGTCGAGCGCGTCGCTTACCCTGTTCCTACGCAACCACGCTTCGAGTGCTTCTGGCGTAGCCCAGACGATACCGAGTTTCTCCACAACAAACTGAAGGCTCATGTAGTCCGCCCGAACTCCGACCGTCTCCGCGAATGCAGCCTGCGCGTCCCCCTGGTTGTCACCAAAGGTCGTGCCTTTCGCGATGAAACGACCATCGGAATGGTACACCGCCATCTCGTAAGCGTTGGTGCTCGAGTCCAGCAGGAGTTTCGCGTTCAATCGTTCCACATAACGCTTCGCCGTATCGAGGAGCACGTGGTTTTGGTCATTAGCCGCCTCACGCACCCAGTCGGGGAACGACAGGCTGATGCCCGAGCCTTCCCACGCTTCCTCGAGTTCCTTCTCCTCCTTTTCGGCGATGGTCAAAATCGGCTCTGCTCCCAAACCATCCGAAAGCAGCGCGTAGCCTGACAGCTGGTATTTATCCTCCCAGACCGTCTCGCATTCGTTACATCCACACTCCTGCGTAGCCGTGCGTCCATCGATGTTGACTTCGTCACCTTCAATATCCTCGGAGCCACAGCGGGGACAGCAGTTCGGCTTCCGGTGGGTCAGGTACTGCTCCACCGTCATCGCACCATCCATCTTCTTCCACTTGCGCGGTTTGGAAGCGGGCGTGGTCAGCTCAGCCAGATACGCGTGCCAGTTCTCGAAACCGCGCTCTGCAGCGAGCATTTCAAGAGCCTGCCCCTGAGCCAACTCGATACCCATCATTGCGCAACGTTCCGACATGCGTTTCGCTGCCGCCTTGACCTGCTCAACCTTCTTGTTCTGCGTCATGATTTAGTCCTTTCAGATACGGCAGCGCCGTGGGGTGTCCTCAGTTGCTCGCGTTACCAAAGAAGAAGCGCTGCCATAAATGGAGGGCTTAAACTGGCTTTTTGTACAGCTCTGAACATTCACCATTCCGGTTTCCCGGTGCGAGCTAGTCGGCGTTCAAGGGCCTTGCAAAGTGTAGCAACGCAAGTGAACATGGCCCTGTCGGCGGGGCCTCTGCGCCAACCGCCCTACGGAGAATCGGCCACTGTTTGCTATATGAGATACGATAGCTTGCTGATTTCAGCAGCGCGTTCTTAAGGGCAAACAAAACATGACCGAGGAAAGCCAAGAGGGTTCGCAAGCACCGACCAACCCGGCGCTGCAAGAGACGTACAAGCTGAAGTACCCTGACTTCCCGCACCCGCATTTCTTGAGCAAGGGGGTATTCGGCCGCTTCGAGGCCGAGGTGGACGCTGACGGCACCGTGCCGATTTTCGGCCACAAGCTTAAGTTCGACCCAGAGACGCCTGCGCCGGCGGCTGGCACGAAGCTCATTCTCTGCGCGGAACGGTGGCACATCAGCGCAGAAACGGCCGAAGCTCGAGCAGCTCGTGAAGAAACAGAGAAGCTCCGGTTGGCTGTGGCGCGGGCGGAGCAGGAGCAGGAGAACGCACAACGCGACGCGATGTGGAGACAGCGGGCGGAAGAGACTAACGCCAAGCTGAATATCCCCGTTCGATGGACGAGTGGGCAGAAGTCGGTTTTATCTGGACTTTCGGAGAACAGCTGGGGCGATGGCCGCAACGCGCGCAGCGTGAACCACGTGTTGCTGCTCGAACCGCTGACAGACGGAAAACTGCAGCGCCGGGCACATGATTTTCTGTGCACAACGCAAGGCGGCTCGAATGGCAGAGGATACAGCACGCTCGACACGCACAGTGGCGACGCATACGGGAACTACGTTTCGCGCATCACCTGCAAACAGTGTCTTGCAACGGCGGCGCGCTGGACGGACCCGAGCAAGCGGGTTGAACCGGAGCTTGTCCCGGCCAACAAGTACATCGTTTAGGAAGAGGGCGAAAAGCAACCATGGAGTACTTGAACGAGAACTACACGAGGGTCGAGGAAAAGTCGGTCGAACAGCTTGAGGCTGAGCTGAGGGCAGTATTTGACGCGTACCCGGAATACCGCGACCCGGAATATGGGGGAGGCGATTTTTCCGCGATGGTCAAGAAGTTCGCCGCCGATGAGTTTTACAAGTTGCAATATGTGGCTCGGACCTACCTCGAGCTGTCGAGTCCCCGATAAAACGAGCAACAATCAAGCTGACCAACATGATTAGCGCGAGCCTCCCTTTGTTCCGAGGGAGGCTCGTTTGTTCTTTCCGCTCCCGTGAGCGACGTGGGGCGGCAGATTCGTCTATAGGGGGAGTGAAATGCACTGAACGAGGACATCATGCAAACGTTTCAGACTGCTGCACTACCTGTTGCAACCGAAGTCCTGGTGCGCGGCCCCGCGCAATCAGGCCGGGCAGTTCTTGCGCTACAACCTGCACAACGTTGACGAGTCCATCACTTCCGGACTGGCACAACGTCTCGCCAAATACGCGACGCGCGCGATGGACGACTCAGGCTTCGCCGCACTGACCGCGTCGTGGAAAGTTTCGGTGTACACCGTCGATGGCGATGAAACGCCCGCCGACCGCAGCTACTGTGTTCGCTGGTAGAACCCGGATGGGGGCTACATCGAGGTCGTCAGTATGAAATGCGCGTGCCTGTACAAGGCCTGCGCGGACCGAGCGTTAGCGTGTCAAGTTCGAGTCCATCGCCACCACGCCCGCGCCGGTTGCCACGGCGAACTTTGGTCAGAGCAACTTCCAGTACCCAGTCCCTGCGGGATACAACAAAGGATTCTGGTAAGGGGTTTTCATCGTTACGCTTGTCCATGCATGCGTACTAGCCGCCGCCAAAAAGCGAACGCAGCCCGGCGCGAGAAAAGGCGTCGGGAATTCGAGGCGGCCGCGACGCGGGGAACGCAGGCATAGCCAGCGGGTCGCCGCGCCTTTTGCGCGGCTATCCGCCGCCCGTTGCGGTCGCGTCTCGGAGCCATCTATTCATTTTGCGCCACCGCACACATAGTGTTACGTTGTGCAAAATGGATAGCGAGCCTACCGGGCGGAACGGACGTTGAAAGCAACTGCGTCCAGGACCTTTCCGGTCTTCGCCTGAACGAGTTCGATATGGTGGCGCCCCGCTGATACCGGCCACAAAGCGCCGGCTAGCTGCGTTCCGTCGACCCGCCAATAAACGCCCGAATCGACCTGCGCCTTCAGCTGCACCTTCTGCTTGCTCGGGGGGATGTTGGTCGAGCAGCGCGTCTCACATACGACGCCGGTGGTGAACCGCCGCGCAAGGAGGTGTTCCTGCCAAGAACGCAGCGCGACGTCATCCCACGGACTGTCAGACTCGGATTACCAGCTATCGGGGCAGGTCCGGATTCTCTACCCGGACGGCGGTTCCCTGCTGGCGTACGACCCTGACACCGCAGGCGGCTTCGGCGGTATGCGACGCTCGCGTGCGAGCGATGCAGATAGTCCATGAGGTCTCGCCACAGGGGCGCCGCGCCCGACATGCCGGAAACGTTGTGCATCGGCGTGCCGTTCGAGTTGCCGACCCAGACAATGGCGACGGCCACCACCAGGATTTTTTGATTCACGGAGTGACCACAAAATGCTTGGGCTATCCGGAATAAGTGGTGGAAAGTTGCTTTTCTGTAAAGCGCATTGTAAACTCAACTACCGTTGAAAATCCTACCCTTTACACTTGGCTAAGAAAAAATCTAAAACTGCGATAACACGCAGTTATTTTTTGAAAGTGGCGCCCGAGCTGAACGTGACCAAACGTCACGCGCTGCTGGCGTTGCGCGCCGAGTGGAAACGAACCGTTTGCAAAGCGTGGGGCTGGTACTGGGCGCCGTTCTGGCAGTCCGGACAGTTCGACCCGCATATGGCGGTGAGCGGTCTCGGGTCGCGCTTTCCGGCGACACAGCTTGTGACGTCCCAGAAGGACCTGATGCTCGTCGCACTTGCCGCACAAGCAAAGGGATGGACAGGGAATGTCGTAAATCGTGCGCGCCCTTCCGTTGCCAATGCAAGCGTCAATGACTCGTTTCGGCACGAGTTGTTTTGGATTAACGCTATGCGGCTCTGGCACGTGTCAAACGCACGCCAGAATGAGTTGCTAGCTGACCAGAACAAGGCCGCTGACCTTAACGCGCAAAAGGCGACAACGAAAAAGCGCAAACTGGCCAAGCCCGAGGAACGACTTACAGCCATTTCGCAGGCGGCCACGCGAATGATGCGCAAATGGTTCGCGAAACATCTCCAACGCGTCAAACTGCCGAATCCAGAAAACCTTCCGCTGGCGTTCAACATCAACAGCGCAACACTGGTGAAAGCCCGGGAGTCGAAGTATCAGTACTTCAACTGGTGGGCGCGCATCAGCACGCTTGAGCGCGGCCAGCGCGTCGAGATTCCTTTGCAGGGCTCCCAGTACTTCGACACCCGTCAGGGAGAGATGAATACGACTCTTGAGCTGCACGAACGAGGCGGCGAGCTGTATCTCAAGGTCTGCTTCACGCGCGAACCCGAAAAGTGGAGCGCTTTCAAGACAGATGTCCTGGCGCTTGACCTCGGCCTGCGCAATTTCCTCGCATCGTCGGAAGGCGACTTGCGCGGTGAGAACTTCCTGAACAAGCTACGCCAGTTCGATAAGCAGATTCAGTTCGTGCAGAAGGGCCTGCAACAGGCCCGAGTCGAGAAGTTCGGCGAGTGTCGCCGGTACAGCTCGCTGATTGCTCGGGTGCGAGGCTATCTCAAGACCAATATTCGCAAGTGGTTGCGCTCCATCCTCGCGGCGCGGCAGCCGCGCCGCGTGGTGATTGAAAGACTCGCCTTCACCGGGCAGGACATGAGCCTGGGCCGGACCCTGAACCGCCTCATCAGGGGGTTCGGCCAGGCCCTATTCAAGGAAGCGCTCGCCCAGTGGAGCGTGGAGTTCGGGTTTGAAGTGGAAGAGGTTAATCCGGCCTATACCAGCCAGACGTGTACCCACTGCGGTTTCGTTCATCGACGAAACCGCATCGGAAACAGGTTTGCCTGTCTATCGTGTGGTTTTAAGGCGCACGCGGATGTGAATGCGGCGAAGTGCCAGCGCGGACGTTCCGCGCCGGAGCCGGAGTCCGCTGTGCTGCCTGCCGGCCGTCACGAGTGGTGGTCCAGAACGCTGAAGGGTTGGATTTTGCGGCTTCGCGAATCCCTCCTCAAAGCCGCCCCTGGCTCAACATTGGAATTATGCCTCGTTGGGAGGGCATGCGCAGGTGTGTCATTGCTTCTGAAACAGAAAGGACCCAAGGCCCTTTCAAAGAAGATGAAGCGGTGGCTGGAGAGGGCATTGCAGCAGCCCGATATCCGCCATCTGCGCAACGTGGTTGTCAGGTGCATTCCCCGAATGTACCGGCTGGAAACCTTAAACGTTTCCACCAGATAATCCGGATACCCAATGCTTGTTGGGAAGAGGGGCAAACGTCGCGCCGTCATACATCGCTTCGACACGCGTCTCGGGCACAACGAAATCACCCACTTCGGTGGCAGCGACAGGAGCGGGCTAACACGAGACGCAAAGGGGACAGCAGACGGCGGCGCGACATGGGCAATCCTGTTCTTATTCGACTCATTCGTATAGGGCGTGTGTCCCGCCGTGAGATGAAGAAGGTTGGCTATCCGATGACGATGGTTCGCTATTAAAATTCAGGATGCACGCTCACAAGCCTCGTGCGCCAAGTTAAGCAGGTTCTCGTTGCTTCGCTGATAGCCCTTGGGTTGGCAAAGTTAGCGCGAGGAAGCCGAATTGTCCGCTACGTACAGGACCGGGGCCTTGCGTGAACTCTAGGGAAAAAAACAGCCACCCTCTGTAAAGGATGGCTGCAGAATTACCCCGGGTTCCAATAAGCGCGCTAGTACACCAACGACTCATCCCGGAAATACGTCACATCGTTCGAGTCGAGCCAGAGTTCGAACTCTTTCAGGCATTCGTCCCGGCCGCCTCCACACGTGGTCCACGCGCGCGACGTCAGCGTCGAAGCCTGGTCCTCAAGTTCGTACGGCAAGAAAAGCGGGTCGCAAAGGCTCGCGCCGTGTTCACTCAACGAAACCAGCACCTCCTTCGGGAGTTGGCGCGAATCGTTCACCCCGCGTTTGCGCATTTCCTTGAGCGTGGCCACGATTTCGTCGTCTGGAACGCCGTTGTCCATCCAGCCGCGCAGGAAGGCATACGGCTTCTCCATAACGCGCGAGTGGTCTAGCAACTGCCGTGATGCACCTGCGTCCTGCCAGTATTCATCGAAGTCCTCGGGAGTGTCCCCCGAAAGTTCCTCGTTGACCTTGACACGGAAAATCGGCACGTTGTGTTCAACCACCGATTCCAGCAAAAAGAGAAGCGGACGGGTGATATGCGAAGCTCCCTTGTGGTACGCCGGTTGGACATCGACTACAATGAATCCCTGCATTGTGAACCCCTTTACAAAATTGGCCTGCTCCGTCTAGCGAACAAGACGGACGGTAAAGCAGCCTTTCTCAAACTGGCGGCGCGTGTACGGCCCGCCGGCCCCTAAACAAATCGGAGGAGTTCGAGTGTCTGACGACCAGGATGCCCAAATAGTGTTGAGCGCGGACGACGCCGCTGTCGCGCAGGAGAAACTCGGCAAGATAATGTTTGCTATTTCGACCATGTCGAAAGGCATCAAGAGCGGAGACCTTCGCGCCGACCTGACCAAAAGCGTCCTTTCCCTGACGGAATACCACCTCGCGGACCTCTCGAAGCTCACCGGCATCAACACACAGACCGCCGCTGAAATCGAGGAACGCCATGCAAACATCCGCGCCGCAAACGACCGCGTCCGTGAGCTCGAGCGCAAGCTCGGCGAAGGTCAAAGCCCAGAGCGTGTTCAGATGGCCATCCGGAACCTGAGCGAGCAGCTTCGGACCTGGTGGCGGCGCGCTGGCCTCGGGCATATTTCGGAACTCGAATTCACCGAAACGGGTATCTGCAAGGCGAAGCTGTCATGCCATCTGACCGGCGACTTTTTCTTGATGGATTCGCCGACGCCCGTGTCCGACAAGGAGTGCCGCGCACTCTGGCTCGCCACAATGCGCGAGCAAGGCTTTGTTCTCGCGGACGGAATGCCGCGCAGGGATAATGAAATCATCGACTGCGACCAGAGCCGCGAGGCCCTGCGGCGCCTGATTACGGGCACCTTCCCCTCGGCCGCCATCCACAAGATTGAAAATCACTCGTCGCGCGACGACAGCCACTTCAAGATGACATACGCGCACGTGTATATCCGCAAGCTCGAGGAGATTGCGGCGCTGCCGCCGGCGGACAGAGGCTGAGACCCCGCTCGGTCCTCGAAAGAAGAAGAAGAAGCCAGCAACGAGCATTAGCTCACGGCTGGCTTCAAAATCAAGCATGTCTTTTACGCAATCGACCTACGGCTAACTTTCATGCGACTCGGCAAGCGCTATCCGGGTTCAGACGCAGCGCTTCTTCAAGCTCTTGCCGCATGTTTTGCAGCCGTACCGCCAGCTCGTCGACATCGCGAAGGATGATGACCGGCGAATGCCCTGAATCGAGGTGCGACTCCCAGTAATCCATCATCGCGCGAATAGCCGCCATCGCGCCGATTGCTGCCAAACCACCGCTTTCGTGCTGACCACACACCGTATTCACCACTTCGAGCACCGTCTTGTAGCGGACGTTCGAGTTCATCGGGTCGAAGCCGGTTGGCGAGGACAGAAAACCGAGCGCCTGGCCATCCTTGTGCACTTCACGGCCACCTGCAGCGTCGGCGAACACCTGTTCGCCGAAAACGTTCAAGCCCTTGTAAATCATCTTAATACCCCTCATCGGATTGCCCCGTCGCCATGCCAGTGTTGGCCGTGCCAAGGGCCTGTTGAATTGATTACCCTGAAAACAGTGTAAGTAAATGGCTGACACTTCACGCGTCGCCCCAGCAGGTAGCACAGGCCTGCCAGATGGAGAGCAGCCACTCCGTCATCGAAGGGCTCCAAAACGGCTATCAGCCGGAAATCGGCGAGCGAGGAGCGGGGTTGTCCGGTGGTCAAAAGCAACGGCTGGCAATAGCGCGGGCGTTGCTTAAGCGCCCACAACGCGTGGGCTCCCTGTGCGCCGCCTTCGCTATAGAGTGTGGAGTCCTTCTGAAGCGCGATAGCGCACTTGAAGCATCGGTCGGAGACGCGAGTCTCAGACCGCCCAACACAAGCCCCTTGTCAATAACGATTGAATGAAAACTCCTCATCGTCTCGCCATCGCCGCGTGGCTCATTGGGAGCTTCTGCGCAGCGCAACCCTCGATGGCATCAGCAGCACCAGGGGATGTATCCGACTCCGCCACCTATTGCGATGGCCCGAGCGCTTGCTCTCCCCGAGTCGAGGACCTCGACCTTGCGTTAAAACAAGCCTTCGTCGGCGGGGGAATGCAGAGTGATGGCACCATATCGTACCTGATTCTATTTAATTGCCGAACGGGCGAGCCTATTGCGCGATGGCGTCCGGCGGTGCCCCCCGGTACGTCGGTGGCGTTTGCTTATATTCGCCCCCTCACAGGTGCCGCTGAACGAGCCCGAAGTGACTTTTTCTTCAAGCATGGGCCGTCGCCGCGCGAAACGGTGGTCGACCGTGTCGACGTGGCTGATAACGCGGTCTACTTCAAATATGGCGACTCAGAGGTGTTTCCAACGCCAAAGACTATGGCGCGCGTCCTGAGCATAAGGGCTTCCAAAACTGATGCCTGCGCTGTTCACCGGGATGTCCTCACGCATGGCGTGGCGGCATTCTTGAGGGGCGCCCAGCGTAAGAGGCCCATGCATTGATTCCGGGAAATGACGGCGACGTGAACATCTCCGCGTACGTGCAGGAAACATGATTGCCCAACGAACTATTGATACTCTCGTCAAATGCACCTGGCTGCAGCCAGAAAAGGGCGGAGACATATGCACCTCTTTTCACCGAAATGTTCTCGAACTACGGGGATAGCTACTAGGTGACGTCACTTTCTACGAAAAGTGCCCGCATTGGCGGGCACGTTTCTCATCGGCGCCCGGGCAGTGTCTTTGGTCGCACCTCCTTCGTCTCTTCCACCAATCTGTACTCGTGCGCTTCGTCACGCTCACGTCCTGCTCCGGGTCGCTACACAGGAAAGAACCCCATTTTTTCCCGAAAGGACCTTTCATGACCTGTACGTCTCAAGCCCCCGCCATCCCCTTCGACCCAGTCGTTACCGCGTATCTCGAGTGCGCGCTCTGGTCGTCGACGGACGAGAAGCAGGAACCGCTGGGTGCGAACTACAACATCGACGACTTCTCGGCCGAAGCCCGCGAGACCGCCGAATCGGATTGCAAAGACTTCGTGACCGCCAACGCGGTCTCTCTCGAGGGGCTGTCGTCCATCCAGATTGGCCACGATTTCTGGCTGACTCGAAACCGCCATGGTGCCGGTTTTTGGGACCGAGGCCTCGGCCCGCGCGGCGAGTACCTCACCCAGATGTCGCACCCGTACGGTGGATGCGACGCGTATGTCGGCGACGACGGCCGGGTCCATCTGCAATAGCGAGTACCCGAGTCTCCGAAGCTGGAGGCGATGTTAAAAATAACCGAGGACCCGTATGTTGAAAGCTGAGTATCGTCGTTACCAGTGCCTGAACTGTGGGCACCAGCAGAACATCCAGACGAACCACCGGGGTCAATGCTACGACTACTGTCAGGATTGTTCGTGGCGGCCGTCGTTCGGCGAAAAGAAGTACGCGATTCCGATGTTTGGCAGGACCTATCGTCCTTTCAAGTACGTTGGAGAAATCGAGTCGGCCTCGCCTGCCTCCCCCAGCAGCCAGTGACTTTTTTGTGATTGAACGCCTCGACAGCTATTGTCGAGGCGTTTTTATTTGGCGCTGCGCGTGGCAAGCATGGTCCCCGCTTGTAAGGTCAGCGCTCGAGCCACGGACCGTTCTCAGGCACCGACATTGAGTCGCTTGATGAACGGCCCGAGCGTCGTTGCCTGCACCAAGAGGCTGAAGAGCACCACAATGTACGTCACGCCGATAAGCAGGTCGCGCCCGTCGAACGCGGGTAGGGACAGTGCGAGCGCGATGGAGATGCCACCCCTAAGGCCGCCCCACGTCATCACCTTCAGATAGCCTGGATTGAGTCCCCTGAACCGCTTCGCGAATGCTGTCGGTATCGCCACGCTCGAGGCGCGAGCCGCCAGGACAATCGGGACAGCCGCAAGGCCCAGAAAAACGAATCGCATGTGCATTGAGAGGGCGATTACTTCGAGACCAACAAGCCCGAACAGCAAGAGATTCAGAAGCTCATCCAGCAGGCTCCAAAACTGCGTAAGGTGCTCCCGCGTCCTCTCAGACATCACTTTGGTCATAGCGTGATTGCCGATAACCAGACCCATCACGACGACCGCCAACGGCGCCGAGACGCCCAACGATTCAGCCAGACTGTACCCGGCGGTAGCCACGGCTAGGGTGACGAGAATCTCCACGGGGTAGCTGTCGATGCCTCGCAGGACAAAGAACGCTCCGTAGCCGACTATGAACCCAATGACCACCGCGCCAACGATTTCCCGAAAGAGGCTGACGGCCAGCTGGATGGCCGAGAAGTGCGCGGTTCCGGTCGCAATTCCCAGAAGCGTGACGAACCCCACAACCGCCGTACCGTCGTTAAAGAGCGACTCGCCGGCGATACGCATCTCGAGGCCCTCAGGCGCGCCTATCTTCTTCAGCACGCTCATGACCGCAATAGCGTCGGTCGGAGAAATGAGTGCGCCAAATACGAGACACCAGGCAAGTGAAAGGGGATGCCCTAGCAGGTTCGCCGCAAAGAACATCCCTGCGCCAACAAAGGCGGTCGACAGTACAACCCCCACGGTCGAGAGAAGGAAAACCGTAAGCTTGTACTCTTTCATTCTGGATAGGTCCACATGGAGTGCCGCAGCAAACAGCAGAAGGCTGAGCAGTCCATGGAACACGATGTCGGGGAAGTCAATCTGGTCGACGAGCCGCTGCGCGCCCGACACCATTTCCGGGTGACTGATGCCAAGAATGGTCACGAGGGAGGACGCAATCAGGCCGACAGCTGTAATGCCAAGTGTGTCGGGGAGCTTGATGAAACGCTGATTGACGAAGCCGAAAGCGGCGATAAGCGCGAAGAGTGCGCCGGCTCCTTGGAATACGGTCATTGGGGGTGGCTTACGAGGGGGTAGTCATTCATATAGCGCTCGGTGTAGCAGTGAATCGGTGCTGCCCGGCTAGCCGCCAGTGCCATCGCGGCTGGACCCTCCTCCCTAGCCAATGCCTTGCTTGTCCGGTCGCGCATAAAGCGCTCGCTCCGCTGCGGGTCACCCGGAGGGAGTCCCCTGCGCACGAGGGATAGGGAGTGGTGCGCGTAGAGCTTCGGCTCATTCGCTCCGGCATCTCATCAGCAGCGGCCGGATGCGCTCTAAGTCTGGTGCCTATACGCGGACTCGTAACCTGGACAAGGAGAACTGCATGGCACTGACGGTCGATGACCTCACCGGTTTGCTCGCCGAACTGGAGAATGCCGACCCGGTCGACTACGGCGATTTGCCGTTCGGCGAGCCAGAGCTCCGACGACTCGTCATGACCGCGCTTCTCGAGAGGCATACGAAGCTTCAGGGGTCTGGCCTGTCCGCGAACGATGTCAACGTTACGTACATGCTGACCACTGGCGTGTTGGTGCTTGAAAACCTGGTGCTCCATGCGCGCCTCCTTCTCCTGCAGGGTCAGCGCGTCGACGTTCAGGCACTCCTGCAGAAGTACGCCGGCAAGTAGCCACTCCCACACCGCCGCCGCGCTCGCGCGTATTTCAGAGAACAGGCCGGCGGTCGCAGAACTCCAAACAAGAGACAAGCCGCAGGCTTCATGCGGCAAGTTCTTGAGAAAGGCTATCGGCCGCCGGCGGCATTGCGCTCGCGACCTCGCCGCTGCCAACCAATATCGCGAGGCCGGAGCGAGCCGCACGATACGCCGCCCGGTCCGCTTGCTCGTTGCCCGGATTGTTGCGGTGTCCCTGAACATACTCGACGTCGCAACGACGCGCCGCCGCCAGCAGCCACTGCGGGTCGACGCCCGCAGCAGCGGTTGCAAGGTTCCAGTTGAACCGGCCGCCGTGACGGAACGCCTTGAACGCGTCCACCGTCAGCCGGCAGTCGGTAAAGACTTTGGCCGGCTGGCCCGGATGCAGTCGCTCGAGCATCTGGAGCCCGAGCACCACCGCGCGAGCCTCGAGAACCTGTGTGCGTATCTCTGAGGACTGCTCGAACCCAACGACAGGGCTGTCGCTTTCCGGCGGATAGACAAGGGCCGCTACACCGCTGCCGCGCGCCCGCACGCTTGCGTCCGTGAACACCGACACGTGGCCAAATGGATTGCCCTCAACCTTTCCGGCGAATTGCGTTTTCGCCTCGCGAACCCTTCGGGGGACGGTCCGCTTCCACTGCGTGAGATACCGCACGGCGAGTATCCGCGTTTCAGCGGGCGCCGGCGACGTGACGACGGCCTTCTCGGGTCCCAAGGCTGGCAGCGCAGCAAGTACCGCGCGGCATCGTTCTGGCGCCCTCACGAGGATACGCCGACCGGACAGCTCCTTTGGCCGCGCCGCGAGGAACGCTTTGACGAGATGCTCAACGGGCACGCGCGCGCTGTGCAAGCGAATACGCGGTTTCTGCCCGGGAATCTTCCAGACCAGCGCGACAGCATGGTCCACTTTGTCGTTCGCAACTCCGACCCACAGTTCCGCGCGCCCCGGTTCCGTTTGAGTGTCTCCCCGGTACCACGCACTCCGCCTGCGCTCAGCGGCCAATTCGAGAATGTCGTGTGCAATGGCATCGGGAGTGAAGAACGGACTCTTCAACGCGCGGCACACCAGTCGTTCGACGTCCGCAACCTGCAGCACGCCAGCCCAGTGTTCCGAGAAGGACTGATAGTCTCGCCGTGCGCGCGCCATCGCGTGGCACACCGCAACGCGAAGCGCGCGACCCTTCGCCCGACACTCCTTAAGTGCCTGATTGAGGAATCGCGTCGTCACGAGGTCAAACGGAACCGGTACCTCGATTCTGAACGGGACCGCTGCGCCCTCGCAGACGAGCGTTTCGGCGTACTGCCAGAAGGTCGCCCACGACTTCCGCGTGAGCCCTTTGTTTGCAAAGGACTCGGCTATCTCCGTCTTCCGTTCGAGGGACTTGGCCTCCCGCGCCGCCTCGCGCGCCAACTCTTTCGAGAGCCACAGCGTCGTCTCCGGTCGACAACGCTGTCCACGAACCAGTCGAAAGCCCCGCGCGTCGGCCTGTTCAACTGAAAGCGTCACGCCGGGTTCGATGTCGTGCAGTGGCCGGCACTGGGGTAGATGTCGAGCGAGCCTTGTTATGCGCTCGAGCTGACTTTTCAGCAGACCAAGCTTTGGCGGCCTGAACCCAGCGCCGCCGGGTTGGTTGGTTGACGTCATGTAGTTTGAAAGGTTCGGCCGAACAATGTAAAGGGCCGCCCGATTATATCGACTTAACAGTGCGTCCGGGCGGTGCCGTTAGCGCGGGGGCCGTGCTCATCGGGTCCCTGCCGCCCGTTGGATATACGTTACACCTCAACTTATCGCCCCCGGAAAATGCCCACTAGCGCCTGGATTGCCTATTTCTTCGCCGTGCTCAGTGTTTTGCTCGCTCACGAGCTCGGACATTGGGTACAAATGTACCGTCTTCACATTCCCCTCAGGCGGCTTACACTGGGCATGGGGCCGTCGTTGCGCATCTACGGACGACTGCACGTCGGTATCTTCCCCATCGGCGCCGCCGTCGCGCCCGACGCAAAGGCGTGGGAAGCGGCATCTCACGTGGACCGCTTCACTGTCGCGATTGGCGGCCCGATAGCCTCTTTCATCTTCGGGGGTGTGCTTCTGGCGGTAGGAATGCTCTACCCCGCTACCCTGCAGGGCCTCTCGGCGATGGCCTGGATGCACTTCGTGCTCGGGATGGCCAATCTCGTTCCCGTGCCGCCTCTTGACGGGTGGGTGGCCGCATCCGAGCTGTCGGCGATACTTGGCCGGCCGCTGTCACCGTTTGCCAAGGAGGTAGCTAATCGAGCGGGTTCTGGACTGCTTTACGGCCTGGGCTTTTATCTGATTGGCGACCTCGTGTACCGGGCCGCAGCGTAAGGAGAGTTCGTGGACGACCGCAAAACCGCATTGGAGCTTTGCCACGGGCGGGCGCCGCCGTCAGACACGCGTTCGACTCCGATAAGAAAAATATTTCCTTCTCACTGTGATAAGTACCGCACCGTACCCCGCCCCTTTTCGTACGCACGGTTGTGGAATGAGCGAGGTCCACTCCTGCCCCAAGCGAACAGCGGTAGACCATTTCTTTTTGCGGGGGTGGGGCTCCCAATTTTTTCTGTCTCGGTAAAATGTAAGACTAAAAAGAAGCCAGCGATTTCGTCTGCTTAACGAGCAGTGGTCAGTCAGCTTAGCTTGAAACGAGAGAAAAACGATGACGAGGGGTAAGCGCGGGCAGGAAGTGCGCACAGAAGTCCGTGTGCAACTGGACTATGCAGTGGAACTAGCACGGGGTGCGTCGCATATCGCGAGCACGCTGGCCGTGCCGTCTTTGCACGCCGCAATAACAGAGACAGTTGACAGTTTTGTGAAGACGCACGGGAAGGCCGACCTGCAACCTTTTCTCAAGCAGCTTGCCGATGATATTGGGCATCGTCGAAAGCCTGACGCGGCAATTGCCGTGCGCCACTACGCGCAATTTGGTTCCTTGCCTCCAATTCCTCAACCGCCGGCGAAGCGTCGCCGCGCAAAAGCCGCTCCGGTCGTCGCCGCCGTTCATAAACGGAATCTGCCGGCGACTCCCACTGGTCGCAAAAACGTCTCCGGGGGCGAAATCGCTCAGACCGTGGAGCGGGTCGTCGAGTACGGCTGAAGAGCGGAGGTTCCCGACCGAATTCCTGTAGCATTAAGCGCTTCTCAATAATGCCACGCGGTCAAAGCTCCGCCCGCGCCCCACTACAGCCCTATGCTCTTCATTGACAGCCCTTCTCCGCTCGCGCCGGTTGCCTCCTGGGAAGCCTACCTCGTGCGGCTCGAATCCATGGACCCGCTCGATAGCACCGTGGTAGCCGAGAAGGAACGCGCCCGCGCCAACATTGACCTCCTTCGGCAGGAGGACGGAGCAGACCAGGGCGCCTGAAGGCCGTGACGTCCGCCCGCCTTCCCGGCAGACGCCTGCCTCCTCGCCAGCAGAGCCCCAAAGAAAAACCCGAGCTGAGAAGCTCGGGTTGAGTTGCTAATGATGGTAACTACTTCTGTCCTGCCGCCAGGAGATTGCGCGCAAATTGCAATCGGTCGCGCTCGACATAGCGACGGCCGTCTGCACCGAACCTGACCACAAAGCGGAAGTCATCTCCGTCTGCGTCTTCCATCTCGAAAAACTCCTGAACAGAGTCATCGCTTTCTGATGCCTCCTCGTCCGCTGTTCTCAGGACATGGACCGTGCCGTCGTTTAAATCGAGCGATGCGCTGCTCGATGCCTCATGGCCATCCTCCCACACGGAGACGAATCGGCCAAGCAGGCGCTGCTCCTTCCGGAAGGCCGCCAACCGCGCTCCATTGCTGACTGACATCACAGTGACTTCCGCCGTCGCACCTCGTTGCGCCGCGAACACCTCATCGGCTCGCGAGTATGCCGCTGCGAACGACAACATCACCTCGCCTGGTTTCCCGTCGACGTTCACCGAGAACGGCCCAACGATTCGCTCGTTTGCGCAGCTCCAGTAGAACTTGACGCCTGTCGAAGCCTCGAGGCCGGTCCGTCTGGTGAACGCCTCACGAACTGCGTCCTCCGGATGCTGCCCGGGTTTCACTCCGACCAGCTCAGGGCTCCACGAGGTTGCTGGAAGGCCTGTCTTCTCCGCCGAGTAATGGAATAGTCGAGCTACATCGGCTACTTGCATTGGGTCGGGTACGGAATCCGCTGACGGCTGCTGCTTCGCCTCTGCGGCTCGCGGCGTAGTGCCAAGAAAAACGGCCCCTTTCGCTTTGGCTGCGTCCCATATGGCACGTGCAGCCTGCACCGTTAAATGAAACTCACCGGTCTCCCGACGTTCCTGCATCTCCATTGCCTCGAGCAGGCCCAGAACTACCGAGCGAGCCTTCTCCGCGTCGAATGAATTCGGACCTGCCGGCTGCACCGCTGCGGCCGCCGAAATACGCGCGTCGACCTGCTTGCTGTGCTCCTCCAGCAAATTACGCATGCTGGAGAAATCGCGCTCGCCGAGCAGTTTGCTCGCGGCCTCCAACATCGCGCTGTGCGGTACTGTGAAGCCCTTGCGTTCCAAAAAGTCAACCGTCGACTTTACATTTTCTTTAAATTCACGAAGTTCCATGTCTGTGTTCCTAAAAGTTGGCACGAAAGCGCCATGTGGTTTGTCCTCGGGGTCTCCCATTGCCGAAAATCGCTTCCGTGCCTGTTTCCAGGAGAAGTCGACGCTTGGTGATACTCGCAACCATTCGCCATACCGGAAAACCGGCGGGAGAACGACAGGCGGTTGCCAGGCCTATGTAAAGTATAGTCGCGACTGCGGGCTGGATGCGATGCGCGTTATACTTCCTGGGTGAACAGAGGAGCCACTCGTGAGCATTTCTTGGCAGCATCGCATTAAGCACATCGACCGCCGCGTAAAGCCGACGCGCATGCGCGGGCTTCGCTTGCAACTTCTCAAGAGCGATGTGCGAGAGCGGCGAGGCTTGCCCTCAGGGAACCTGCCGCACGAGTACGTGATGGCTTCCGTGCGACTGCGCTTCAAGGGCGGAGGTCCGCGCGAGGTTCAAAAGCTCGAATGGCTGAAAATCCGGTCGCGGCTACTTGAGCGCAAGCGCCACGCGAAGAGCCGGGCGGAACAACGTCGGCGCCCGTCCATCAAAGGCCGGCTTAATCTCTTCCGCGCGCGGCGCGAGTGGCTGGAAGCGGCGGAACAGTTGCGTGAGGGCGCTGAGCTTCGATTCGCCGAAGCTTAAAGGCCGCCAGACACGGCCTCGCCGGTGGGTTCGACCCCCACAGAGGCATAGTCCAGCGAACAGGAACCCAGCCCGACGCAACTCGACTAAGGCGCAGACGCGCGTGCAGACGTAAATAAAAATGAGGCCCTGGTATCAGAGCCTCATCCTTTCGGCGGTCACGGGCGGAAGCCCTCGTTACATCGCCATGCTCGCGTCGCTTTGCTGCTGCTGTTGAGCTTTCTGACCCTTCTCTGAGTTCGCGGTCTTCTCGTCCTGGGTGTGCTGCTCTTTCGCGTCGGCGGATTTCTCCTTGCCGCCATTGAGTCCTTCGCGGATGGAGGCGGCCGATTCCGGGCTCATGCCCTCCTTCGCGATTTTCTCGACGCCTTTCACGCCGACCGCGTCCATCAACTGAAGGTCGCTGCGATGCTCGTGACCAGGACCAGCCGCATCGCGGATGGAGCCGAGCGTCTCGTGAGACACGCCCTTTTCGGCGACATGCGCGAATACGTCCATCCCAATCCGGTTTTCATGCCCCGCTGCAGACGACCCTTCGAGTGTGGCGACGGCCGTGCCGCCCTTATGGAATTCAACCGACGCGCCGCTATGCCCATGACCTGCCTCGATAGCCTGGCTAATCGACGCCGAAACATCCTGCGCGCGATGCACGTCCTGCGCCATGCCGTTTCGCAGCATGTGGTCCTGCACCGCACCGTGAATGTTGCTGATGGACTGCGCACTTGAGGTGTGGCCGTCCGTCATTCCGTGGCCCGCACTTTGGCTGTGCGAGTGGGTGGCCGCGTCGATAGAGGAAGCCATCGTGCCTCGCTGGTCGGTGATTTGGCCTGAGTGGCCAAATGAATGTGCCGACCCGGAGGTGCTCATGCTCTGGCCAATGCTATCTGACACCGAGTGCGCCCCCGCCTCAAACCGACTGGCCCCCTCACTCCCATTGCGGGCCACCTCCTGGCGCGTTTCGCTTTCGGTGATGGTGTTGCCGGCAGAGTCGCGGTGGCTGACACTTCGTGTTGACTGATACACGTCGCCCTCGCTTGAGCGCCGATGCGTTTCGGTTTCGCTTTGCGTAACGCCCTTCGAGTCCGTCACCGAGCGCGAATAGGATTCGCTGAGTTCGCCTTTCGACTCGCCTCGTACACTTTCGCGTCCCGTACTGACGACTTGAGCTTTCCCGTCCACATCTTCGAAAATTGCCACCGCTGTTCTCCCGTGTTTGTTAGGTTATTTTCTGTATAGGTACGGCGAAGGCATTCCAGAAAAGAATAACCACCCCTGGAAGGAGTGGTTATGAATAAGGAATGCTCAGTGTTCTCAGTGAAAAACACGTTGAACAACTTCGAACTTGCCCTTGTTCAGTGCAACAGTCGCGGTGATTTTCCGATGACTGAGACTGAACGCAGTGAGGCTTGCCGTGTTAGACGCCTTGTCAAAAGCAATCTTGACACAGTCGCCGTCGGTGTTTTTCTGCTCGTTGCCGTCCAGACCAATGATGATGGGCGTGCCACGATAGTTAGCTTCGACACAGAGTTTGACGATAGCGGAGGATACTTGCATGATAAAGCCTCAAAAAAAGTTTGACCTGAACCGTCTAGCTAACTTTTTTTGTGGTACCGTTTTGCGCGCCCTTTCAGCCTCATCTTGAGGGCTGCCTGTCCCGCCGTTCCGCGTCGCCGCGTCAGGTTTCGCCCGAAGGTATCCCTGTTCATTCGGGCTCCCCTACACGCATGTTCTCTTGTCATTCACCCCGGTTTAAAAAGCGACCGCATTCTGTCTTTACTCCTTAGATACAAAGTGTGTCTAAGGGTGCTATACTTTTTGTAAAGGATGGCACGACGGCCTCCGTCAACCAGCGAGAAAAGAAAGAAATGGAAAAGAAAAGCGTAAGCATTGCGATGGTCCAGCTTAACTACAAGCTCAACGACTTCGAGGGCAATGCCCAAAAGATTCTGACGGCGGTCGGCAAGAACCGCGACGCGGACCTGGTCGTTTGCAGCGAGCTTTGTCTGTCGGGTTACTATCCGCAGGACCTCGTCGAAGAACCTGACTTCCTCCTGCGCCAGCAGGTCGCTTTGGACGCCATCCTCGAAGCATCGCGCCACACGTCCTCAACCATCGTTGTCGGCGCCTTCACAAAAAACACCGGTGTCGGCAAGCCGCTGCGCAACAGCCTACTGGCTATTCGCGACGGCGACGTCGTTCTGCGCTACTCCAAGCAGCTTCTTGTCGAAGGGGGCATCTTCAATGAGCGCAGGCATACCGAGCCGGGCCGCCATAACCCCGCAATCCTCTTTCTGAACGGCGCGCGCATTGGCTTTGCCATCTGCGAGGACATGTGGAATGTCGATGGCAAACAATACGAAGCAAATCCGGTGGCTGACCTCGTCGAAGAAGGGGTCGACGCCATCGTCAGCATCAACGCGAGTCCGTCGCATGTCGGCAAGCGCGAGTATCGTCACGAACTCTTCCTCGACATTGCGCGCGCGCACCGCCTGCCCGTCGTCTATGTGAATCAGGTCGGCGCCGACGACAGCATCGTCTTCGACGGTGCCAGCTTCATCGCGGACCCGGCGCGGGGCATCGTGACTGAACTGGCTTCGTTCGAGGAAGCCACCAGTCTTGTCGAAATGCATTTCTACGCGCATGGCACGGAGTATCGGATTTTCGACGCATCGCGCGCGCCGCTGGAACAACAGGCTCCGGTCTATCTCGACGACGAGGAGTTCTTCTACCGCCAGACCATTCTTGGGTTGCGCGACTATGCCCGCAAGGTCGGTTTCGGGTCAGTAGTCGTTGGCAGCTCCGGTGGCATCGATTCCGCGCTGACGCTCGCGCTGGCGGTCGACGCTCTTGGCGCCGAAAACGTCAAGGCCGTGACCATGCCCTCGCGGTTTTCGAGCGCCGGCAGCGTCGACGACTCGGTGACGCTGTGCCGCAATCTTGGGATTGAACTCTTCACGCACGAAATCGGCACGCTTTACAACGGCTACGTCGAGGGCTTCAAAAAGTCCTTTGAACGCGCGCCGGCGCAGCTGACCCGCGAGAACGTGCAAGCACGCATTCGCGGCGCCATCCTGATGGAGTATTCGAACGACTTCGGCTGCATGTTGCTGACGACTGGCAACAAAAGTGAAAATGGGGTCGGATACGCGACCCTTTACGGCGACACAAATGGAGGCCTCGGTCTCATCGGGGACCTTTACAAAACTGAGGTCTTCGAAGTCGCCCGTTTCTACAACAAGCTGCACGGCCGCGAGCTCATCCCCAACAGCATCATCGAGAAGGCGCCGTCGGCTGAACTGTCCGAAGGCCAGAAGGATACGGATAGCCTGCCGCCGTATGAGGTGCTCGACGAAATCCTCAAGTGGCATCTGGAAGGCACGCGCCTGCGCCCGGCCGAGTATGCGAAGGCTAAGGCATTGGTGGAACGCCTCCGTGCGAACGGAGATTCCGCGCTGGTCGAGCGGGTGCTCGGGATGGTGAAGCGTTCCGAGTTCAAGCGCCGTCAGGCCGCGCCGATTATCCGCGTTCGCAGCCGGGCGTTCGGCAACGGCCGCCAGATTCCTATTTCCGCCGCTTAAGGAAGCCCCCCATGACCAAGAATATGATTTTCACGCCCCCTGCGCACCCGTGGCCGTCCGATTGCGACCACGACGCGATTGTGCTCATTGGCCGCATGCAGCCCGGCATGCACCTGGGGCACCAGGAACTTCTTGAGCGCGGCCTCGAGCGCGCCGAGAATGTCGTCGTCGCACTCGGTTCATGCTTTCGTGCGCGTTCGCCGAAGCAACCCTTGCGCGCCGTCGAACGCGAGGCGTCGATTCGTTCCTGCCTGACCGACGAGCAGAACCGCCGCGTCAAGTTCGTCTATATCCGCGACTACTATGATGACCAGCGCTGGTGCGCAGCAGTCCGCGAGGGTGTCCAGAGTGTCACCGGCAAAAACGCCAAAATCGGCCTTATCGGGCACGAGAAGGACCGTAGTTCCTACTATCTGCATCGATTCCCGGAATGGAAGCTCTTCAACGAGCTGTGCGTTGGTGGACTTAACGGCACCGACGTACGCGCCCTGTGGTTCGAGCGCGACCACGAGCGCGGTGCAGAGGCGGTGTTGCGCACAATGCTCCCGGAAGGCACATTCGACTTTTTAATGGCTTTCAAAAAGCTACCGGATTTCGAATCGCTTCGCAAGCAGCACTATGCCATCCTCCGTGACGCGGAGAAATGGAAAGCCGCACCGCATGTTCCGAACCATTCGTGTGGCGACGCCGTCGCGGAGTTCCGCGACCATGTTCTGCTGATTGAACGCGGTGGAGACATCGGCACGGGCACCTTCGCGTGGCCGGGCGGGTTTCTCGAGCCCGACGAGACCGTCATCGAATGCGCAATGCGGGAGCTCATCGAGGAGACAAAGCTCGGCATCCTCCCGGAGTACCTGAAGACCTTCATCCGGGACCGGGAACTGTTCGATAACCCGTGGCGAAGTGAAGCCGGCCGCCGGATGTCGCACGCCTTCCATTTCGTCCTGGACGAGGCGTTCGCGGAGTTGTCCGAGGGCGAGTTCCCCTTCGTTCAGGGCAAGTCGGATGCGCGGCGCGCTCTCTGGCTCCCGAAGAAAAAGTTGCCTTCGCTCGAGGAATACATGTTTGAGGACCACCACCTGATTGGGGACCGGTTCTTTCACTATGCATGATGCCGAAGCGACGGCTAGCTCTATCGAGGCCCCGACGCCGGGGCCGCTTTCAAGCGGTATCTGAATAGGAGAAGCGGTATGTGGCACCGAGTTTCTTTCGTGGCTGAGTCGCGGCGACTTCCCGCTGCGGAACTGGAGGCTTTCGCTGCCGCGAATCCATCGACCTATGGCATCGTCAGCGAATTGGGCTACCCGGAAGTCAACACATGGCATGTCGACAAGCTCGTCGCGGACTTCCGCGCGAGTCTCGGCGAAAGTGCCACATCCTGACGCCCTCCGCAACGCGGGGCGTCCTCTTCATGCGCCGCGCATTGCGGCACGTCGCAGGTCGCGACGCCCCTCCACCGGCTGTTCAAACACAGGGTTCCGTTGCAGATTGAGCCCAAGTGCGTATAAACTGATGTCCACACCGATACGCAGCAAGGGAACCGAAAAAAGGATATAGTGCGGCCCAGCAGTCAACCACGTTGCCATCGTTACATTATTGCCAGTTTTCCATGAAAAATATGCACCTACGATGGGGTGCCGACAACATTGAGATTGTCGAAAGCCCTTCGATAGACTCGCTCCAGGACACCGCTAAATCACTCGCCGATGGCTTCCTTCCGCCCCTGCCTTTCGAGTTAACACCGGGCCTTCTGTCCCAGACCCCGAATTCAAACGCTCCCTTTTCAAAGATTTACCCGCTCCCCGGCCGTTATTGCGATGTTTCCCATCGCATGATTTTCGAACTCACGGGGCTGGAATTCCCGGCCGCGATTCGGGTGAAAGCGCAGAGCGGCGTTACAGAAGACATTCTCGCTATCCGCGCGTCGCCGCAGATTGTCGAGGACAGCGGCGGGCAGAAAGAGAGCTACCGCATACTGTTCGAGGGCTATCGCCTTTCCGAGTGTGGCGAGTTGGGCTATCGCAAAGTGATAGGACTTGGAGACGACGTTTCCGAGGTCTTGCAGCGCGACATCGACAACACGTGGAAGCGCGTTCGACCACGAGTGCAGAGTAAATGGAATGCGCCGGTGCGGAACGTGACATGGCCGTTGTCCGCCGACGAATCCTTCCTTGCGCGAAAGCCCCGTACCTTCAAGAAAAGCGAGCTTTCATACGACGCCGTTACGCCAAAGCTACTAAACCACGCATTTGTTTTTCTTCACGAAAGAGGCTCCGGGTCCGCCCGCGAATTGCAAGTAGCGTTGGGAATTCCAGAGAAACAGGCCGTGGCATTCTGGAAAGGTTTGATTGCCGACAAGCTTTTCGAATTGATGCCTAACGGTGCATGGGTGCTTAACGAAAGGACCCGGCGCGATATTGAAAAGAAGAAACCGGGTGTCCTCACCCGTAAAGAGGCCTCGGCACTTATCAACCAACTCGCAGAGAACGCCGAGGCCATCAACCAGCTTCCTGCCGGCCAGAGTTCGCTTTATATCAGTCGGCTGGACGTCCTCGGCGCCTACCTTGACATTAAACAGGACGAGTTTGAGTTTCTCTATGTCAGCTGGCACGCGGAGCTGCGCAAGAGTGACAGGTGGCCCTATCTGCCAGACCTTCTCGACCCGGAGACGGGGTTTGACGCGGTAAGAGAGATGCTCCGTCCGAATGACAATCGGGTTCGTTTGCTCGAGGACATCGACCCAGATAAATTGAACTGCCATAGCGCGACCTTCTTCAAGTTCAAGGTACCGGAAGAGATGTCGGTATGAACGTCGCGGGCGTGCTCCGTTGTTCAGCAGCGCGAAGCGGTAAAACCGGGCGAACGCCGGCGGCCCGTATAGCCGGATTTCGTCCTCAACCTCGGCCGGAACTCCCCTGTTTTTCGTCTTCGTGATTGCGCGCCAGGCGCGGCCGTAGGTTAGTCTGTGAGGAACCGCCGGCAGTCACTAGAGCAGTTGAAGGGCTACCCGCGTGGCGTTTGCGCGCCTAGGGCCACGAAAATGGCCCCTCGTCCTCGCCTTTGTGTGATGCGTTCCCGCAAACCCCCTGTTTACAGGCGTCTTCGCGTTGCGCAACGTCACGTGGGTTGGTAATCTTGCAGGCAGCTTGAGTGATGCCGGCAACTCGCGGCGCCCTTGAGCGGCCACTGACTAACAACGAGGACTACCATGGCAACAACGACCAAAACGAAAGCTCCCGCCGCCAAGAAAGCGAGCGCGGCACCGGCCGCAGCGAAGAAGGCATCCACAGCCGGTGCGACAATCAAGCCGCTGAAGGATACGTTCACGAAAGCCGGACTCGCTGAGCACATCGCCACGCAGTCGGGCATCGAACCCAAGTCGGTGAAGGCCGTATTGGCGGCGCTGGAAGGCACGATGCTGGGCGCGGTTCACAAGAAGGGCGCCTCGGAGTTCACACTCCCGGGTCTGCTTAAGGTCGCTGTTCAACAAGTACCCGCGAAGAAGAAGCGCTTCGGCAAGGACCCGTTCACCGGTGAAGAGCGCTGGTTCCCTGCAAAGCCCGCTTCGGTCCGCCTGAAGATTCGCCCGCTGAAGAAGCTTAAAGACGCAGCAGCCTGACAGCCTCGTCTATAGCTGCCTCAGTGCGAATATCGGTTCTGACAACGTCCGGTCCATCGCCGGGAAATCGGCGGGCAAGTGGTATTGGGAGATACGCGCAAGCGGTGTCGCTGACGCTTACTACACGTACTTTGGCGTAACGGACACGTGGCCGCCGGGCCACAATGTAGGGGGTGCAGGAGGGGTGGCGTACTACGGCAACAGCGGTAGCATATATAACATCGGGGTCGCCACCACCGCCAACCTCGGCCATCTGAGTCAGGGGAATACGGTTTCCGTCCTTCTTGATATGGATAACCACAGAGTTTCGTTTGAGCGGCTCCGCACGAACAACCCATCCCTCACAGAAATAAAATGACGCCGATTCTGGGGAGAGCGTCAATCACCCCGCCCTGAAGGGCGAGGCTTGTAAAGAGCCTGAGGTTGACCAGACCCTAGGCCCGCTGTACGGGGACTACGTTGTACAGAGGTTAAAGACCCACTCCGGAATGCTTTCCTCAGTTCCGGACTCTGGAACCTGTGACCGCAGACACGCTTCGGGTAGGCACGAAACGGGTCGCAAGGATGCACCGCTGTACAACATGGGCGAGGGGAGCGAAGCCGTAAGGCTTCCGTCACAAGGTCCCGTAAGGGACAAAGGAGAGTAAATGGCAGTATTTGTGCTGGACAGACGAGGCAGGCCGTTAATGCCGTGCAGTGAGCAGCGGGCGCGTCTGCTACTCGCGCGCGGTCGGGCGCGCGTTCATCGCGTGGTCCCATTCGTGGTTCGGCTGACGGACCGTCTTGCAGAGGACAGCGCGTATCAGTCGCTTCGCGTCAAGCTCGACCCGGGCAGCGAGGTAACGGGTGTCGCGCTGGTCCGGGTGTTCGACGAAGGTGTGGCTGTACTGAACCTCTTCGACCTCGTGCATCGCGGCCGTCAAATCAGCGAAGCGCTCACCGCGCGGCGCGCCTTCCGCCGCAGGCGGCGTAGCGCGAACCTTCGCTACCGCGCGCCGCGCTTCAACAATCGGACACGTCGCGAAGGCTGGCTTGCGCCTAGCCTTCAGCATCGCGTCGACACGACGATGTCCTGGGTCCGGCGGCTGATGCGCTGGGCGCCGGTCTCGGCTCTCTCGATGGAGCTCGTGCGGTTCGACATGCAGGCGATGCAGAAGCCGGAGATTTCCGGCGTCGAGTATCAGCAAGGCGAACTGCTGGGCTATGAGGTTCGCGAGTACCTGCTCGAGAAGTGGGGGCGACAATGCGCGTACTGCGACGACGAAGGCGTGCCGCTGCAGATTGAGCATATCGTCGCGCGTGCGCGCGGCGGCTCGAACCGCGTGTCGAACCTGACACTTGCCTGCGAGCCGTGCAATTGCCGCAAAGGCTCGCTCGATGTGCGAGAGTTCGTCAAGGACGAGCAGCGGCTCAAACGTATCCTGGCGCGGGCGAAAGCTCCGCTGCGCGACGCTGCCGCCGTCAACAGCACACGTTGGGCGCTTGCCTCGGCCCTGAAAGAGACGGAACTCGCGGTTGAACTTGCCAGCGGCGGGCGCACGAAGTGGAATCGCACGCGCTTGCACATTCCGAAGGCGCACGCGCTCGATGCCGTCTGCGTTGGTGAAGTGGAGTCTGTCCAGGCTTGGAAGCGTCCGACACTGGAGGTCAAGTGCGCGGGTCGCGGCAGCTATCAGCGCACGCGCCTGACCGCGCAAGGCTTCCCGCGCGGCTACCTGATGCGTACCAAACGTGTACACGGGTTTCAGACCGGTGACCGCATCAAGGCCGTCGTCCCTTCCGGCAAGAAGGCCGGAAGCTACGTCGGGCGCGTGGCCGTTCGCGCTACTGGCAGCTTTAACATCCAGACGTCACAAGGCGTCGTTCAAGGCATTAGTCATCGACACTGCAAGGTCATACAGCGTGCCGACGGCTATGGCTACTCACACTAACAAAGCGGCCGGCTAACGCCGGCCCTCCTTTCCTCCTCGCCCTGAAGGACGAGGTTTCCAGGAGCATTTCCACGGATGAACAAACGTCAAAAAATTTTTGGCCTGGTCACCAGTGCCGCCATCACCTTGCTCGGTGGAGTGACTTTGGCTTACGGTGGTCCCATCGGCGTGCAGATGGTCTTAGTAGGAATCGTTGGGATACTCGTTTTCGCCTACAAGGCACTTGGCGACAGTTAATCAACAACCGCCCAATGTAACGCTCGCGCAGCGTTACACGATACGTTCACGAAAGCCGGACTCCACATCGCCACGCAGTCGGGCATCGAACCCAAGTCGGTGAAGGCCGTATTGGCGGCGCTGGAAGGCACGATGCTGGGCGCGGTTCACAAGAAGGGCGCCTCGGAGTTCACACTCCCGGGTCTGCTTAAGGTCGCTGTTCAACAAGTACCCGCGAAGAAGAAGCGCTTTGGCAAGGACCCGTTCACCGGTGAAGAGCGCTGGTTCCCTGCAAAGCCCGCTTCCGTCCGCCTGAAGATTCGCCCGCTGAAGAAGCTTAAAGACGCAGCAGCCTGACAGCCTCGTCCCGCTCTTGCGAAAAGCCCGCATGATGCGGGCTTTTTCTTGGCGATTCCGGCAATATGACTGAGAACGTATTTCGCTGTCGACCCGGCACCGCGTCGGCCGTTTTCCGAAGCTCTTCGTTAAGGTGTGGAGGCAGCGATGCGCTCCTCATCGTCCCTGTCGGGGCGTAAAGCCTCAACGGGTAACTCCGGGGTGAAAACCTACCAACTAGAGTAAGCTGAGGCTTTGCCGGGACAGCTGCAAGGAGGACCCACAATGATGTCAATGGGAACGAGTATCGCGCTGGTGAATCAACTGAAAGAACTGGACGATGAATCGTTGGCGCGCGCCGTTACGAGCTGCCGGAACAATCTTCAACGCCTTCGCCCATTTACGCCAGAATTCAACGAATGCACGGAAGTGTACGAGCTGGTCAAATCCCGATTTGAAATTCGCAAGGCCGAACAAGGGAGAGCCGACTTAGACTGGGAATGGCTTCTTTCCTCCATACCGGGAGCGTATTCGTTCGAGCCGAGCTACGCGCTGGGCGCGGCACTCAAACCGTATGGTCTTAGTGTCCCCTGGCCACCGGCATATTTCGATAAAAGCGGCCAGGCTGTTCTGGAAATCAAGATGGCGCGCGATGACACAACGCAAATCAACCGGATACTGGTCGGCTTCGAGACGCTAAAACCGTTTCTGTTCAGCGACCGTGACGGATACGACTTCAATCTAAAGACCTCACAAGCAAAGTCGCGCCCGAAGTCGTTCTTGAGGGTCCACGAAAACGGGTCCGCGAGCATTGTGGTTCAGCACGTCGGAACAGACTACCTGACGTTCCGCGCCGCCTTGGAACACGTATCGCGAGAACTGTACTGGGAGGAACCGCCTGAACCGGCACCTCGAATCCAAAAACAGAGAGGAAGACCAAAAACCGCGTAGAGTGTCTCCCCCTCCATTCCCGCGCCGCACTGCGCCTCGGGTGCATCCAGGTGGGAACGTTCAACCGACCTTGAATTCAGGCTCCCGCCTCAACACGGGCCAGCCAGTTGAGGCCCAAGCGCTTTAGTACGCTGTTTCGCGAGGCTCGCGGGCCAATTTGCCGATACTCCGCCAATGAGTCCGTGACGAGGCATGGCGCTGGCCCAGCGGCCCGCTCGGCCGTCACTCATCCGACCAGAAAAGCGCTTCGCCTTCTTCGTCATGCACGTTATCTGCTTGCCAAGACGGACTGCGGCACATTGCGAAAGTTCGAGAAGCCCACTCCCCCACGTCCGAAAATGCCTTCACCCGGTAGCAATTTTCTCCGAATTCAAACAGCGAGTCGAAATTCGCAAGACCCGCACACATGGTCAGCGAATGACTCTGTCCGTCCAGCACGAGCAACCCGGGCGAAAACAGGGGATGCCCGTCGACGACATCCACGGTGGGCTCCCCAAGCAACACGATAGCGCCGTCAGGATAGCGGGCAACAAGGCTATCGAGGGTATTCGGTGCGATGCCCAACGGAGCCGCGTCGCGCGCGCCCGGAGCGAGCAGCGGGATTTTCAGGTCCATCCGCTCGGAGCTCGTGTAGGCCAGCGGCTGCAGCTCGCTTGCGGCGGTGTTCACGTCGAACAAAGGCCAGTCGAGCATCTTTTGGAAGAACAGGACGAAGGCGCGGTTAAACCCATCGTTGAAGAAGCGGTCACGTGCACGCTTAACGTCGCGGATGTCGTGGACTTCCGGAACGCCCCGCATTGATGGCCGGCGCGCCGACGGCGCCCAGCTTTCAATCAACGACTCACACCTCGTCCTCAACTCCGGAACCTTCTCCTTGAGTCGTCGCGCCTGATATGCCCGACGGGCCGCTAGCTCCGCTGGCGAAAGGTCTTCGTCCAGTGGGTCGGCCAGTCCTTTCTTGCATTCCTGTGTGACTTCATGCCAGCTCGAATAGCCCAGCACATGGACAGTCAGTTCGAGCAGCGTGGAATGGGGTATGTCCCAGAATGCGGGGAAACGGCTGAGACGTTTGGCGGCAAGCTTAGGTGTGTCGGTGGATGAAAAACGAACGCGCATGACTACTCTCCGAAAATTCAGCCGACTTGCCCACTCGGTCGGCCAAATTAGAAGAGTCTTCGAAATTAGGCCTTGCGCACTGCAATCCCCCTTGCCTTGGCTTCGCCGATGTGGGCGGCGTGAAGAGAGGAGCTCCGGCAGGCATTCTCGATAATTTCGGGCGAAAGCGCAAGCGGTCGTTCTGGCGGCGAGGGCCGGCTCGCTACACGAGGTTTCCCTCTCGATGAGAAGACCGTGAAAAGCGCCCCCTTCCGGAAATCCCTATTCCTGTGGCTCCCCGGCATTTTGGCATTGTCGGTGGCTGCTTCGGCGGCCGTTGCGAGTCCAACGTACTCATTGCGAGTGCCCTTCAAAGGGTTGGTCGCTTCTGGGGCGCCCTCTTCTTCCTGCACCGCCGGCAATCAGGCCTTTGCATTTGCCGGCGCAAACCAGTCCGTTACGCTTCCGGCCGGGTGTTCTCAAGCCACCTTCGAGGCGTGGGCAGGCGGTGGCGGCGGCGCTTACCAGATGTTCAGTAGCACCACGCCAATGGGCGGCGGCGCCGGCTACGCTCAAGTTACGTACGCCGCGCCGCCAGGAACCGTTTTCACTTTGCAGGTCGGGCGCGGCGGTTTTCACAGCGACCTTTCTCCCGTCAACGCCTATCCGACAGGTGGCGCAAATTCGAGTCGCGGCTCGTTAGGCGGTGGTCTTTCTCTTATACACATCTGACGC
>NZ_VZQP01000060.1:0-49238 GCF_014397655.1 Paraburkholderia sp. UCT31
CCGCCGGTCCGGAACCGAAGCCGCAACCGAAGCCGCAACCCGCGCCGGTGCTGAAGGAGGCCTCCCCCGACGCCGCGCTGCAACTGCTCGGCCTGCTGCAGCGCGACGCGCGCTTCATCGATTTTGTCGAGGAAGACATCAAGGCCTATAGCGACGCCGACATCGGCGCGGCCGCGCGCCTCGTGCACGAAGGCTGCCGCGCGACGCTGCGCGAGCACTTCACGATCCGCCCGGTGCGCGACGAAGCCGAAGGCAGCCGCGTGACGCTGCCCGCAGGCTTCGACGCGAGCTCGGTCCGTTTGACCGGCAACGTGGTCGGCAGTGCGCCGTTCAACGGCAGCATCAGCCATCGCGGCTGGCGCGTCGAGGATGTGCGTCTGCCGAAGCTGGCGGACGGTCATAACGCAAAAGTCATCGCACCGGCGGAGGTGGAGCTATGAGCGACGCACGCTATTCGATCGGCATCGATCTCGGCACCACGCACTGCGCGTTGTCCTACGTGGACACGCACGCGAGCGACGGCGAGAAAACCACCCAGGACGTGCTGTCGATCGCCCAGCTCACGGGCCCCGGCGCAATCGATAATCTGCCGCTGCTGCCCTCTTTCCTGTACCTGCCGCATCCCGACGAACTGGCCTCCGGCGACCTCTACCTGCCGTGGACCGGCCAGCGCGAATTCGCGGTTGGCGAATTCGCGCGCAGCCGCGGCGCCGGCACCCCGATCCGGCTCGTGTCGAGCGCGAAAAGCTGGCTGTGCCATCCGGGCGTCGACCGGCGCGCGGGCATTCTGCCGAACGACGCGCCGCCCGAAGTCGCGCGCGTGTCGCCGCTGGAAAGCTCGGTGCGCTACCTGACGCACCTGCGCGAGGCGTGGGACCACGCGCATCCGGACGCGCCGTTCGGCGAGCAGGACGTCACCGTGACGATCCCCGCCTCGTTCGACCCCGCGGCGCGCGAGCTGACGGCGGAGGCCGCCGAGGCCGCCGGCTTCACGCGCATGACGCTGCTCGAAGAGCCGCAGGCGGCGCTCTATAGCTGGATCCAGAAGAGCGGCGGCGCGTGGCGCAAGCAGGTCAAGATCGGCGACATCATCCTCGTCGTCGACGTCGGCGGCGGCACGACCGACCTGTCGCTGATCGCGGTAATCGAGCGCGACGGCAATCTCGAACTGCATCGCGTCGCGGTCGGCGATCACATCCTGCTCGGCGGCGACAACATGGACCTCGCGCTCGCGCACGTGGTCGCGCGCAAGCTCGCCGCGCAGGGCACCCAGGCCGACGCGTGGCAACTGCGCGCGCTCACCTACGCGTGCCGCGCGGCGAAGGAAACGCTGCTCAGCGACCCCGCCACCGACACCGTGCCGCTCGTCGTGCCGAGCCGCGGCTCGAAGCTGATCGGCGGCTCGATCCGCACCGAGCTGACGCGCGCCGAACTGACACAGACGATCCTCGACGGCTTCTTCCCGCAGATCGACAGCGCCGCGCGTCCGGTGAGCCGCGCGCGGGTCGGTCTGACGCAGCTCGGCCTGCCGTATGCGCAGGACGCGGGCATCACGCGGCATCTGGCGGCGTTCCTCGGGCGTCAGGTCGGCGCGCTGGCGGAACTCGAAGGGCTGCGCGAGCATGTCGCGCCCAACGCGAGCTTCCTGCATCCGACCGCGGTGCTGTTCAACGGCGGCGTGTTCAAGTCGGCGCTGCTGGTCGAACGGATCATGGGCACGCTGAACGGCTGGCTCGCGACCGAAGGCGCGGCGCCGGCCCGTCTGCTCGAAGGTGCGGACCTCGATCTGGCGGTCGCGCGCGGCGCGGCCTACTACGGCTACGTGCGGCGCGGCCGCGGCGTGCGGATTCGCGGCGGCACCGCGCGCGCGTACTACATCGCGATCGAATCGGCGATGCCGGCCGTGCCCGGGCTCGAGCCGCCGGTGCAGGCGCTGTGCGTCGCGCCGTTCGGCATGGAAGAAGGCACCGACGCCGAGCTGCCCGCGCAGGAGTTCGGGCTGGTCGTCGGCGAGCCCGTGCATTTCCGCTTCTTCGGCTCGTCGGTGCGTCGTCAGGATCAGGTCGGCACGCTGCTCGATTACTGGGGCCCCGAGGAGTTGCAGGAACTCGAGGAAATCCAGGCGACGCTGCCGGCGGCCGGCCGCACCGCCGGCGAGGTCGTGCCGGTGAAGCTGCACGCCCGCGTGACCGAAGCGGGCACGCTCGAACTCGAAGCGATCCCGCGCGGCTCCGACGAGCGCTGGAAAGTCGAATTCGACGTGCGCGGCAACGCGAATGCGTGATTGACATGAAGCGGTACAGCGTCGGCATCGATCTCGGCACCAGCAACACGGTGCTCGCGTACGCGCAAGCCGGATCGCAGCAGATTCGTGTGTTCGAGATCGAGCAACTCGTGAGCCCCGGCGAAGTCGCCGCGCGGCCGCTGTTGCCGTCGGTGCGCTATCAGGCGGCCGACGGAGAACTGAGCGCGGCCGATCTGCAGTTGCCGTGGTCCGGTGCGCGTGCGGCGTCGGGCCTCGGCAAGGACGCGGCGCAGCCGGTCGTGGTCGGCCGGCTCGCGCGGCTGCTCGGCGCGCAGGTGCCGGGGCGGCTCGTCGCCAGCGCGAAAAGCTGGCTGTCGCACGCGTCGGTCGATCGCGTCGCGCCGATCCTGCCGTGGGGCGCGCCCGACGACGTGCGCAAGATTTCGCCGCTCGACGCGAGCGCGAGCTACCTCGCGCACGTGCGCGCCGCATGGAACCAGCACTTTCCGAAGGCGCCGCTCGAACAGCAGGACGTCGTGCTGACGGTGCCCGCATCGTTCGACGAAGGCGCGCGCGCGTTGACCGTCGAAGCGGCGCGGCTCGCGGGGCTGCCGTCGCTGCGGCTACTCGAAGAGCCGCAGGCCGCGTTCTACGACTGGCTGTTCCGCCATCGCGACACGCTTCCCGGCGAGTTGGCGGACACCCGGCTCGTGCTGATCTGCGACGTCGGCGGCGGCACCACCGATCTGACGCTGATCGAAGTCGGCCTGTCCGACGACGGCGAGCCGCGCCTGACGCGCGTCGGTGTCGGCAATCATCTGATGCTCGGCGGCGACAACATGGACCTCGCGCTCGCGCATCTGGTCGAGGCGCGGCTGTTGGGTGGTGCCGGCGGCGCTGCGCAGGCGCCGCAACGGCTATCGGCGGCGAGCCTGTCGCAGCTGGTCGAGCGATGCCGCGTCGCGAAGGAGCAATTGCTCGGCGCGCAGGCGCCCGAGTCGGCGCCGGTCACCTTGCTCGGCGCGGGCTCGAAGCTGATCGGCGGCGCGCGCACGACGCAGGTCACGCGCGACGAGGTCGAGAAGATCATCGTCGATGGTTTCTTGCCGCGGGTGGCCGCCGATGAGCGTCCGGGCCGGCCGCGCGGCGCGATCGTCGAATTCGGCCTGCCGTACGCGACCGATGCGGCGATCACGCGGCATATCGCGGCATTTCTCGAACGCTTCGCCGCGCAGTCGCGCAAGGCCCTGGGCGCGGATTCCAGCACGCCGGACGCATCCGGCACAGCCGCCCTGCCCGTTCCCGACACGCTGCTGCTCAACGGCGGCGTGTTCCGCGCCGACGCGCTGTCGCGGCGTCTGGCCGACACGCTCGGCGGGTGGCGCGGCGCGCCGCTCAACGTGCTGCACAACGACAACCCCGACGTCGCGGTCGCGCGCGGCGCGGTCGCCTATACGCTCGCGCGCGCGGGCTTCGCGCCGAAAATCGGCGGCGGTTCGCCGCGCAGCTATTTTCTGGTGCTCGACGAAACGCCGGCCGGCAAAGACGACGCCGAGCCGGACGCGGCGCTGGCGCAACGCGGCATCTGCCTGCTGCCGCGCGGCACCGAGGAAGGTCACGAGATTCTGATCGCGGACCGCACGTTCGCGCTGCGGCTCGGGCATCCGGTGCGCTTTCACCTGGTGTCGTCGAGCGCGGACACCGCCTATCAGCCCGGCGAACTGGTCGACCTCGCGGGCGGCGACTTCGTGCGTCTGCCGCCGATCGCGACGATCGTCCAGCCACGCGACGGCCATCGCGCTCGCGAAACCGCCGTGCGCATCGCGACGTCGCTGACCGAGGTCGGCACGCTCGACGTCCATTGCATCGAGCTCGACGAGCCATCGCAACGCTGGCTGCTCGAATTCCAGCTGCGCCACGCCGACGCGCAAATGGATCTATCCGCCGAGGGCGCACCGCAACGCCACCCGGCGCTCGATCGCGCGATCGAACTGATCGACCGTTGCTTCGGCGCCCGCGCGCAAAACGTCGACCCGAAGGAGATCAAACGACTGCGCGCGCAGCTCGAACATCTGCTCGGCCCGCGCGACAGCTGGAACAGCGGATTGCTGCGCGAACTGTTCGGCGCGCTGTGGGAGCGCGCGCGCCGCCGCCGCCGCTCGGCCGATCACGAACGGCTGTGGCTGAATCTGGCCGGCTATTGCGTGCGGCCCGGCTTCGGTTATCCGCTCGACGAATGGCGCGTCGAGCAACTGTGGACGCTGTTCGACGATGGCATCCAGTACGTGACCGACAGCCAGGTATGGTCGGAATGGTGGACGCTGTGGCGCCGCGCGGCCGGCGGCCTCGGCGCAGATGCGCAGCTGCGCGTGCTCGACGCGATGGACTATCTGCAGAAGGCCGCGCAATCGCGTCACAAGCTGCCGTTCGATGTCGCGAAGACCGGCTTCGCCGATATGGTGCGCCTGTGCGCATCGCTCGAACGGATTCCGGCCGAACGCAAGATCGAACTCGGCGAGGCGGTGCTTGCTCGCCTGAAAAAGCCAGCGGAAAACCATCAAAGCTGGTGGGCGGTCGGACGGATCGGCGCGCGCCAGCCGTTTTACGGCAGCGCGCATAGCGTCGTGCCGCCCGAGGTCGCCGCGCAATGGCTCGATGCGATCCTCGCGCTCGACTGGAAGAAGGTCGACCCCGCCGCCTTCGCGGCGGTCCAGATCGCCCGCATGACCGGCGACCGCTCGCGCGATCTGCCCGACGCGCTGCGCGCGAGCGTCGTGCGACGCCTCGAAGCGGCGAGCGCGCCGCGCGCCTGGGTCACGATGGTCGGCGAAGTCGTCGCGCTCGATAACGCCGACGAAGGTCGCGTGTTCGGCGAATCGCTGCCGGTCGGGTTGAAGCTGATCGGCGGCTAAAGCGTTTTGCGCGGCGCGAAGCTCAGCACCGCTCGCGCGGCATCCAGATGCACAGCAACGCGCACCTAGGCGGATACCTGTGTGCGCATTGCTTCAGCACGCGCCGCTCAATTCGGCACGTTCACGGCGCCATTCGTTGCGGAAATCGCATTGACACCCGGGGTCGCCGCGATCGCCGGCAGGTTGGCCGTGGTCAGCGCCGGTGCGGCTCCCGGCACGCCGCCGCGCGGTATCGTGTGGATCACCTGCGACGGCGGCATCGGCGACACCGCCGGCGTCACGCCGGCTGCGCCAGCCGCGCTGGTGGTGCCGAAGCTGAAGTCGCACAGGTTGTCGGCGACACTTGCGCGCGCATACGCATTCGCATAGGTCATGGCGACGGCCGGCACCGCCTGCGAGTCCCACATCGGCGCGTGCAGCAGGTCCGAGTCGGTCTGATAGCCGTTCTGATGCAGCAGCGCGAGCGCATTGGTGGCCTGCGTCACCGTATCCGTTCCCGCGATCACGCCGGCCGCCGCGAGCGACGCGCCGCCGTTGCTGACCGACGCGGCGATCGTCGTGATGCTGCCGCTCGCATAGCGCACCGTGCGCGTCGAGCCATTCAACGCGCCGTACGAATCGTTGAGCGCCCAATACGCAAACTGGATCGCCTTACCCAACTTGTTGCCGACCCCGCTCCATCTGGTTCGCCAGAACGAGATGCTTCGGATACCGATGCATCGCTAGCGTGCATTGACCTCTCTGTGGAGTCAATCCACGGTCATACCCTTACATAACGAGCATCAGGATTCGGGCGAAACAGCCGGCCGGCTAGTCGGAATCGGCCATGCGGGTGAACCCGTCGTCGCTCCAGTCTTCGGAGCCGACACCGTGGCGAACGAAGAAAACTCCGTGCGGGTCGTAACGCTGCTTGATCGACAGCAAACGTGCATAGTTGGCCCCCCAATACGCCGCTTGCCAGTCCTTCTGGAAATAGCTGCTCTCGGCGACGTATGCGCCACCGGCCGTTGCGACTTTCCCGAGTTCGTTGATGGCCAATCCGATGAGCTTCGCATCTCGCTGTGCCTTCGAAACATCGGGCTCGTGACCTGTCAGTCCGTCGAATGCCGGTGGCCCCTCGCTCGCGACGATTGCCAATGCGAACGACTCCGCCACGACTGGATTGACTGGGGTTTGCAGGCCGGCGGCAATGACATCGGCAGGGGCGCCGGCGAGCCCTTTCTGAAAATGAAGTTCGACAAGCCAGTAGCGCGTAGCGCCCATCAGCGCGTCGACGAGTTCGGGTTGGCGCTCGCGCGCCAGCATTGCTGCAGGCAACCACAGCGAGTCGAAGCCGTGGATCACATGACCGGCCTCGGCGAGATTCGACGCCCAGAAGAAATTGGCATCTGGCGCGCCGGGTCGGTCATCGAAGACGACCAACCCGGGCACGAACCGCGCGAGCGCCGTGCCGTCCCAGCGCAACCGCCCCGGACCGGCGACGATCGAGGGCGCGGCCATCATGGTCAGGTCGTCCTGCAAGCCAATCCAGTCCCAGAACGGCTTCCAGAGCGTTGCGACCTCTTCCTTGCCGAGTCCCTGAAAGCTCATGTCGATGCGCAGGCGTTTGCCGGGCAGCAGCGTTGCGAGTTCACCCCAGTGGCGATTGCATAGGCTGTCGGCGTAAAAGGCGACGAAGCGGCCCAGCAACCGTTTGTAGGCGACATCCGAGCGGGCCACGACTGCGCAGGATACGAGGCCAAACACGGCCGGCAGTTCGTGCGTGCGCAAAGTCAGACGGCTGACGACGCCGAAGGTACCGCCACCCCCACCTTTCAAGGCCCAGAAGAGATCCGGTTCTCTTCGGGCGTTGACAACCCTGACCGCACCGTCCGCCGTAACGACCTCCGCTTCGAGCAGTGAAGCAGATGCAATGCCGAACTGTTTGGAGTGCGTTCCAAAACCTCCGCCTTGAATCAGTCCCGCGACTCCCACTGTTCCACAACCGCCGCCCTGTACATACCGACCCACGCCGCCGGTAACGGCTTCATAGGTATGCATCCAGATCGCGCCTGCCCCGACACTGACCGCGGGTCCGGGTGGAATGACCCCGTCACATCCGCTCGGAACGAAAGCATCGTGATTCCTGATTTCGTTCATGGCGCGCGTCCATATCATCAAGGAATCCGGCGCGTTCGAGGTGCCGAGATAGGAATGGCCCCCGCCGCGCACGACGACGCGAAGATTGCGTTCACGCGCGAAGTTGACGGCCGCCGCCACATGTTCGCCCCGTCTCGCGGCGACCACGTAGGCACTGGGTTCGGCTTTCCACGCGCCGACCCACTCGCAGGTTTGTGTCAGAACGGGACTGTCGCCGATGAAGTACGGATTTTTGAGTTCACGGAAGAGTGCAAGGCATTCGGCGTTGTCGGGAGATTCACGACAGAGCTCGAGTGGTGACTCCGGTCGGATCAGGTAGCCATCCACCTGCTGTTTCAGTCGCGCCCAGTCCGAAGGCGTGGGCCATCCCGATTCGCCCGGTCGTACGCGTCGCGGGGTCTGCGCAGCGCGAGCGTCATCGAGCCGAAGCAACGGCCAGATGGAGGCGAACAGCGGGACGGCCGCAAGCCACCTGATCAGATCACGGCGCGTCACCATGGCGCTTCTCCACGCTGAATTCAGATGCCCGCTTCCCTCACGCTCCGCCCTGCTTGCGCATCTGCCCGATAGCGCGAGCGCGTGCAGCCTCGGCCTCGCGGACGAGCCGGTACGCAACGTAATATTTGAAGACATTGCGCACGTACGTCGTTGGCTCGATACCGATTTTCTCGGCGACTACGATTTCGACATTGTTGAACCACTTGTTAGGATCGAGACCGCGCGCCGCCGCTTCCTTGCGCATTCTGGCGATCTTTGCGGGACCTGCGTTGTAGCTTGCGAATGCGAACAGCGAGCGGTCCCTTTCGGAGAAGTGAGCATCGGGAAAGTAACGGGCCATCAGCACATCGAGATATTTCGCTCCCGCATGTATGTTGGACTCCGCCACCCTGATGTCGCCAACCGCAAGTTCCTTCCCCGTGGCTGGCATCAACTGCATGATCCCGATTGCGCCAACGTGACTGCGGGCGCTCTGGTTCAGCTGGGATTCCTGAAAGCCCTGAGCCGCAAGCAAAAGCGGATCGAAGCGGTACTGCGCACCGTATTTTTCGAAAAGACTGACCGTCTGCCCGAACCGCTTCAGCTCCGCTGACTCCGTATTGTTGGAGATCTGCTTGATGCGCTTCATTTCCTGCTGCAGACGGACTTCCGCGACACTCTGCCTCTTCACGTAATTCAGGTAGAAGTCGTTGATCGCGTCCCGCAGTTTGGGGCTCTTGAAGCGCACCGCCCAGCCGATGTAGCCTGCGTCGCGCACCGAAATATCGTTATGCACGACGATTCCAGCCAGTACCGGCGCCCATACCTTTGCCTTCCAGTCGTCCACGACGAGGATCTGGAGCAGCCCGACATTGAGCATCTCCATTGCGTCCTCGTCCTCGAGCGCGTCGGGCAGCGGCACGAGTTTCACCGGAGCTTTGCCTTCCTTGCGAAAACGCGCGTTCAACGCGTTCAGGCTCTCGTAATAGCTGCTGCTGGGCCGCACATGGACCGTCTTACCGCTGAGATCGTCGAGCTTCGCGAGGGCCGGCGACTTCGGCCCGGTCACGACCACTTCGCGTACTGCTGTCCGGTCACGCGGCGCCACGAAGTCGACCTGCTTCAGGCGGACCTCCGTGACCGTCAGATTGCCCGCGGCGATGTCGCCGCGGCCCGCTATCAGCCCCGGGAGCAACTGGTCGCGAGTCGTCGGAATGATGACCAGGGTGAGCGGACGCTTGCCGAGCGTCGCCTGGTACTTCTTGTTCACATAACGCTCGAAGTCCCGCATGAGACCGGCGGTCAGCCCACGTTCGTGACCTTGCTCATTCAGATAGAGCGTTCGACTGTAAGGAACCAGCACGCGGATCAGATGCCGGTCGAGCATGGCGTCGAAATCGCCCGTGAACGGTTGATTGCCGAGATCGATACGGCGCGCTGCGGGAGCCGACGCCGCGGCGGTTGGGGATGCCGGGAGGGCCGACGAGGCGGCCGGCTGCGCGGCGACACTTTGGGCGGCGACGCACGCCGCGGGGCCGACGATCATGCCTGAGCAGAACGCCGCGATGTACAGCAACGTTTGAATGATGCGCATCGTAAAACACCCTGCTGTCGCACCCGGCGACTGCGTCGACGTTCACTACGCGCATCCATATTGCCACGCTGGCAACGGCTGAAAATGGGACGATGGTCCTATAAGCAATGCGCCATGACTGAAGATAGAGCCATACCGACGCAATCGCCAACGCCCGCTACGCCAGCGTCACGCGATTTCGTCCTTGATGCTTCGAGCGATACAACGCACGGTCAGCGCTCGCGAAACCGTCGCGATGCGCGGGTCGCGACAGGTCGCTGATACGCGTGAGCGACGCGCCAATGCTGAGCGTCACCACCCCAAGCGGCGACGCGCGATGCTCGATCGCGAGGTCCGCCACGCGCTGGCGCAGCGTTTCGAGCGTGTCTTCGAGCATCGATGGTTGCGCTTCGAGCACCAGCATTCCGAACTCCTCGCCGCCCATGCGCCCGACCACGATGCGCTCGCTGTCGGCGGCGGCCTGCATCACGGAGGCAACCAGACTCAGACAGTGATCGCCGGCCTGATGACCGTAGGTGTCGTTGTACTGCTTGAACCAGTCGACGTCGACGACCACCGAGCCCATCACGTCGCCGTCGCGCGCCTCCTTCCAGCGGCGCGCGATGGTTTCGAGCAGGAAGCGCCGGTTGTACAACTGGGTGAGCGGATCGATCGCGGTGGCCGTGCGCATCTTCAGATCGTTTTCGATCATCGCGCGCAGGTGGTAAAACACGCCGCGCCGGCCCGCGTCGAGCCGGCCCGGCGCCGGATCCATCGCGCACAGCGCGCCGACGATCTCGCCGTTCGGCGCGCGCAATGCGATCGCCGCGTAAAAGCGCACGAACGGATGACGCTTGACGAGCATGCATTCGCCGAAGCGGCTGTCGCTGTGCGCATCCTCGATCACGAACAGGTCGGCGTCGCGCACCGCGTAGTCGGCGAGCGAGCGCGCACGCGTGACGAGCGGCATCGCCATGCCGACCTCGGCGCGATAGTGCTGATACTCCTCGTCGAGCAGCACGATCGCGGTAATTGCCGCGCCGGTCACGCTCTTCAGAATCTCCGCCGCATGCGTGAAGCACTCGCGCATCACCTGGTCGTCGTGCAACAGCCACTCGATGACCGAAGACTCGACCTCGGGTTCGCCGGCGGCGGTCGAGTCGACTGGCATCCGGCTGGCGAGGCGGTCGTTACTGTAAGCGAGTTGCACGGAAGGGTTCCAGAATGGGCTTAGCTTATGTCAACGGCATAGGCACGCGAAACTTGAGCACAGAATGTGGGATCGCGCCCAAGCGCCGGAGCGCATCCGGGAGCCCCAAAGAAAATGGGCCGGCTCTCGCGAGCCGGCCCATCGATCGATGCGACGTTCAGGTAATCAGACGCGCCGCTTTACTCCTTGTCGCCCTTCACCTGCGGCAGCGCCGACGTCTCGTTCGACGACAGCAGGCCCACCTGCGAGTAGATGCGCAGCTTGTCGCGCGTGTCGGTGATGTCGAGGTTACGCATCGTCAGCTGGCCGATGCGATCGCGCGGCGAGAACGTCGATGCGACCTTTTCCATCGACAGACGCTCGGGCTGATACGTGAGGTTCGGCGACTTCGTGCTGAGGATCGAGTAGTCGTTGCCGCGGCGCAGCTCGACGGTCACTTCGCCGGTGATCGCGCGCGCGACCCAGCGTTGCGCGGTTTCGCGCAGCATGATCGCCTGCGGATCGAACCAGCGGCCCTGGTACAGCAGACGGCCGAGGCGGCGGCCGTTCTCGCGGAACTGCTCGATCGTGTCTTCGTTGTGGATGCCGGTGACGAGACGCTCGTAAGCGATGTTGAGCAGCGCGAGGCCCGGGGCTTCATAGATGCCGCGGCTCTTCGCCTCGATGATGCGGTTTTCGATCTGATCGCTCATGCCGAGACCGTGACGGCCGCCGATCCGGTTCGCTTCGAGCAGCAGCTCGACCGCGTTCGGGAACGTCTGGCCGTTCAGCGCGACCGGCTGGCCTTCCTCGAAGCGGACCGTCACTTCTTCCTTCGCGATCTGCACGTCGTCGCGCCAGAACGCGACGCCCATGATCGGGTTGACGATCTTGATGCCGGATTCGAGGCTTTCGAGATCCTTCGCTTCGTGCGTCGCGCCGAGCAGGTTCGAGTCGGTCGAATACGCCTTTTCGGCCGACATCTTGTAGTCGAAGCCCGACTGGCGCATGAACTCGGACATTTCAGAACGACCGCCGAGTTCGTCGATGAACAGCTGGTCGAGCCACGGCTTGTAGATCTTCAGGTCCGGGTTCACGAGCAGACCGTAGCGGTAGAAACGCTCGATGTCGTTGCCCTTGTACGTGCTGCCGTCGCCCCAGATGTTGACGCCGTCTTCCTTCATCGCGGCGACCAGCATCGTGCCGGTCACGGCGCGGCCGATCGGCGTCGTGTTGAAGTAGGTGACGCCCGCCGTCGAGATATGAAACGCGCCGCACTGCAGCGCCGCGATGCCTTCCGCGACCAGCTGCGCGCGGCAGTCGATCAGGCGCGCGCCTTCGGCGCCATATTGCGTGGCGCGACGCGGGATCGAATCGTAATCGTCTTCGTCGGGCTGACCGAGGTTGGCCGTGTAGGCGTACGGCACGGCGCCCTTCTTGCGCATCCAGTGCAGCGCGGCGCTAGTGTCGAGGCCGCCGGAAAACGCGATACCGACCTTCTGGCCGATCGGAAGACTTTCAAGGATTGTACTCATAAGCAGTAGCGTTAAACTCGACGTACGGGGAGATTTTGGGGGTAACAGCTGAGTATCGGGCAAGCCTGGCGATCAGGCAAGTTACGCGGGAGTATACCGTGAACCGCCGTCCGGCCTTGGATTTTGCCGGTCGGCGCGGCCTCGCGCCGCAATCTCGCCGCGCCGAATTTCCGGATTAATTCACGCTGTATTTGCCGTAACGGGGGCGGATTTATTATCGTCTAAGGGTAGCATCGCGGGTTGCGTCGACGCACCGGCCGTTCACCCCTTTCATCCCGTTCATTCCCCTTGCCCGCCGCCCATGACCACGACCACCCCGCGCCACGCGACGAACGCCTCGCTGGTCACCCACGTGCGGCTCGCCGACGGCAAGCGCGCCGAGGTGTCGATCGTCGATGGCCGGATCGCCGCGCTCGGCGCCGCTCTGCCGCGCGAGCCCGGTGTGCCGGTCGAGGACGGCGGCGACGCGCTGCTGCTGCCCGGTTTCGTCGAAGGGCATACGCATCTGGACAAGACCAACTGGGGCTTGCGCTGGTATCGCAACGAAGTCGGGCCGAAGCTGATCGATCGCATCGAAAACGAGCGCCGCTGGCGCGCCGAAAGCGGCACCGCCGCGCACGCATGCGCCACGCCGTCCGCTACAACAAAGACGTTTTTTGGACTCGAATGATCAATCTTTTTCAGGCCATGCAGGCCTTCGTCAAGGTGGCCGATGTCGGCAGCTTCGCGCAGGCCGCCGGGCAACTGAACGTGTCGACGTCGGTCGTCACGCGTCATGTGTCGAGCCTCGAACAGCATCTCGGCATTCGCCTGTTTCAGCGCACCACGCGCAAGGTCGTGCTCACCGAGGCCGGCGCGCAATACGCGGACGGTTGCCGCGTGCTGCTCGCCGAACTGGAGGAAGTGGAGTCGCGCGCGACCACGGCCTCGCGCGACGTGGCCGGCGACCTGCGCATCGTTGCGCTCGGCAGTTTTTCGCTGTTTCGGCTAACGCCGCTGTTCGCCGAATATCAGGCGCGCTTTCCGCAAGTCAACCTGCGCGTCACGCTGACGGAAAAACGGGTCGATCTGCTCGAAGGCGGCTTCGATGTCGGCATCGTGACCGAGCATATGATCCGCTCGGAGTCGCTGGTGGCGCGGCGTCTGATCAACTCGCACGCGGTGCCGGTGGCAGCGGGCGCGTATCTCGCGCAGGCCGGTCATCCGCAAACGCCGGCCGAACTGGACGGGCATCGGCTGATTGCCGCGCCGTTCGACACGACCGGCCCGATGTGGATCTTCCGCAAGGGTGACGGCGATGCCGAAAGCGCGAGCGAGGACGGCGACGACAGCGGCGAGAGCATCGCGATCGATGCATCGTTCACGGTCAACAGCATGATCATGCAGAAGCAGGCCGCGCTGGGCGCGATGGGCATCGCGCTGCTGCCGCTCGAAATGGTCGAGGACGAGTTGCGCGCCGGCACGCTGGTGCGCGTGCTCGACGGCTATGCGGTGCTCAATGGCGACGTGGCCGTGTCGCTGGTGTATCCGAGCCGCGAGTTCGTGCCGCGCAAGGTGCGCGAGTTCATCGATCTCGCGGTCGGATTCTTCAAGTGACGCTTCAAGGCCGTTCGCCGCGCGCGAGCCGCGCTTCGATGTCGTACACGACCGGCATCAGATCCGCGACGCTATCGATCACGTAATGCGCGCCCGCCGCCTTCAGCCTGGCCATCGCGGCGTTGCGGCGCGCGGCGAATTCGTCGGCCGGCAACGCCTTCACCTCCGCCTCGCTCATGCCGAACGCGTTGCCGCTCACCGCGACACCGACCGCCCACGTGCCGGCGTTGATGCCTTCTTCGATACCGACCTCGGTGTCGTCGACCTTGATCGCCTCTTTCGCGCGCCACACGCCGAGCTGCGGCAGCGTCCGGTAGATCATGTACGGTGACGGCCGCCCTTCCGGCGTATCGCCGGTGCACACGATGCTGTCCGGCGCAAAGCCCTGCGCGGCCGCGCCCGGTACGATTTCGTCGATGATCTCGCGGGTATAGCCGGTCGTCGTGCCGATGCGGATATCGTTCTGACGCAAGGCGCTCGCGACTTCGGCGACGCCCGGGATCACCGCGCTGTAGCTCGCCGCGACCGCGATGTTCTTCGGCACGAACACGTCGTACACGGCGTCGATATCGGCGTCGGTCGGCGTATGGCCATGGCGCTCGGCCCAAGCCTGCGCCACGCGCGGCAGCGCCATCAGCGCCGCGATGTGCGGCCGCTTGGCCATGCCCATCGGGCCGCGCGCTTCGTCGATCGTGATCGGTACGCCGAACTGCTCGAAGGTCTCGACGAAGGCGCCCATCGGCGCGCGTGAACCGTAGTCGACCACCGTGCCGGCCCAATCGAAAATCACTGCCTTCACGTATTTCATCTGCTTGACTCCCCAGGAATCCGAATGTATCGGGTTTGCTGTCGCGGCTCAGGCCGCCTGCGCGAGCGCCTTGCGTTCGTCGAGCGCGACGGGCGGCGGCCCCGCGTGCGTGACGCCCATCGTGCGCAGCGCTTGCGCGCAGGCATCGACCACGCGTCGCATCACCTGCTCGTCGACCTGACCGATGCAGCCGATGCGGAAACTGTCGACCACCGTCAGCTTGCCCGGATAGATGATGAAGCCCTGCTCCTTCATCAGTTCATAGAAACGCGCGAACTCGAACGACGGATGCGCCGGCGAAAAAAACGTCACGATGATCGGCGAGCGCCAGCGCCCGTTGAGCAGCGGCTCGAAGCCAAGCTCGTGCATGCCGGCCACCAGCACGTCGCGATTGTTGGCGTAGCGCGCGAGCCGCGCGGGCTGCCCGCCTTCGAGCTGGTAGAGACGCAGCGCCTCGAGGAACGCGGCCACCGTATGCGTGGGCGGCGTGAAGCGCCACTGGCCCGTGCGATCCATCACGTCCCATTGATCGTAGAGATCGAGCGCGAGCGAATGGCTGCGGCCTTTCGCCTCGCGCAGGGCGCTCTTGCGCGCGATCACGAAGCCGAAACCCGGCACGCCCTCGATGCACTTGTTCGCCGACGACACGAACGCCTCGCACGCGATCTGCCGCACGTCGAGCGGCACCGCGCCGAAGGCGCTCATCGAATCGATCAGCAGTTTGCGGCCATGCCTCGCGACCGCGGCTGCAATCTCATCGAGCGGATTGAGGATGCCCGAGCTCGTTTCGCAATGGATCGCGACCACGTGCGTGATCGATGGATCGGCGGCAAGCATGCGCTCGACTTCGAGGCCGCGCGGCGGCAGGTAGTCGCCCTTGTCGAGCAGTGTGCAGGCGCGGCCGAGATAGCCCAGCGTGATCGCTGCGCGCTTGCCGTACGCGCCGTTCGCGAGCACGAGCGCGTGGCCGTCGCGCGGAATCAGGCTGCCGAGCATCGCTTCGACGCAGTAGCTGCCGCTGCCCTGCAGCGGCACGCAGTCGTAGTCGCCCGCGGCGTCGCCGGCGATCTCCAGCAGGCTCGCGCGCAACTCGGCGGTCATCGCGCGGAAGTCGCCGTCCCACGAGCCCCAGTCGCGCAGCATTGCCTGTTTCGTCGATAGTGCCGTGGTCAGCGGGCCCGGCGTCAGCAGATAAGGCTCGCCGCCAGCCGGCGCGGCGCAGGGTGTGGTGCAACGGGTCGATGTTGCCGCGGCTGCCACGGCCAATGTCGCCGCCGAACCGCCGATCGCGCTTTCCATGTCCGCAACTCCGATATCGCTATGTCGATAGCTCACACGATACAGAAGCGTTGTCCATCGGTAAAATCGATATAATCGATGACGGTATCGCAAAAACTTATTTGCTGGCGAGGCACACGTGCAATACGCGCAATTGCGGGCGTTCCATGCGGTCGCGGAACATGGCGGCTTTTCGAAAGCGGCGCAGGCGTTGTCGCTGACGCAGCCGGCGGTGTCGGATCACGTGCGGCGGCTCGAACAGGATTACGGCGTCAAGCTGTTCGAGCGCGGGCCGCGCGGCGTGGAGACGACTGAGCTCGGGCTGCGCCTGTTCAGCGTGACACGGCATATGCTCAGTTGCGAGCGGGAGGCGCGCCAACTGCTCGAATCAGCGGGCGGGCTGGAGTCGGGTTCGTTATCGCTCGCGGCCGATGCCCCCGATCTCGCCGTCGCGCTGATCGGCGCGTTTCGCCAGCGGCACCCGGGCATCGTCGTCACGCTGTCGATCGCCAATGCGGCAGAGTGCATGCAGCGCGTGCTGTCGAGCGCGGTCGACGCGGCGATCACGGCCGCGCCGCAGGTGCATAGCCGCTTGCAGTCGCGCGTGTTGCGGCGCGATCCGCTGGTCGCGATGGTGCCGGCGAGCTACCCGGCCGCGAAGAAGCGCCGGCTGAGTTACGCGGAGCTCGTCGAACAGCCGATGATCTTCCGCGAGCCGCAATCGGTCACCCAACAACTGCTCGAAATCGAGCTCGTGCGCGAGTCGTTGCAAGTCGAGCCGGTCATGTACGTGGATGGCCGCGAGGCGCTGGAGGAAGCGGTCGCGCAGGGAATCGGCGTCGGCGTCATTGCGCGCGCAGAGTTCAACGAGTCGCGGCGGATCCGGATGGTGCCGCTGCTCGATTGCCGCGTGCAGATGATCGAATCGCTGACGCGGCTCGCCGAGCGGCCGGGTTCGAATCTGCTCGACGCGTTTTTTGCGGTGGAGTTGCCGGGAGCCGAAACAGAGGTCTTGGGGGGCGATGTTCAACGCGCGTAGCTCGCGCGCCGTCGCTGCAAGGAGCGGCGTGGCCTTCATGCTGCCGGCCCCGCCGCCCGCGAGCGCGCTCGAATTGTTCCGCGGGTTGCCGCGAGCGTTGGCAACCCCTTCAGACTTAACGCGAGCCGCCGCTCGCGATCAGGCTCTCGCCCGTCAACCAGCGCGCGTCATCCGACGCGAGGAACGCGACGACATCCGCGATATCGTCGGGTTGGCCGATACGGCCGAGCGGCGTCGTGCTGATCGCCCACGTTTCGAAGTCCGAGCCGATCACGCCGGCGGTGTGGGTGCCCTCGGTCTCGACCATGCCCGGATTCACCGAATTCACGCGGATCTTGCGCGGTCCGAGTTCCTTCGCGAGCACGCCGGTGATCGCATCGACCGCGCCCTTGGTGGCCGTGTATACCGCGGTGGTCGCCGGCGTGATGCGGGTCACGACCGAGCTCACGTTGACGATGCTGCCGCCGTCGCCCAGATGCCTGGCCGCCGCCTGCGTCACGAGCAGCAGCCCGAGCACGTTGACATCGAAGTGCTTATGGAAGTGCGCTTCGGTGATCTCTTCGAGCGCCGCGAATTCATAGACACCCGAGTTGTTGACGAGAACGTCGAGCCGCCCGTACGTTTCGATCGCCGTATCGATGATGCCGTTCGCGTCCGCGGCCTTCGACACGTCACCGCCAACCGCGACCGCCTTGCCGCCCGCCGCCGTGATATCGGCGACCACCTTGTCGGCGCCCGCGCGGCTCGACGCATAGTTCACCACGACCGACGCGCCTTGCGCCGCCAATGCCTTCGCAATCGCCGCTCCGATGCCTTTCGATGCACCCGTTACAACCGCTACCTTGCCCGTGAGCTTGCTCATCATCGTGTCCTTTCAATGGTTCGCGCCGGCATGCCTCGCGAGGAGCCGCGGGGTCCACGCCAATAAAAGCCGGAAATGCAGTGGCGCTGTCACTCGTCGTTAATTTAGGCATGGCGCGAGGCCGGATAAAGCGGCTCGAGACGAATTGATACGCCGCTTCCGACGAACAATCGATTCGCATCAGACCTCGATGGCCCCGTTTACGCGTGGCTTACGACGATTGATGCTGTTTGGCTTGCGCCGCGGCGTCGGCGTCGCGCAAGCGCGCGCTGACCGAGCTGCCGCAACCAGCGTGCCGAGTACGATGCCCGCCAGCATCGGCCCTAAGCGTTCGACGAGCGCGCGCACGCCCGATCCCGCAAACAGCTGCCACTCGTTGGTGACGAACGACGGCAACAGCATGCGCGAGCTGAATGCGCTGCCGCGCGCGGAAAAGGCGCTCGTGCGTCATCTGGCCGGTATTTAGCGGCGCTGTTGCTATCATTCGTTGCCCTCGCGCAGCGCCGCGGCGGCAGCACCGTACCGCAACCGGCAGCACCCAACGCGCAGCAGACCAACGCAACACCAATCGCCGACGCATCACACCTCAGAGGCATGCATGGAATTTCGCCAACTTCGCTACTTCATCGCGGTCGCCGAGGAAATGAACATCACGCGGGCGGCCAATCGTCTGCATATGACACAGCCGCCGCTGTCGCGGCAGATCCAGCAGATCGAGGAAAGTATCGGCCTGCCGCTGTTCGAGCGCGGCTCGCGGCCGTTGCGGCTCACCGAAGCCGGCCGCATTTTCTACACGCAGGCGAAACGTCTGATCGATGAAGCCGATGAGCTCGCGCCGCTCACGCGCCGGCTCGCGCAACTCGCGGAACGCATCGTGATCGGTTTCGTACCGTCGACGCTGTATGGCGCGCTGCCCGCGGTGATCCGCTCGTTTCGCGAGGCCGCGCCGCACATCGAGCTGTCGCTGATCGAGATGTTCACGATCGAGCAGTTGGCCGCGCTCAAAGGTGGCCGCATCGACGTCGGTTTCGGCCGGCTGCGCTTCGACGATGCGCAACTCGCGCGCGAAGTGCTGGTCGAGGAACGGATGATCGCCGCGTTGCCGCAGGACCATCCACTCGCGCGGCAAAAGAAGCCGCTGACGCTTGCCGCGCTCGCCGAGGAAACGCTGATCGTCTATCCGAGCACGCCGCGGCCGAGCTATGCGGACCAGCAGATCTCGGCAATGCACGATCAGGCGCTGGAGCCGAAAGCGATCCATGAAGTGCGGGAGTTGCAGACCGCGCTAGGGCTGGTCGCCGCGCAGGTCGGCGTGTGTCTCGTGCCGGAGAGCGTCGAGGGCTTGCGCGCGCATGGCGTCGCGTACCGGCCGATTCCGTCGGCAAGCGCCGCGTCGCCGATCATCATGAGCCGGCGCCTGCAGGACGAATCGCCGGCGACGCTGCTGATGTGCTCGCTCGCGCGGCAGTTGTTCAAGCGCGTTTGAGCGCCGCGTGCGTGAGCACGGCGACGCGGCGCCGCGCGCCCGGTCAATAGAGCGAACCGTCGACGGCAAAGCCGCCCCGCACAGGCGACAATGCCTTCACCCGGCTTCCCGCACGGAGTCTTCATGAAAGCGCAGCGTCCGCGGCCTCCGCACTTTCCCGCCGAACCTACGCGCGCCGAATGGCGCGAGCACCTGCTGCCCTACTTCATCACAGCGCTGCTGATCGCGTTCGCGATCGTGCTGATCGTCTGGATCGCCAATCCGGCGCCGCCGCGCACGATCACGATCAGCGCCGGCCCGCGCGACAGCTCGTTCGTCGTCACCGCGAACCAGTACCGCAAGATCCTCGCCCGCAACGGCATCCGCCTGAACGTGCTCGAATCCGAAGGTTCCGTGCAGAACCTGCAGCGGCTGCTGGATCCGAAGCAGCACGTCGATATCGCTCTCGTGCAGGGCGGGGTGGCCGAAGGGCTCGATACTTCGTCGCTGGTGTCGCTCGGCAGCGTGTTCTATGTGCCGATCGTCGTGTTCTATCGCGGCGCGGCGCTCACGCAACTGGCGCAGCTCGAAGGCAAGCGGATCGCGGTCGGCCGCGAAGGCAGCGGCACGCGGCTGCTCGCGCTGCAACTGCTCGCGGCGAACGGCATCGAGCCCGGCGGCGCCACGACGCTAGTGCCGAGCGACGGCCTGCAGGCCGCCACGCAGCTGGTTGCCGGCGAGGTCGACGCGGCGATTCTGAGCGGCGATTCGGCCACGCGCGGCCTGATGCTGCGGCTGTTGCGCGTACCCGGCATCTCGGTGATGAATTTCGACGAAGCGAGCGCCTATACACGCGTCTTTCCGTTTCTCGACCAGATCGACTTGCCGCCCGGCGTGCTCGATCTGAAGCGGCGCATTCCGCCCGAGACCGTCCACCTGATTAGTCCGACGGTCGAACTCGTCGCGCGCAGCACGCTGCATCCGGCGATTTCGGACCTATTGATCGAGGCGGCGCAGGAAGTGCACGGCGCCGCGGGCCTGTTGCAGCACGCCGGCCAGTTCCCGAACCCGGTCGAGCACGAATATCCGATCAGCGAAGACGCGCAGCGCTATTACCGGACCGGCAAGGGCTTTTTGTATCGGACGCTGCCTTTCTGGCTCGCGAGCATCGGCGATCGTACGCTCGTCCTGCTATTGCCGGTCGCCGTGCTGCTGTTGCCCGCCATGCGCGTGATTCCGGCGCTGTACCGGTGGCGGGTGCGCTCGCGCATCTATCGTTATTACGGTTCGCTGATCGCGATCGAGCGGCACGCGCTCGCCGGCGCAACCGACGAGGAGCGCACGCAGCTACTGGGGCAACTGGACGAGATCGAGGCGGCGCTGAGCCACCTGCGCATGCCGCTCGCGTATGCGGATGCGTTTTACGTGCTGCGCGAGCATGTGGGATTCGTGCGCAGCCGGTTGACGGCTGCGCCGCCCGTCATGGCCTCGTGATCGAGGCCATGACGGGCTGTGCCAAGGTTAGGCTTGGGAGGGGGGCGAGGCGGGAGCGGTGGCTTGCGGTTCGTGTTGCGCGCTGGTCTGCGCCTGGGTGTCCGCGCTCCCGGCGGCATCCGCCGCTACGGCTTCCGGCGACGCAGCAGCGACATCCGCTTGGCGGGCCGCTTGTTCCGCGACTGCCGCTACCGCTGCTTCGGCATGTGACGCTTCAGCGGCCGCGCCCTCGGCCGGTGTACCTGCATCGGTCGGCGCATTCGCGCTTGCCGTCGCGGTGGCGGCCTTCTGCGCGCCCTTCGCCGCGCGATGCGCGAGCAGGCGCTGAGCACCCGCCGCTTCCTGCACCGTGACCTTGCCGGCTTCGACGCCCGCCAGGTCCACGCGCGCCGCGCCTTCGACGAGGCTCTTCCAGTAGCGCCCGCCACGGCACCACGTCTTGATCGCGTCGCGCAGTTCGGCTTCGCTCAGCGACAGTTCCTTCGCATGCACGACGAGGTCTTCGAAAATGCCGATCTTCAGCGGCAGCTTCGGGGCCGGATTCTTCGGGAAAGCGACCGGGAAACGTTTTTGCAGACGACCGATCGAGCGCACCACCGGGTCCACCGGCTTGGCGTCCACCGCCGGCTTGGCGGGCGCGGTGTGGCGCGCCGGCTGCGGGCCGCCGGCTCGCGTGCCCGGCTTGCCGTCCGGGCGAGCGCCGGCCTTTGCGGCCGGCTTCGCGCCGGGCCGGCCACCGGGCTTCGTGCCCGGATTGGCGCCACGCTCGGCATGTGAACCAGGATGTGCCCCTGAACTTGAAGCGGGCTTGCCGGCGGACTTCGAAGCGGGGCGCGTGGCCGATTTGCGATCGGCCTTGCCGGCGGACTCTGCGGCGGCGCGCGCCGCGGCCAGTTGCTTCTTCAGTTCAGCGAGTTGTTCGAAACCCATAGTGCACAACCAATCTGTCGATCTGTAAAAATGAGATTGTAGCAGCGTGCGCCTACGTGCTTGTGACAACCCGAGCCGCATTGACGATCGTCAATTCGCGGCCGTGACGGGCGCGTCGGCGGCGGGCGCGCGCAGCCCTGTGACCGACACCCGCAAACCGGGCGCCCCGACATTGTTGCTCAGCGACAGGCCGAGCTGATGCCGCTCGGCGATCCGCGCGACGATCGCGAGACCGAGCCCGCTGCCCTCGCCCTTCGACTCCTCGCCGCGATAGAAAGGGTCGAACACGCGTTCGAGTTCCGCCTCGGGAATTCCCGAGCCGCTGTCGACGACCTCGAAGCCCACGCGCTCGCCCGTGCGTCGCAGCACCACGTCGACACGGCCGCCCGGCGGCGTATGACGGATTGCGTTATTGATCAGGTTCCCTAACAACACGCTGATACTGTGCGGCTCCGCGAGCACCGTATAGGCGTCGTTCGGTGTGAGCGCGTGTTCGCATTCGAGGCCGAGATCGATCTCGCGCAACTCCGCGAGCACGGAACAATCGCTGACCGCCTGCTCGCCGATGCGGCGCAAGCTGACCGGCACCGTCGACGTGACCGGCTGCGCGTCTTCGCGCGCGAGCGTCAGCAGTTGCTGCACGAGGTGGATGATCCGGTTCACCCGCTGTTCGACGCGCTCGAGCGTCTGCCCCTCGCCTCTCAGCGATCCATCGCGCGACGCCGCCTGCAGTTGCAGCTTCAGCGCCGCGAGCGGCGAGCGCAGCTCGTGCGCGGCATCGGCGATGAACGTGCGCTGCGCCTGCGACGCCGTATGCAACCGTTGCAGCAGATCGTTCAGCGCTTCGACGAGCGGCCGGATTTCGACCGGCAGGTTGCCGTCGAGCCGCAGCGGTTCGAGCGAATCGATCGAACGCGTCGCGAGCGCGCGCGACAGTCCGCCGATCGGCGCGAGCCCGTGCGCGACCACCAGCAGCACCAGCGCGATCGTCACCGGCAGCAGCACGCCGAGCGGCCACAGCGTGTGCAGCGCGAGCTGCAACGCGAGTTCTTCGCGCACCGAGACCGGTTGCGCGACCTGCACGTAGCGGTCTGTCTGCGCGACGCCGAAGATGCGCCAGTGGTATTCGCCGCGCGGCACTGTGTGAAAGCCCGGGGGCAGACGCTCGAACACCGGCGCCTGCGCGGAGCGATAGACGAGCGTACCGCCGCGGTCCCAGATTTCGATGACGATGCGGTCGTCGGCGAGATCGCCGAGGTCGGGTTCCCGCCGCTCGCGGCTGCCCGCGCCGCTCAGCGCCGACGGCAGCGACAGCGCGACGGTGCGCAGTTCGTAGTCGAACAGCTCGCTCGCCTCGCGCCGCGCGGTATGGAAGATCGCGAAAGCCGCGACCATCGACGCCGCCGCCATGCCGAAGATCAGCCAGCCGAGCAGCCAGCGGCGAATCGACGTCATCCGCACCTCTTCAGGCGGTAGCCGACCCCGCGCACGGTCACCACCTGATCCGCGCCGATCTTGCGCCGCAGACTGTGCACATGCACTTCGATCGTATTGCTGCCGACTTCCTCGCCCCAGCCGTACAGCTTTTCTTCGAGCTCGGCCTTCGTGAACACGCGGGTCGGCTCCTCGATCAGTGCCTGCAGCAACGCGAATTCGCGCGGCACCAGCGGCAACGGCACGCCGTCCTTGGTGACTTCATGCGCGGCGGGGTCGAGCGTCAGTTCGCCGTGACTGTAGACCGGCTGCTTCTGGCCGGTGCGTCGGCGCAGCAGCGCGCGAATGCGCGCGGCCAGTTCGTCGAGATCGAACGGCTTGATCAGGTAGTCGTCGGCGCCGGCATCGAGACCGCGGATGCGTTCGTCGACCGCGTCGCGCGCGGTCAGGATGATCACGGGCGCCGCGCCGCCGTTGCGGCGATACGCGTTCAGCACGTCGATGCCGTCTTTTTTCGGCAGGCCGAGGTCGAGCAGCACGAGGTCGTACACGCCGTTATCGAGCGACAGTTCCGCCGCGCGGCCGTCCTCGGCCCAGTCGATCGCGTAGCCGGCGCGGCGCATCGCGCCCAGCACCGATTCCGCGATCATGTCGTCGTCTTCGACCAGTAGCAGGCGCATGGCCTCTCCTCTCCTTGGTGCGGTTTTGGCCGCCGCATTATCGGCCGTCGCAGCTTAACGAACCCTTACGGGTGCGGACGACGCGTCGATTTCGCACGGCCCGGCTCGCGCGCAAGCGCTACGAACTCTCGCGCGCCAATTGCAGCAGACCGAAGCCGCGCTGCCCGGCATCGAGTTGAACATCTCCGCGATGATGGGCATGACGATGATCATCGGCATCGTGACCGAGGTCGCGATCTTCTATGTGTCGGAATTGCAGGCGCTGGTGCGCGACGACGAGATGCCCTTCGACGACGCGTTGCAGGCCGCCGGCCGCAACCGTCTGCGGCCGATCGCGATGACGACGATCGCCGCGATCCTCGCGCTGTTGCCGCTCGCGTTCGCGCTGGGGCAAGGCTCGGCGATGCAGCAACCGCTCGCGATCGCGATCATTTCGGGACTGATCGTGCAGTTGCCGCTCGTGCTGTTGCTGCTGCCGGCGTTGCTGAAGCTGTTGATGAAAAAGCAGCCGCTGTGAGCGTGGCCAAAGTTTTCCGCGTTTCGCGAAGCATGGCGCTACGCAAGCACATCCGCGAACCCGCCGAGCCGCCCCCCAAGCGCGCGGATCGCGGCGGCCACCCGTGGCGACAGCAGCGCCTGCAACTCGTCGGCATGCCGGTAGTCGTGCATGCCGTCGCTCAGCGCGTCGCCGGCCAGCGCCGGATGACAGTAGATTTCGCCGACACCATGCGGTAGATTCGCGAGCGCGGCGAGCCAGGTCGCCTCATCCATGCGCCCGCTCGCCGCGATGCCGACCACGTAGTCGTTGTGCGCGATCCCCGCGCGCTCGAGCCGCGTCTTCACGTGCGCGATCCACGGCCGCAGCCACAGCGGCGCGTTCGCTTCGAACGGCAGACGCATCGCCTTCATGCCGTAGTCGCGGCCGATGTCGAGGATCAGGCCGAGCACGGTCGGATGCAGATGAAAATGCTTGTGTGTGTTCACGTGGTCGAGCGTAAGGCCGGTCGCGGCGAAGGCTTCGAATTGCGCGCGAATTTCGTGCGCGAGCTGCCGGCGCACGTGCGGCAGAAAAAAGAAGCGCACGCCGTCACGCACCATGTTGCTGCCGAAGCGGCCATTCTCGTCGAGCAGCGCGGCGACCTGCTCGCGCGGCGCCAGCGCGGCGCCGTCGGCCAGCACCAGATGCAGGCCCACGCGCAGTTCCGGCAGCATACGCGCGCGCGCGACCGCGTCTTTGGCGGCCGGCGCGCCGACCATCAGACTCGCGGCGCGCAGCACACCGTTGCGATGCGCGCGCTCGACCGCGATATTGACGCGCTGATGCAGACCAAAATCGTCGGCGGTGATGATCAGTCCGCGCGACCGGGTGGGTTTTGCGCTGTCCATCACGTGAGGCTGTCCAGCCGGCCGCTGCGCTCGGCGGACGGCGTGCCGAGCTGCATGCGCTCGCCGCGCCACACGACGTGCGAACCGAACGCGCTGACGAGCCACTGGAGCGCGAGCAGCGCATCGCGCAACGGCACCAGCGGCAGATCGCGCCAGAACGTGCGCGCGCGGCGTGCCGCGCGCAGGTGCAGCAGCAGGCGCGCGCCAACGCAGACCGCGGTGGCCGACGCGCTCGCGACCACCGCCGCGAAAGGCGCGTGAGCACACGTCGCGAGCGACACGGTCAGCCCCGCGCTCGTCAACAGCCACGGCGTGGGGAAGGTGATCAGCAGCGACACGAAGCCCGGCGGATTGACCGAGCGGATCGTGCGCAGCCAGCGCGTTTCGCGCTGCCACAGCGCCGCGAAGGTCGGCTCGATCACGTCGGTCGCGACCATCACGCGCGACAGCACCGTTTGCAGACCGAGCGCGCGCACGTGCTCGGCGAGCCAGTAGTCGTCGGCGAGGCAGTTTTTCAGCGCTTCGAAGCCGCCGATGCGCTCCAGCGTCGCGCGCCGCAACGCGAGCGTCGCGCCGAAGCCGAAGCGGCGCGAGCCGATCGCATGGGCGACCCGCACCGAGGGTGCGAACCACTCGTTGATGAACAGCGCACCGACACGCGGCCAGAAACCGCCGACGCCGCGCGCGACGTACAGGCACGTGACCACGCCGACGTTCGGGTCCGCGAGCGGCGCGGCGACGCTGTCGAGATAGTCCGAGTCGACCGCGATGTCGCTGTCGGCGATCACGATCATGTCGTGGCGCGCGCGTGCCGCCATGTTGATCAGGTTGCTGACTTTCAGATTGCTGCCGTGTATGCGTGTGTCGATTGCAAGCTCGATGTCGCGCTTCGGATAGGCGGCCTGCAAACGGCGCACCACCGCGATGGCGGGATCGTGCGGCGACGACACGCCCAACACCAGCTGAAAATGCTGATGTCGCTGTTCGCAGAAGGTTCGCAGATTTTCGTAGAGACGCGGCTCGGCGCCGCACAGCGGCTTCAGCACGCTGACACCAACCTGCGCGAACGGCCCGGTTGGACAATCGAGCGAATCCATCAGCGAACGGCTGAGGGCGCGATTGACGGCCCTGCCCCCATGATGGTTCGATTTATGTCGGGCGGTGAAAAACGGCATGGCGAGCGCGGCGGCTACCGTGTAGATCGAGGCGCTAACGCAGGCGGCTAACAGAAGCCATTGACATGCCATCAACGCGTGCGCCGCCATTGTGTGTCGTCCGTATCCGTCAGTGCTCGGCCAGCACGAAAGGTTGCCCCGTTAGCCGCAGATGAAGCACGACGAGCCACCGGCGCGGACAATTCGCTGCGATCACGGCGGGCCATGCGCCGCGAGCAGCCCGAATCGCGCAGTCGCGCCGCACCGCGACCTCGAAGGCGACCTCGGCAAATTCGCGCGCGATCACCACGCCGCCGATCATCAGCGCGAGCGCGAACAGCCTGAACGATGCCGAAGCGAAAAAAGCGTCAGAGACCGGCAGTACCGGCAACGCCATGCACAGCAGCGCTTCGGTGCCCGCGGCCGTCAGAGACGCGACTAGCAGATGGGCTCGTAGCATGTCGATGGTGACTCGCTTCATAACGTGCCTCGTGCGCGGCCTTGCGGCCTGACCGGATGCTGGCAATGGGCGCGACTCGTCGAGGTCGTCCGTTGACGCCATCGACCAGCATAAAGAATACCTCGCGCGTCGCTCCATCGAAGTCCTTACGATCAGGTTGCGATGGTCTGACGACAACCTGGTCTCGCACATGCATTACGATCTGCGACGACCATTTTATAGCGCGTCGATGGTATCGATTCAAGCTGAAGGAAACCTTAAGCACGCGCATGGCATGAAGGGGCTAACGAACGGCGTGGTTACACTTCGGAACGCGGCAGATTGTTCGTCTATGTGCATCAATGCCGCTTGCGTCAAAATGCTCGACGTTATGCAATAAAGCCCCACAATGGAATATTTGCCTCATGCGCTTACTCCTCGTAGAAGACGACGAACTCATCGGCTGCGGTGTCGAGGCGGGCCTTCGTCAGGCCGGCTTCACAGTCGACTGGGCACGCGACGGCCACAAGGCAGGCCTCGCGCTCGACACGACTCAATATGCCTTGGTGGTACTCGACCTCGGCCTGCCGCGCGTGAGCGGCACGGAGCTGCTCAAACGCGTGCGCGACGCCGGCAATGACGTGCCGGTGCTGGTGTTGACCGCAAAAGGCACGGTCGTCGATCGCGTCGGCGGACTGGAAGCGGGCGCCGACGACTATCTCGGCAAGCCGTTCGATCTCACCGAACTGGTGGCGCGGTGCCGCGCGCTGTTGCGCCGCGCACAAGGTCGCAGTATCGATCTGATTCGTTACCAGAATCTGACAGTGAATCCGGCCGCGCAAACGGTGCAGATCGACGAGGCGCGCGTGCCGCTCACGTCGCGCGAATGGGCGATTCTGCTGCAACTGCTGACCAATCTCGGCATTCCTCAGTCGCGCTCGCGGCTCGAAGAAAGCCTGTACGGCTGGCAGGAAGAGATCGAAAGCAATGCGATCGAGGTGCACGTGTCGAACCTGCGCAAGAAGCTCGGCGCAAGCCTGATCAAGACCGTGCGCAACATCGGCTATGTGATGGAGAAAGAATGATCGGTCCGTCGATTCGGCGGCGCCTCGTGCTGCTCGTGCTCGCGAGCATCGCGATCGTATGGGGCTGCGCGCTCGTGTCGAGCGACCGGCAAGCCATCCACGAAGTCGCCGCGTGGGAACGAGCGCGTCTCGCCGAACTCGCGCAGATGCTCGCGCTGCTCGATTCGACGAATCTGATGACGCTCGCCAATGCGCGCATCGATGTGCGTGAAGAAGAGAGAGGCGGTGAGCCCGGCGCGAGCGATCTCGACGACGACGACACGCTGCCGCGCGACGCCCTCTTCCAGGTGCGCGCGGCCAACGGCGCCATTCTGGCGGGCAGCCCGCAACTGCATGCGCTCGCCGCGTGGGATTTGCCGTTGCCGCCCGCGAGCGGCGCGCAGGACGTCACGTTGGGCGGTCAGCTCTATCACTCGTTCACGTTGCGCGAAACGGCACTCGGTCACAGCGTGCGCGTGTTCGAACCGGCCAACACCCGCAGCGACCTGGTGAGCGGTGTCGCGAGCCGCATCGCGCGGCCCACGCTGATCGCGCTGCCAGTGCTCGCGGTGCTCGTGTGGCTCAGCATCGGCTGGAGTCTCGCGCCGCTGAAGGTGTTGTCGGCCGCGATCCGTTCGCGCGACATCAACCGCATGGAACCGGTCGGCATCGGCCGCACGCCGCTCGAGGTGCGCCCGCTCGTCGACGCGATCAACCAGATGCTGGCGCGTCTGCACCATGCGCGCGAGCACGAGCGCGCCTTCACCGCCGATGCCGCGCACGAACTGAAGACGCCGCTCGCCGCGATCAAGGTACAGGCGCAGGTCGCGCTCGCCGAGCCCGACATCGCGCTGCAGCGGCTCGCGATGGAGCGCGTCGTGCAAGGCGTCGATCGCAGCGCGCGGCTCGCCGAGCAACTGCTGCTGCTCGCGCGGCTCGACGTGCAGGAGAAGCTGCCCACCGAGCCGCTGAGGCCGGCGGCGATCGCGAAAGATACGCTGCTCGCGAACAGGCGCAACGCGCAACAGAAGCACATCAATGTGATGCTGGTCGGCGACATGCTCGCCGAGATCGACGCGGAGCCCGTGCTGATCGGCATCCTGCTCGACAATCTGCTCGATAACGCGATCAAGTACGGACGCTCGGGCGGCAATGTCGAAGTGGCGGTGCGCCATGCCGACGAGCAGGTGCAGCTGATCGTGCGCGACGACGGCCCCGGCGTCGCGCCGGACGATCTCGCGCGGCTCACGAACCGCTTTTTCCGCGCGACCGGCAATCAGGCGACCGGCAGCGGGCTCGGTTTGTCGATCGTTGCGCGGATCGCCGAGCATTTCGGCGCGAGTCTGCAGCTAGGCGCCGGGATCGGGGACCGGGGGCTTGCGGTGCGGGTGTCGTTTCCGGCCTATCGCGCGACGCGCTGAAGGCGCGCCAATCGCTCAGCGCCGCTCGCCGCCCCGGTTCGCGTCAGCGACGCCCGAACGCTGCTTGGCCAGTTCGGCGCGCACGCCGTGCGGTGCGGCATGCGGCCGCGCGCTGCCGGACGCCTCGAACAGCTGCCACGCGATCAGGCCCGGCACGAATATCAGCAGATCGCGAATTCGCCGCGCGGCCGCGAGCGCGAGACAGATGGCGGGGTCGAGCCCCAGTGCGCCGCCAATCAGTACGAAAGCGCCCTCCTGCACGCCGAGACCGCCCGGCACGAAGAACGCGGCGCTGCTGACCGCCTGGATCAGCGATTCGATTACGATCGCCTCGACGAGCGTCACCCGCGCGCCGAGGAAATACAGCGCGAGCCAGATTTCGAGCGAGGTCAGCACGCATTGCAGCGGCTGCCAGAAGAACAGATAGCGCAGCACGACCGCGCGGCGGCGCCAGATCACCTTGATCGACTGATCGATCTGAGCGGACTGGCCGACCAGCGCGGTTAGCTTGCCGCTCGTCACGCGGTTCGCCACGCGCGTGATGCGCTCGAACGGATTGGCATGCTGGACGAGCCCGAACAGCAACAGCACCGGCGTCAACGCGACCACGCCCCACGCGAGCTGCCCGGCGAGCCGCAGCGCGCCCGATTGCGCATTGGCGAACAGAAAACCAATCCCGACCATCGTGAACATCAGCTGGCTGATCACGGTCAGTTGCATGTCGACGATGGTGCTGGCCACCGCTGTCGACGGCCTGACGCCCCAGCGCCTGAACATACGGAACGACACGAGTTCGCCGCCGATCCGCGCGACCGGCAGCATGCAGTTGACCGATTCGCGCACCCACACCAGATGCAGCATCCTGCCGAAGCTGGGGCGGTTCGCGCCGCGAATCAGCGAGCGCCAGTCGCACGCGTTGGCGATCATTGGCAGCACATGCGCGAGCGCGGCCACCACGAGGCCCGCGCCAGCCGCGCGCAACGCGCTGAGCACCGCGCGCGGATCTTCGCGCCAGACGAGCCACAAACAGATCAGCAAACCCGCGAGCGCAGCCGCGCGGCCCAGATGCTTCATCATGCGGGCACCTCGCACACGACCTCGGTATACGTGATGCGCCGCACGCCGCGTGTCGCCGGGGCGCTGCCATGCGTCTCCAGGGCGCTCCCGTTTCGCCCGCTCGAAACCTCTTCGTTCATTGCCAGCCCAATCTGCCGTTCGTTCGTCATTCGTCCTGCGCCGCCGACAGCAGCCCGTCGCCGTCGACCTTGAAGCTGAAGCCCCGCCAGATCACCCGCGACGAGCGGAAGCTCGCGACGAAAATCGCAAACGATACGATATCCCATAACGGCAGAAGCCACAGATCGCGGCAGCGCTGACGCAACGCCCGATCCGCGCGCCACTTCAACGCGAGACGCGCGACCAGCGTCACTGCCGCGAGCAGCCACGCCCACGGCGCGCCGCCCGAGCACGCGAGCGCGAGCAGCGCGAACGGCAACGGATGCACGAGCGCCGTGCCGAAGTGTCCGAGCGGATCGATGCGGCGAATCGTGCGGCTCCAGCGCAGTTCGTGCGTCACGAGTTGTGCGGCGCTCGCTTCGACACACGCATGCGCGATTGCGAACGGCGGAATCGTGACCTGCTCGCCCGCCGCGCGCACCGCCGCGCCGATCTCGTAGTCCTCGGCCAGATGCTGCACGAACGGCTTGAAGCCGCCGATCCGCTCGTAGGTGTCGCGCCGCATCGCGATGGTCTGGCCGAAGCACGGCCGCGCGAGCCCGAGCGCGAGTCCGGTGACGACGCCCGGCAGGAACTGGTAGTTGGTTGCGATCGCCGACAGCCGCGGCCAGAAACCCGGATCGGGCTGGCCGCGATATGCGCAGGTGACGAGCCCGACGCCCGGCTGCTGCAATTCGCCGATCACGTTGCGCAGATAGTCCGGGCCGACGCACACGTCGCTGTCGGCGAACACGAGCACGTCGTGGCGCGCCTGCGGCACCATGTTGAGGATATTGCTGATCTTGCGGTTCGGGCCGTACAGACGCGCATCGGCGACGACGGTGATGTCCGCCTGAGGATGGAGACGCCGCAGTTCGTTGACGGTTTGCAGCGCGGGGTCGGCGCAGTCATGCACGCCGAACAGGAATTGCACGGGCCCGGGATAATTTTGCGCGCAGAAGCTCGACAGATTGTCGAGCAACGCCCACTCGTTGCCATGCAACGGTTTGATCACCGTAATGGGTGGAAAGCTGGAGGGTTCGGCTACATCCCTCGCGAAGAAGCGCCCGATCAGCGCGCTCGCGAGCACGGTGTAGCCGATGCCGACAACGGTCGCCGCCGCGCACGCGCACGCGAGCGTGACGGCGGCGAGGTGTGCGGCGCTCACGCCTCGTGCGCGCGCAGGAAGCGGAAAAATTCGACGCCTTCGCGCAGGCGCCGTTTCATCATGTCCCAGCTCGTCAGCATTTCGCGCAGGATCTCCCAGATCTTCGACGGCCGGAAATAAAAGCGTTTATAGAAGTTTTCGAGCTGGTGGTACATCTCGTCTCGCGACAGATGCGGGTAGCCGATCGCCGCCAGCTGCACGCCTTCCTTGCTGACGAGATTGATCACCTTGTTCTCCGCGAGCCAGCCGTTCTCGACCGCCTGGTTATAGAGCGTAGTGCCCGGGTACGGCGCGGCGAGCGACACCTGGATCGTCAGCGGATTGATCTCTTTCGCGTACTCGATGGTCTTCTGGATCGTTTCCGGCGTCTCGCCCGGCAAGCCGAGAATGAAGGTGCCGTGCACCTTGATGCCCAGCGTGCGGCAGTCCTGGGCGAAGCGCCGCGCGATGTCGGTACGCAAGCCCTTCTTGACGTTCAGCAGGATCTGGTCGTCGCCGGATTCGTAGCCGACCAGCAGCAGGCGCAAGCCGTTTTCCCTCATGATCTTCAGCGTCGAGTAAGGCACGTTCGCCTTCGCGTTGCACGACCATGTGACGCCCAGCTTGCCCATGCCTCGCGCGATTTCTTCGGCGCGCGGTTTGAAGTCGGTGAACGTGTCGTCGTCGAACATGATCTCCTTGACTTCGGGCATGTTGTCGCGAATCCACTTGACTTCCTCGAGCACGTTCTCGACCGAACGCACCCGATAGCGATGGCCGCCGACCGTTTGCGGCCACAGGCAGAACGTGCACTTCGAGCGGCAGCCGCGGCCAGTGTAGAGCGACACGTACGGATGCTTCAGGTAGCCGTTGAAGTAATTCTTGATGGTCAGATCGCGCTTGTAGATCGGCGCGACGAACGGCAGCTCGTCCATGTTCTCGAGGATCGGGCGCGCTTCGTTGTGCTCGATCGAGCCGTCGGGGGTGCGATAGCTCAAGCCGAGGATCTGCGCGAACGGCTTGCCTTCGGCGATTTCCTTGCAGGTGAAATCGAATTCCTCGCGACACACGAAGTCGATGGCCTCGGTCGCGGTCAGCGAATTGTGCGGATCGACCGCGACCTTCGCGCCGACCATGCCGATCAGCAGCGACGGCTTGCGCTTCCTGAGGTCCTGGGCGAACAACGCGTCGGTCGGGAAGGATGGCGTGCTGGTGTGGATCACCACCAGCTCGTATTGCGAGGCGATGTCGAGGGCGGCGTCGACGGACAGGCCGTCTGCCGTGGCGTCGAGCACGCGGCTGTCGGGAACCAGTGCCGCGGGTTGGGCGAGCCACGTCGGATACCAGAACGAGCGAACTTCACGCTTGGCCTGATAGCGCGAACCCGCACCACCATCGAAGCCGTCGTACGACGGCGCCTGCAAGAACAGAGTTTTCATGGATGCTCCAGCAAGCCTTTATAGGCGCTTTCGGTTTTCAGTCGGGAATCTATTCTGTTCCATTGCCCGAATGCAGGTCGGGAAAGCCTGGGCTCGACCTGCACGTAGCGGTGGCCGCGGTCCGGAAAGGCCACGGGCAGTGGCGCAAATAGTACGGAGCAAAGCTGAAGGAAACCTGAAGAATAATACTGCGTTCAGACCGCGCGCGGCATGCTCCGATGGGGCGATTTGTGTAATCGACGCGCTCGTGCAATCGTGTCGCATCGATGTCGTATCGGTGTGGTAAATGGATAGGTTCTCGCGTGGCGTGCGGGCGAGCCCCGCCGGCGCCGCCGATTCACACCACCTTCACGGCGCGAACGCTCGGCCCGACGCGTCGCTCATCGCGCGAGATACCTCGCCCATTCGAGCCAGCCGAGATTGAGGGCCGCGTTTACCACTACGCCGAGCGCCGACGCGAGTGCGGTGATCATGGTCCAGAAGGCCGAGCGCCGCGCCGCGCGCGCCGACGTGTGGGCGGCCGCCGCAGCGTCGCGCGACGCGCTCGCCGCAGCCTGCGCGATATGCGACGACGCCTCCATGCGCGCGAGCGACCTCAGCGCGAAACCGCGCTCGTCGTCGTGCGTGGCGGCGGCCGCCTCACGCGCCGCGTCGTCGCGCTGCGCCTGCTTCGAACAGATACCGATGACAGAACGGCGTCAGCGGTTCGTCGGGATAGCGCGCGGCGAAGGTTTTCGCATAGGCGGCGCCGCCATTGCGCTCGATCTCCGCGTAGGCGGCGTCCTTATCCATGGTTGCCTCGCATGCGGATGAGCCGCCCGGCCGGCGTCACACGGGCTTGATGTCGGCGGCCTGTTTCCCTTTCGGCCCCTGCTTGATTTCGAAGCTGACTTTCTGGTTTTCCTGCAACGACTTGAATCCTTCGGATCGAATCTCCGAAAAATGGGCGAACAGATCTTCGCCGCCGTCATCTGGAGTGATGAAGCCGAAGCCCTTTGCGTCGTTGAACCATTTCACTGTTCCGGTTGGCATGGCGATGTCCTCGTGATGCGCTGTAGTAGCGGTTGAATGGATGAAGCGCTGCGTCCTGCAAGCCTTTCGTGCAGCGCTGACGCGGCGCCCCGGCACGACCCGCAAAATCGCTCCGGTGCTGAGCCTGAGCAAGCCGCATGCCGCGCCCGGGCGCCTGCGGGCCGCGCCCGGTGCGATTGCCCGCAATCAGATAAGATAAATGGTATCCGCAATTCGTCCATGGCCGCGCAGGAGTGTCGCCTCGTGCCGCACGTCCGCGCGGCCAGTTGTTTTCCCACTCACAGGAACCCAGCATGGCCATCTCGAGCTATACCGATACCCGTCTTCTGATCAACGGCGAATGGTGCGACGCCGCCAGCGGCAAGACCCTCGACGTGATCAACCCCGCGACCGGCCAGGCCATCGGCAAGGTCGCGCATGCCGGCATCGCCGATCTGGACCGCGCGCTCGAAGCCGCGCAGCGCGGCTTCGAAGCCTGGCGCAAGGTGCCGGCCAACGAGCGCGCAACCGTCATGCGCCGTGCCGCCGCCCTCGTGCGTGAGCGCGCCGCGGACATCGGCCGCCTGATGACGCAGGAACAGGGCAAGCCGTTCGCCGAGGCGCGCGGCGAAGTGCTGGCGGCCGCGGACATCATCGAATGGTTCGCGGACGAAGGCCGCCGCGTGTATGGCCGCATCGTGCCGTCGCGCAACCTTGCCGCGCAGTCGCAGGTGCTGAAGGAGCCGATCGGCCCGGTCGCGGCGTTCACGCCGTGGAACTTCCCGGTCAACCAGGTCGTGCGCAAGCTGTCGGCGGCGCTCGCCTGCGGCTGCTCGTTCCTCGTCAAGGCGCCGGAAGAAACCCCGGCGTCGCCGGCGGCGCTGCTGCAAGCCTTCGTCGAGGCCGGCGTGCCGGCCGGCACGGTCGGCCTCGTGTTCGGCGATCCGGCTGAAATCTCGAGCTACCTGATCCCGCATCCGGTGATCCGCAAGGTCACGTTCACGGGCTCGACGCCGGTCGGCAAGCAGCTCGCGGCGCTGGCCGGCTCGCATATGAAGCGCGCGACGATGGAGCTCGGCGGCCACGCGCCGGTGATCGTCGCGCAAGACGCCGACGTCGCGCTCGCCGTCAAGGCAGCCGGCGCCGCGAAGTTCCGCAACGCGGGCCAGGTCTGCATCTCGCCGACGCGTTTTCTCGTGCACAACAGCCTCCGCGAAGAGTTCGCCGCGGCGCTCGTCAAGCACGCTGAAAGCCTGAAGCTCGGCGACGGTCTCGCCGAAGGCACGACGCTAGGGCCGCTCGCCAACGCGCGCCGTCTGACGGCGATGGCCAAGGTCGTCGACGACGCCCGCAAGACCGGCGCGAAGGTCGCGACGGGCGGCGAGCGCGTCGGTACCGAAGGCAACTTCTTCGCGGCCACCGTGCTGACCGACGTGCCGCTCGACGCCGACGTGTTCAACAACGAGCCGTTCGGCCCGGTCGCCGCGATTCGCGGCTTCGACAAGCTCGAAGAAGCGATCGCCGAAGCGAACCGTCTGCCGTTCGGCCTCGCCGGCTACGCGTATACGAAGTCGTTCGCCAACGTGCACCTGCTGTCGCAGCGCATGGAAGTCGGCATGCTGTGGATCAACCAGCCTGCCACGCCGACGCCGGAAATGCCGTTCGGCGGCGTCAAGGATTCCGGCTACGGCTCGGAAGGCGGCCCGGAGGCGATGGAAGCCTACCTCGTGACCAAGGCGGTCACGGTGATGTCGGTTTAATCACGCCAATCACGCGCTTCGGGAACGGCGCCGCGGTTTTGCCGCTCGCATCGTTCCCGAGCGCGGCTCAACCGATCTGCCAGGTCCACGGGTCTTCCGCTCGCGGACCTTTTTTATTGCCATGAACGATATTTCCGCCGAATCGATGCAGCCCACGCTGAGCGGCTCGTTCGTCGAGCTGCGGCCGCTGCGCGAGGAGCACGCGCAGGCCCTCGTCGACGCCGCCGACGACGGGCAACTGTGGGACATGAAGCTGACCGTCGTGCCGGGCCCGGCGACGATCGACGCCTATATCGCCACCGCGCTCGCCGGCCGTGCGGCCGGCAAGGTGATGCCGTTTGTGATCGTGCGGCGCGACGAGGATGACGAGAATGACCGTGCTGGCCGGATCGTCGGCAGCACGCGGTTCTGGAAGATCGATCGCGCGAACCGCAAGCTCGAAATCGGCCATACGTGGCTCGCCGCCTCGGCGCAGCGCTCGGTCGTGAACACCGAGGCGAAATATCTGCTGCTGTGCCACGCGTTCGACGTGATGCGCTGCGTGCGCGTGCAGTTCACGACCGACGAGCTCAACGACAAATCGCGCGCGGCGATCCTGCGCATCGGCGCGCAACAGGAAGGCATCGTGCGGCACGAGCGGATCATGCCCGATGGGCGCAAGCGCAACTCGGTGCGCTTTAGCATCATTGACGACGAATGGCCGGCGGTGAAAGCGATGCTCGAAGCGAAGCTGGCGCGCTGAGCGGCGCGCCGGCTTCCTGCTACCGACTCATTCAAACATGCGCATCGCGCTGCTCGTTGAGCGGCGCCGCCTGCGTCGCGGTGGCGAACTCCTCGCGCAGCGCGTCGCGCGCATGATGCCGGCGCACCCACAGCGCCGTGAGGATCGGCACCAGAATCGCGGTCACGAGGCAAGCGGTGGCGACCATCGCGGTCGCGGCCGGCACCAGCGGTTTGAAGCTCGGAATCATGTCGGCGATGATCGCCGGATTCGCGACCGCGGCCCCTGCCGTCGACGACGCTGCCAGCCCCGCCGCGCCATTGCCGCCGGCAATCCAGCGATCGGCGAGAATCAGCGGCACGCCAGTCACGACGATCACGCCAAGCCCCAGCACGATGCCCGGCAGGCCGCTCGTGACGATCACGTTCAGATCGATGCCGTTGCCGAGCGCAAAGCCGAAACACGGAATCAGCGGATGCACGCAACGGCCGAACAGCTCGCGCAGCTCGCTATCGAAGTTGCCGAGCGCAAACCCGATCAGGAACGGCAGCACCGCGCCGACGAACAGGCGCGGCTCGAAGAACGCGACCCCCGTCGCACCCAGAATGATCATGCTGATCAGCGGCCCCGATTCGACCGACATCAGCACGAATGCGCCCGCCTCTTCCTTCGTGCCGTACTGTTGCATCACGGCCGCGTACAGCCCGCCGTTGGTCATGTCCATCGACGTGGTGATCGCGAGCATCGACAGTCCCGCGAACAGCCCGGTCTTGATGCCATCGATCGGAATGAAGCGCGCCGCGATCAGCGTGACGATCCACGCGACCAGCATCTTGGTGGCGAGCAGCGTGCCCGACTTGCGCAGCACGGTGCCGGTCGCGCGCAGGTCGATCGTCGCGCCCATGCAGAAGAACCATACCGCGAGGATCGGCACGGTGCCGGTAATCAGGCCGTTGGTGAACGAGCCGAAGTATTTGCCCGCGCCCGGCGCGAACGTATGCACACAGGCGCCGAGCAGCAGCGGCACCAGCATCAGACCGCCAGGAATGCGGTCGATGGCCTTCTTGATCTTCATGCCTCCTCCATGGACGGTGACGTCCCGTTGACGGGCCAATGACCCGCGTTGGTGTCCCGTTCTACGCCGGGCTCTCCCTGTCCGGCGCAATATAGCATCATGAAAGGAACGCCGTTCCGTTTTATTTTTTAAACCTGACTATCGTTTACCCGGTCGTTCGCGCTATGCGTTGCCAGCCGCGATCACCCGTCGCAATATTTTCGGACCAGTGTTCCGAAACCACGATTCTGCGTTACAGTCTCGGGCACATGGCGGCACCGCGCCCCGCATACCGACAGGAGAACGATCAATGGACGTGAGACAGGCCATCAACAGCGAATACGCGAAGACGCTCGACACCACCGGGCTGCGTCGCGAGTTTCTGGTGGAGCAGATCTTCGAGCGCGATGCGTTGAAGCTCACGTATAGCCATATCGACCGGATCATCGTCGGTGGCGTGTGGCCGGTCGAGCGCGCGGTCGAAGTGCCGGGCTCGCTCGGCAAGGCGATCGGCGTCGACTATCTGCTCGAGCGGCGTGAACTCGGCGCGATCAACATCGGCGGCGACGGCTGGGTCGACGTCGACGGCACGCGCCACACGGTGCGCCGCGAAGAGGCGATCTATATCGGCAAGGGCGCGCAAGCGGTCGGGTTCGGCAGCGCCGACGCCACCCGGCCGGCGAAGTTCTATCTGAACTGCGCGCCCGCGCACACCAGCTATCCGACCCGCACGATCTCGCTCGACCACGCCTCGCCCGAAACCCTCGGCGATCCGGCCACGAGCAACCGCCGCACCATCTACAAGTTCATCGTGCCCGACGTGCTGCCGACCTGCCAGCTGTCGATGGGCATGACGAAGCTCGAACCGGGCAGCCTGTGGAACACGATGCCCTGCCACACGCATGAGCGCCGCATGGAAGTGTATTTCTACTTCGACGTCGCCGACGACGCCGCCGTCTTCCACATGATGGGCGAGCCGCACGAAACCCGGCATATCGTCGTGCGCAACGAGCAGGCGGTGATCTCGCCGAGCTGGTCGATCCATTCGGGCGTCGGCACGCGCGCGTACACATTCATCTGGGGCATGGTCGGCGAGAACCAGGTGTTCGGTGACATGGACCATCTCGCGGTCCGCGAGCTGCGCTGAGCGAACATGAGTCCGAACACAGTGAACACTTTCGATCTGACCGGCAAGGTCGCCATCGTGACCGGCAGCAACACCGGCCTCGGCGCCGGCATGGCCGTCGCGCTCGCCGCGGCCGGCTGCGACATCGTCGGCGTGAGTCGAGCGGAGGCGGGCACGACCGCCGCGCGCGTCGAGAAGCTCGGGCGCCGCTTCGCCGATGTGCGCGCCGATCTCGCGTCGACCGTTTCGGTCGACGACATCGTGCGAGCCGCGCTCGAAGCGTTCGGCCGCATCGACGTGCTCGTCAATAACGCAGGCATCATCCGTCGCGAAGACGCGCTCGAGTTTGGCGAAGACGACTGGGACGCGGTCATGGAAGTGAATCTCAAGAGCCTGTTCTTCCTGTCGCAGGCCGCGGCGCGTCAGTTCGTGCGCCAGCAAAGCGGCGGCAAGATCATCAACGTCGCGTCGATGCTGTCGTTCCAGGGCGGCATCCGCGTCGCGTCGTACACCGCGTCGAAAAGCGGCGTGCTCGGTCTGACGCGACTGCTCGCGAACGAATGGGCCGCGCGACGCATCAACGTGAACGCGATCGCGCCCGGCTACATGGCGACCGCGAACACCGCGGCGTTGCGCGACGACGCGCAGCGCAACGAGGAGATACTCGGCCGCATTCCGGCCGGCCGCTGGGGCGTGCCCGACGATCTCGCGGGGCCGGTGGTTTTTCTCGCCTCGTCGGCGTCGGACTACGTGCATGGGCATACACTGGCGGTGGATGGCGGCTGGCTCGCGCGCTAGGGACGGCACAAGCTCGCCACGAGTGCGCGCGACGCGCTATGCTCTCGCGCCGGTGAGCATCGGCTCGATGCGGCAGCGGCGAGTTGGCACAGACAGGGAATGACGAACATGGCGGCAACGGGAACACACAGGAATACTGCGAGGAACACTGCGAGGAACACTGCGCGCGACAAGACGCTCGACAAGACGCTCGATAAGACCCGCGGCAAAGCCCGCAAGGAACCCGCCGGCGCAGCGTCGCTCGATGCGGACAGCGGTGAGCGCGGCGAATCGGCGTCGTCGATCGGGCGCGTGTTCGCGATTCTCGGCGCGATCGGCGACACCGGACAGATCGGCATCAGCGAGCTGTCGCAACGGCTCGGCATGTCGAAGACGACCGTGCATCGTGTGATTCAAACACTGAAGGCGCTCGGCTACGTGAGCCAGGAAGTCGAAACCGAACGCTATCGGCTGACCATCCGTCTGTTCGAGCTCGGCGCGAAAGCGCTCGAAAGCGTCGATCTGGTGCGCGAGGCCGACATCGAGATGCGCCGCATCGGCCAGATGACACGCGAAGCGGTACACTTGGGCGCGCTCGACGACGACGCCATCATTTACATCCACAAGATCGACGCCGACTACGGGCTGCGCATGCAGTCGCGGATCGGCCGACGCAATCCGCTGCATAGCACGGCGATCGGCAAGGTCCTGCTCGCATGGATGGACCCGGCCGACGCGCGTGACGTGCTCTCGCACATCGAATTTCGCAAGTCGACGCAAAAAACCCTGACCTGCGCCGAAGCGGTGTTGAGCATCCTGCCGCGCGTACGCGAGCAGGGCTACGGCGAGGACAACGAGGAGCAGGAAGAAGGCCTGCAATGCATCGCGGTGCCCGTGTTCGACCGCTTCGGCCGTGTGATCGCCGGTCTGTCGATTTCGTTTCCGACGATGCGCTGCGGTGCCGACACGAAGCAGCATTACGTCGCGTTGCTCAAAGAGGCCGGTCTCGCGATTTCGACGCGGCTCGGCTATCGCGAAGCGACCGCCCCGGAGCCCGCGGCCGCGCAGTAGGTTGCGCGCGCGATGCGTTTTTACCTATCCCACCGAAGCTTAAGACAAGCTGATGACGCTACAGGTGTAGCGTCTTTCCATCACGCTCGCCCGAGCTCACTACCGAACTTCTTACCCAGTCTGCAACCGAATGTATCTGCGCCGCATACACATGCCGAAAATCGATGCGCTTCTTTTTTCAGCAATCGAGGCGCCGAACCTTCGCTTCGAATCCATGCTTCGTCTGCCTTTGAAGGCGTTTTTTTTCATAGACCCTTCAAGGGTTTGCCCGCGCGCTTGACAGTCGCCCGGCATTTCGACCCGTAACCCGCGGCGCCTTCCCTCCTCGTTCATCGCACTCGCATCGACGTTTCGGCGCGAGCTCGGATCGACACGTCCTGTTACACACAAACACACCGGTAATCGCGCCGCTCAGTAGAGTTCGGTTCAAACGAAAGCGCATCAGATGAAATGCTTCGCACGACAGGCACTCGCATCACAGATTTCAGGGAGCAACATCATGAAAAAAATCCTCGCATTGGTCATTCTTGCCGCCACGCTCGGTGGCGCGTTGAGCGGCTGCATCGTCGTCCCTGACGATCATCCGCATCATGACCACTACGACGAACGTTATTGATCGGGCCATCACGCGCAGTAGGTGCGCGTCCGGCTCGCCACTCCATCACAGACATCCACACAACAGAGAACAATCATGAGTCTTTCACGCAGCCGCTGGGTATCGTTGACCGTCGTCGCGGGTCTCGCGATCGGCGCATCATCGGCCGCTTTCGCGCACGTCGATGTCGGCGTGAACATCGGCGTGCCGGGCATCGCGGTCGTGCCCGCCGTGGTCGAGGCTCCGCCGCCCGTCTATGTGCAGCCCGCGCCCGTCTATGCGCCTGCGCCGCCTCCCGCGGTCATAGTCGCTCCGGGCTGGTACGGCGAACGCTACTACGATGGTCATCGCTATTGGGAGCGTCGCCAGTGGGAGCGGCGCGAGTGGCAACGTCGCCACGGCGAATGGCGCGATGCACGCGGCCCGCACGGCGACTGGCACGACAACGGCTGGCACGGTCATGGTCATGACGATCGCGGGCATGACCATTGATAGACGGCAGGTGGCGTCCATCGCGCCACCGTGTCGCGCTTGCATTCGCGCCACCCCCTTGACAGGAGCGACGACGTGCTACGCAATGATCCGAGACGAGTAACCGCGCAGGTCGACGGCGCGCACATTTGCGCCGAATACAGCGAGCTGACCGGCCAGCTGTGCCTGCGCTAGGACGGCACGCTGGTGCGCGAATGGTTTCCGCCGCATTCGTGGATGGCGATCGCGTCGGTGGCCGGCGCGCGCCACTGGGGCACGCGGCCAACCGACGACGAATTGCTCGCGCTGCTGCACAACGAAATGGCGTTGCTGCGCGCGTCCTGAGCGGTCGCGCGTTGTTCGAGCGTAGCGGCACGCCCGACGCCGCGCTCATTCGATCGCTATGGCGCCGACGTTTTCATCGACCGATGCGTGATCGAGCGGCTCGCGCCGCATCATCAATACCACCCCGCCCGCCGCGATCACGGCCGGCACCGCGAGCAGGCTGAACACGGCGCCGAAGTGCCAGCCGAGCCCCATCAACGCCGCACCGATGAGCGCGCCCGCCACGCCGCCGACGCGGCCGATTCCCAGCATCCACGCCACGCCCGTCGCGCGCGCCCGGGTCGGGTAGAAGCTCGCCGCGAGCGCCGACATCGACGTGACCGCGCTGGTCGCGACCGTGCCGGTCAGGAAGATCAGCGTCCCGAGCCAGACCTGATGGCCGACGCCCCGCCCGACCAGCAACACGAGCGCGCCGACGAGGACATAGGTGAACGCGATCACGCGATGCCCGGCGAAGCGATCCATCACCCAGCCGACGCACAGATTGCCGAGGATGCCCCCGAGCGGAAACAGCGACGTCATCAACGCGGCCTTTTCACCGGAGAAGCCGGTGTCCTTGAACAGCGTCGGCAGCCAGTTGGTCAGCAGATAGTAAATCAGTAGCCCCATGAAATAGGTGAGCCACAGCATCAGCGTGCCGAAGCGGTAGCGCGCCGACAGGATGATCGCGAGCGCCCATTGCGAACGTGCGTCGCCGGTATTGCGGCGCACGTCGACCGCGAAAAAACGGCATCCGTCGAAGCGGTCGTGGGGCGCGATGCGTTGCAGGATTCGCGCGATCCGTTGATCGGCGCGCTTACGCACCGCGAGAAATTGCGCCGATTCCGGCAGAAACAGTATCAGCATCACGCTCAGCACGAGCGGACCGGCGCCGCCGGCGACCAGCACGCTCGGCCAGCCGAAATGCGGAATCAGCCATGCGGATGCGAGACCGCCGATCGCGAGACCGCCTGAAAAGCCGCAGAACATCGCATTGACGGCGACCGCGCGAATCCGCGCGGGTGCGTACTCGGCCATCAGCGTGACCGCGTTGGGCATCGCCGCGCCGAGACCGAGGCCGGTGAAAAAGCGCAGCAAGGTCAGCGATTCGATCGAGCTCGCGCGGGCCGCCGCGAGACTCCACAGCCCGAAGAAGAACACCGACAGCACTAGCACCGTCTTGCGTCCGATGCGGTCCGCGCAGGGGCCGGCCGCGAGCGCGCCGATGCCGAGTCCCACCAGCGCCGCGCTCATCACCGGGCCGAGCGCGCTGCGCGCGATGCCCCACTGCTGCACGAGCGACGGCGCGATGAAGCCGACCGCGGCGGTGTCGAAACCGTCGGCGGCGACGACCAGAAAGCACAGCACCAGAATCGTCCATTGAAACGGCGAGAAGCGCTGTCCGTCGATAAAGGCCTGCACGTCTACACTGCGTTCGGAGCGGCTCATGTGCGTGCTCCTTTCAGCTGGTTCATTGCGATGTCTCCTTGAGATGAAGAGGTGTTTTCTTGTTGTTCGAATTGCTGTTCAACACGCGGTCGCCGCGACGGTGGTCGCGACCGTGCTTGCGAGCGTCGCGCTGTCCGTTCGTTCATGCCTGTCTCCTCCTCGAACGCGCGGCTAGCGCAGCATCGTCAGCGTCCTGAAGTCGACTCGCCTGATGATGCGGCTCTCCTGCGCGACGATCAGATGCGCGGACGCCTGCAGATACGCGGGCCACTCCGGATCGGCATCGCGCGCGGTGCGGCGCTGATCGTAGTCGCCGATGCTCTCGTAGCCCCACAGATGCACGACCTGGTTCAGCGCGCCGATATCGCTCATGTAAAAGCCGACTGGCGCGCCCAGATACTTGAGCTGAATCGGCATCGCGAGCCGGTCGAAAACGTCGATGAACTCCGCCATGCCGCGCGGACGGATCGTGTAGATGCGATGATCGACGAAAGGTTTGCCCTGGCTCATGTGCCGGTCCTTAATACGGTTTCGGCTGCGCGGGGGGCCGCGTTGCTTGCGCTCTTCGCGCTGTTTGCGCTTGTCACACTCGCGCCCGCGAGATGACGGCCGGTGATATAGCCGAACGTCATGATCGGCCCGAGCGTGATACCCGCGCCCGGATAGTTGCCGCCCATCACGCTCGCGCGATCGTTGCCGACCGCGTACAGGCCGGCGATCGGTGCGCCTTTCACGTCGAGCACTTCGCCGGTGATGTTCGTCGAGATGCCGTCGAAGGTGCCGAGATCGCCCATCACGACCTTCAGCGCGTAGTACGGACCGTCGCCGATCGGCGCGACGCACGGGTTCGGCTGGTGCTCCGGGTCCCCCAGATAGCGATTGAACGACGTCGTACCGCGGCCGAATTCGCGATCTTCGCCACGCACCGCGTCGGCGTTGTAGCGCTTCACGGTCGCCTCGAGCGCCATGCCGTCGAGACCCGCGTTGCGCGCGAGTTCCGCAAGCGTGCGGCCCTTGCTCAGATAGCCGTTGCGCAGCAGCGGGCCGAGCGGCACGGGCGCCGGCTTCGCATAACCGAGCCCGTATTTGCGGATCGTCGCGTGATCGCAGATCAGCCACATCGCGGTTTCGCGTTCGTTCGCGCTGGCCTCGATCATCGCGGCACCCACGTCGTGATACGAATTCGCTTCGTTGGTGAAGCGCTTGCCCGCGCGCGTCACGCCGATCACGCCAGGCTTGTAGCGATCCACCAGATGCGGAAACACGCCGACGCTGCCGTCGCTCATCGGCACGCGCGACACCGGCATCCATGCGGCGGGCTGCGGAAAACGGATCGCCACCCGCGCACCGAGACGTTCGGCCATGCCGACGCCGTCGCCCGTATTGCCGCGCGGCACCGGCGACAGGTGTTCGCCGCCGCGCCGCAGATGCGGATACGCACGGGCGATCCGCGCGACGTCATGCGAGAAGCCGCCGCACGCGAGCACCACGCCGCGTCGCGCGACGATGCGCATCTCGCCTTGCGGTCCGGCGACGAGCGCGCCGGTCACGCCGCCGTTCTCCACGGTCAGCTCGCGAGCGGCCGTGTTCGTATGGATCGGAATGCCGAGATCGAGCGCGGACTTCGCGAGCCGCGCGGCGAGCGCGTTACCGCTCGTGATCTGCACGCCGCGCCGGTACAGCGCAAGATCCTTCAGATGGCTCGCGAGGCGCTTCGCGACGTACAGCGCGGAGGTGAGCGAACGCGTCGCATTGAAGAAGTGCTTCAGGTCCGCGTTCGACGAGTTGAACATCATGCCGATGAACGTGATCGTCTTCAGCGGCGGGCGCAATCGCGAGATGTCCTCGCCCAGCGCGCGCGCATCGAACGGCGCGGCGACGACCGAGCGGCCAATGTCGACACCACCGCCCACGTTCGGGTGATAGTCGGGATACAGCGTCGGCACGAATTTGACGGTGGTTTCGCGCTCGAAGAAGTCGAGCATCTCAGGGCCCGTGTCGAGAAACGCGTCGACTGCGGCGGCATCGAAGCACGCGCCGGTTTCGCTGCGCATATAGGTCAGCGCCGCTTCGCGCGTATCGCTGACGCCGTTGCTCTTTGCGTGACGGTTGCCCGGAATCCACAGCACACCGCCTGAAAACGCGGTCGTGCCGCCGAAGAACGGCTCCTTCTCGATCACGACGACATCGAGACCGTGTTTGCGCGCGGTGATCGCGGTCGACAGCCCTCCCGCACCCGAACCGATCACGAGCACGTCGCACGTGAGTGTCGCGCCGCATGTTGCGTTGGTCATGACGGTCTCCTTACGCGCGGACCTGGCGGTCGGCCTGGGTGGCTTGCGCGGCCTGGTTGGCTTCGAAGCCGGGACGCGGCACGAGGTCCATCAGCATGCTTTCGAAGCCGCCATCGACGACGACTTCGGCGCCGTTCACATAGGCCGCGCGTTCGCTCGCGAGAAACGCGACGACATCGGCGATATCGTTCGGCTCGCCGATCCGGCGGCTCGCCGTCATCGCGCTGCGCCGGCGTTCGATATCGCCGTGCTCGTAGAACGCCGCCGACAGCGGCGTGCGGATCATGCCCGGGCACACGGTATTGCTGCGAATGCCGCGTGGCCCCCACTCCGCCGCGATCTGCTTCGACAGCATCGTGACACCGGCCTTGCCCGCGCTGTAAGCGCCGCTATAGGTCTGCGGATGATGCGCGGCCACCGACGCGACATGCACGATCGCGCCAGCGCCGCGCTTCAGCATGCGTTGACCGAATTGCTGCGAGCACAGCATGTAGCCGGTCAGATTCACGCGCAGCATCGCATTCCATGCATCGAGTCCAATCTCTTCGATGCCCCCTGGCCGCAACAGGCCCGCGTTGTTCACGAGCACATCGGCGACGCCGAGGCGCGCTTCGAGCTCCGACACCGCGCCGCGCACGCTATCGATGTCGCCGATATCGCAGGCGAGCGCCAGCGCTTCGACACCGCTCGCGTTCAGCGCTTGCGCGACGTCACGGCACTTCTGCTCATCGCGATCGAGCAGCGCCACGCGTGCGCCAGCGTCGCCCAACACCTGAGCAATCGCGCTGCCGATGCCGCCCGCCGCGCCGCTCACGACGCAGACGCTGCCTTCGAGCCCGAGCCAGTGTCGCGCGTTGGCGGGTGTGTCGCGCTTATCATTCCGTTGATTCATTTGCTTAGTCCTCCCGATCTCCATGTTCACGATCGCGGCGAGCTTAGGTTGGCCGGCTTCACCAAACTGCGTCATTCGACCGCGTCTTCGATGGAAAAAAGTATAGCCACGCGGTTCGGGACGAAATTGGACAAAGGCAGCGGATCGCAGGACAATTTGAACATTGGAGACAAAACCGCATGAGGAATATCCCTAACTACGATCTGTACGGAGAGTCCGCGCGGCCGCCGTGGTACGACGCGTTCAATTTCGAATGGATCGTCGAGCGCAGTCGTCCGAACGACTGGCATATCGCCGCGCACCGGCACGATGCATTGCTGCAGATTCTCTATATCCGCAGCGGTTCGGGCCACGTGCTGATCGAAAGCGAAAAGCTCACGATCGACGCGCCATGCCTGATCCTGATTCCAGCGCAAACGGTGCACGGTTTCGTGTTTTCGCCGGAGATCGACGGGCTCGTGATTACGGCCGCGCAGCGCGCGCTGGAGTCGATTTCGAAAGCGGTGTCGCCGGGCCTCGTGCCGGTGCTGCAACGGCCCGCGCTGATTCCCGTGCGGCCCTCGGTCGGCGAGCGCACGTTGATGCCCTTGTTCGGTTTGCTGGAGCAGGAATTTCGCGGCAGCGCGCGCGGCCATATCGCCGCGGGCATGTCGCTGATGATTGCACTTTTTGTGCAGGTCGCCCGGCTGACCGATGCCGCCTCGAGCGCGGGCGCGAGCGTCAATGACCGGCGCGCCGCGCAGATCAAACGGCTACGCGAACTGATCGCCACGCATGTGCGCGAGCATCTGCCAATCGATTTTTATGCGGAAAAATTGGGGATGACCGCGGCGCAACTGGGGCGCATCTGTCGTGAGGAGCTTGGCCATTCGCCGCTGTCGCTCGTCAACGATCAGTTGATACGCGAGGCGCAGCGCGATCTGGTCTACTCGGGTTCGAGCATCAAACAGATCGCGCATGCGCTCGGTTTCGAAGATGCGGCCTATTTCAGCCGCTATTTCCGCAAGCAGACCGGCGTCACGCCCAAGGAGTTTCAGGCGGCCGCGCATCGGGATCTGTCGATCAATTAGCGATCCCGATGATCGCGCGGTGCTTGCAGTAGCGCTTACAGCTGCGCCTGCATCTGCGCGCCGGCGACGCCGACGTAGTTCTCCGCCAGGACTGTCGCGGCCGTGCGCGACGTCGTCACGTACTCGAGCTCGGCGACCTGCAGTTGCTGCTCGAACGCCGAAGCGCCTTCGATACGATGCAGCATGCTGGTCATCCAGTACGAGAAGTGCTCGGCGCGCCAGATGCGTTTGAGCGCGGTTTCGCTGTAACGGTCGAGCAGATCGGCGCGGTTTTCCTTGTAGAACGCGTCGAGCGCCTTGCTGAGCACGTTCACGTCGGCGACCGCGAGGTTCATGCCCTTCGCGCCAGTCGGCGGCACGATATGCGCGGCGTCGCCAGCGAGGAAGAGGCGCCCGTACTGCATCGTCGTCGACACGAAGCTGCGCATGCCGACGATGTTCTTCTGAAAGATCTTGCCGTCGACGATCTTGTGGCCTTCGTCCGAATCGGCGCGCGCATGCAGCTCGGCCCAGATGCGATCGTCGGACCAGTTGTCGACCGAGTCCTTCGGATCGCACTGGAAATACATGCGCTGCACGTTCGGCGAGCGCGTGCTGATCAGCGCGAAGCCGCGCTCGTGGCGCGCGTAGATCAGCTCGTCCGACGACGGCGGGCCTTCGCACAGAATGCCGAACCAGCCAAACGGATAGACGCGCTCGAAATCCTTGCGCAGCGTCTGCGGGATCGCCTGGCGCGACACGCCTTGCGAGCCGTCGCAGCCGATCACGAAGTCGCATTGCAGTTCGCGCTCCGCGCCTTCGTGGCGATAGCGGATCGACGGCTTATCGGTATCGATGCCATGCACCGACGTCTCCGATACGCCGAAACGCAGTTCGGCGCCCGCGGCGACGCGCGCCGCGACTAGATCCTTGATTACTTCGTGCTGGGCATAAACCGTGATCGCATGACCGGTGAGGCCGGTCAGATCGATGCGGCGACGCTTGCCTTCGAACGCGAGTTCGAAACCGTGATGCAGCGCGCCTTCGGCTTTCATGCGTTCGCCGAGACCGGTTTGCGTCAGCAGGTCCATCGTGCCCTGCTCAAGCACGCCGGCGCGAATCGTCGATTCGATCTGATCGTGCGTGCGCGTTTCGAGCACGACCGAGTCGATACCGCGCAAATGAAGCAGATGGGAAAGAAGCAGGCCAGCGGGCCCTGCACCGATGATGCCGACTTGGGTGCGCATGTAGTCTCCTGAATGCGGTGATGAAATTTGCGCTCAGTGTGACGATCGCGACGCCTATCCCGCAATGCGATATAGCGGATAGGCCGTATCGCGCTGCGCGATAGAAGGTGTAAGGCGGGAGCCAGCGCCGCGCGGCTGTTTCGGCCGAAAACGCAAGACTGGTGGGGTTTTCCGCCGATTTGGACGACCCGCGGCTCGTGCCGCGGCATGGCGTGCCCTCACGTAAACCCCGATCCGCTAAACGAGCTTCAACTCGCCAAGAAACAGTCGATAGACGGGATTTTTCGTCTCTTCCCAGCACGGATAGCCGAGCGTCTCGATGAAGCGCTCGAACGCCGCGTGGTCGCTTCCGGGCACCTGAATGCCGACCAGAATCGAGCTGTAGTCCGCGCCCTGGTTGCGGTAGTGGAACAGGCTGATGTTCCAGTTCGGCGCCATCGACGACAGGAATTTCATCAGCGCGCCCGGACGTTCCG
>NZ_VZQP01000061.1:0-44044 GCF_014397655.1 Paraburkholderia sp. UCT31
CGACCCGCCGCCCGGCCGTGGACAACCCGCGATTTGATCTTATCGGGAGGTGCCACACCGCACTAAACTCAACTGCAAATCTATCCAACTCAACTGCAAATCTATCCGTCGAACCGGGTCAACCTCAAACATATCGCAAAGGCTCAACAACCCCGTACGGGCATCATGCCCGCATCGCCTTCATAACCGATTCTGAACCGAGTAGCTTGATCACCCGCTTCATGTTGTACGCCAGCACGTGCAAGCTCATCTCCGTACTCACCCGCCCGATGGTCCGTGTCAGGAAATGAGTGGCGCCCATCCATGCCTTGATCGTGCCGAACGGGTGCTCGACAGTCTGTCGCCGGATGCGCATCATCTCAGGCGCATGATCAAGTCGCGCCTGCATCTCATCAAGAACAGCTTCGTGTTCCCAGCGGGTCACGCGACGTTGAGGACCCGGCGTGCAGTCCCCTTTTAGCGAACATTGCTGGCAATTCGAACTCCAGTACTTACTGAGCTTCAGGCCGCGCTCAACGGTCGAGAATCGCCAGATGAGTCGCTCGCCTGCTGGGCACCGATATTCGTTCGTCTTTGCGTTGTAAATGAAGTCTTCCTTGCCGAAGCGGCCATGAGCTGTTGCGCTCGATGTCACCGTCTTCGGAACAAACACACTATTAAAGTTCAACGTGAATCAGGCCCATACACCAACTCGCCTAATGGTGAACCGTCGCGGCATCCCCGTGATTTCAATGCAGATTACGACTGTAGTGCGATCCAGACACGACAAGGTTAAGCGGTCAGCTCGAACTGGACCGTCCCTATTTAATGCGGCGCAGCATGATTCGAATGCGGCACTTTTTTGTTGTCGCTTCACAAGCCTTGTTGGTAGGCGATCCCGCAGACTTTGCGGATCTGCAATCGATGCAGTCTCAGAAATCGCGGTTGCTGGTGCAAACTTTGACCCTGCCTCGTGCTTGCGACTTCGACGGTGATAGCGGCCGTTCGATCAATTTTTCCCCCGAACTTTGTTGTACGCCCATAGGTGGGCAGATCGTTGAGCGCGGCTATGGTGTCCGTGCTGCCGTTCATCTGCACGTTGTATTCCTTCGTGCCGATCTTCGCGGTGCCGCCCGGCAGGATCAGGTTCTGCGCGTTGACGGCGTTGACCACGTCGAGCGGTGCGAGGCCTTTGGCTTGCAATGCGCGCGGGTCGATATCGACCATGATCTGCCGGACCTTGCCGCCGAACGGCAGCGGCACCGACGCGCCTTGTACCGTCGCCAACTGAGTGCGGATCGCGCTGTTGCCGAGGTCGTAGAGTTGCTGTTCGGAGAGCGTGTCGCTGCGGAGAGCGTGTCGCTGGAGAGGCCGAGTTGCAGGATCGGCACCGTCGAGGCGTTATAGGTAATGATGTTCGGCGGCAGCGTGCCGGGCGGCAGCACGCGTAGGATCGATGCGGAGTTCGACGCTGCCTCGGCGATCGCGCGATTGATGTCCGCGCCCGGATGGAAAAAGATCTTCACCACCGAGACGCCGTTCAGCGATTGCGACTCGATATGCTCGATGTCGTCGACGTCCGAGCTCAGCGCGCGCTCGTAATTCGACGTGATGCGATTGGCCATGTCCTGGGCGGAAAAGCCGTTGTACGTCCAGACGATGCTGACCACCGGGATATCGATGTTCGGGAAGATATCGGTCGGCGTGCGCAGTATCGCAAGCGGGCCGACGATAAGGATCAGTACGGCGAGGACCACGAAGGTATAAGGGCGGCGCAGCGCGAGCTGGACGATCCACATGACGGGTTCCTGAAATGAGGCCATGAAGGCACGGCGTTCCTGCGCTGTCAGAGCGCGTGACGCGGGCTTCGCGAGTCAGGAGTGTGATGGTGCGGCCCTTATGGGCTGCGGTCGGCTAGATTACCGTTCTGTTATCTGGTGTTGATGGGAACGTGCGGTGACGTGAGGACTCACGCGCGATCTATCGATCGTGGCCGGCCTCGCGTCTATGGAGACGGTTCAGGAAGACACCGGCGACCCGACCACCCATGGCAAGCGCGCTGCCAACGCGCCGCGCTTCCAGGCGAATGCGTTCCTCGTTTGCCGCGTTCCGGGCGTCCCTGATGTCGCAACGTCTTACCAGGCTCGCGGCCAACCTGACAGTGCGCGTTCGGCTATTCCAGGCGCGTTTCTGAGCCGGACTCCGCGTCCCGGTTCGAAGGCGCGTGATCGGTACGCCTTTCGCCGAGATCGAACTGCCGTCGCGCCGATTCCATTTCCGCCATATGCGCTTCCACCCAGTCCCAGATCCCACAGATCTTGTCGAGCAGACTGCGTCCTAGCGGCGTCAACTGATAGTCGACACGAGGCGGTATCACGGGATGCACATAGCGCGTGACGAGACCGTCGCGCTCGAGTTGCCGCAAGGTCTTCGTGAGCATCTTCTGACTGACGCCCCCCACCTCGTCGCGTAGCCGCGAGAAACGCATCTCGCCATGGGTGCCCAGCGCGTCGATCACGAGGATCGTCCACTTGTCGGCGATCTGCTCGATGACGTTGCGCGCGAGGTCATCGGTTTTCTTCTGTGGGTTCTCGGCGGCGTGAGGGCCGTCGTAGCAATTTGTTTCCATGGGGAAAGTATGGAACCTTCAGGTGCCTTCTTGTGATCGCCGGATCCGGCTGAAATAATCGACTCGCCTGCCCGTCCTTTGGGCACGTCGCATTTTCTCGGACCGCATTCGACATGGATGCGGCGCTTTAACCAGAGAGCATCGCATGACTATTGAAACAATTGAAGTTGAGGGTTTATCGACGCCTGTATCGCGTATCGGCCTGGGCACGTGGGCGATCGGCGGATGGATGTGGGGCGGCACTGATGAGAAGGACTCGATTGCGGTGATCCGCCGGGCGCTCGACAGCGGCGTGAACCTTATCGACACGGCGCCGGCGTACGGCTTCGGCGCGTCGGAGGAAATCGTCGGCAAAGCACTGGCCGATGGATATCGCCACAAGGCAGTCATCGCGACTAAAGTCGCTCTCGAATGGCAGGACGGCAAGGTATTTCGCAATGCTTCGCCGGAGCGCATTCGTCACGAAGTAGAGGATACACTTCGGCGCTTGCGGACAGATTACATCGATCTATACCAGGTTCACTGGCCCGATCCGCTCGTGCCAATCGAAGAGACGGCCGCGGTGCTGAACGACCTACGCAAGGAAGGCAAGGTTCGCGCTCTCGGCGTCAGCAATTTCTCTGCGGCGCACATGGACGCGTTCCGCCGCGTGGCGCCGCTGTCCACCACGCAGCCGCCTTATAACCTGTTTGAACGCGACATCGACCGCGATGTGCTGCCTTATGTGAAACAGCATGGGCTGGTTGCACTCGCCTATGGCGCACTGTGCCGCGGATTGCTGGCAGGGCGCATCGGCGCCGAGACGCGTTTCGAGGGTGACGATCTGCGTCAACATGACCCGAAGTTCCGTGCGCCGCGTCGTCAGCAGTATGTCGACGCTGTGAAAGCACTGGACGTCTTCGCGCGCGATAACTTCGACAAGTCGGTGCTTGCGCTTGCAGTGCGCTGGGTGCTGGACCGCGGCCCGACGATCGCGCTGTGGGGTGCGCGCCGTCCGTCGCAACTGGACGGACTCGAAGCCGCGTTCGGCTGGCGACTCGACGACAAGGCCTTCGCGCAAATCGACGCGATCGTCTCGCAATTCGTCAAGGACCCGGTAGGCCCGGAGTTTATGGCGCCGCCGCAACGTGTTCTGGTGTCGTGAAAGGAGTGTATTGAACATGCGAACCCATCGACGAACTTTCATTGTGCATACCGTTGGCGCCGCGGCGCTGGCAATGACCGGCGGCACGGCGTGGGCCGCGCCCACGCAGCTTCAGGAAAGCGATCCGGCCGCGCAGGCGCTCGGCTACCGGACCGACGCATCGCGCGTCGATCACGCGAAATATCCGCGCTTCAGCGCCACCCAGCGCTGCTCGAATTGCCAGTTCTATCAGGGCAAGCCAGCCGACACGAGCGCGCTTTGCGCGCTGTTTGGTGCGAAACAGGTGAGCGGCGCGGGATGGTGCAACGCCTATCAGGCGAGAGCCTGATAGGCTTGGGCGGGTAAAGCGATACGGCGCATGACGACTTCGTGCCGTTCGCGTCGACTACGAGGAATCAGCTGATGGAACTCATTGTGAACGGCGTTCATCACAACGTCGATGCGGATGCGAATATGCCGCTGCTGTGGGCAGTCCGTGATCTGCTCGGGCTGCACGGTACCAAGTTCGGTTGCGGGGTCGGCGCGTGCGGCGCATGCACGGTCCATCTGGACGGTGTCGCTGTGCGTTCGTGTGTGACCGCACTGGCGGATGTTCAGGGCAAGCCCGTCACGACCATCGAGGGACTCGGCAAAGGCGGCGATCACCCCGTGCAGCGCGCGTGGAAAGCCGCCAATGTGCCGCAGTGCGGTTACTGCCAGCCTGGACAGATCATGCAGGCCGCGTCGTTGCTCAAGCAGACGCCGAAGCCGAGTGACGAGCAGATCGTCGAAGCGATGTCCGGCAATGTTTGCCGCTGTGGCACCTATCAACGCATCAAGGCCGCCATCAAGGCGGCAGCGTCGGAGGCGTGATGGGCGAAATCGTCAATCTGAGCCGGCGCGGGGTGTTGAAAGGGACTTTGGCAGGTGGGGTTGTGCTGGGCTTGCAGATCGGCGGCGCGGGTACCGCACTCGCGGCGAGCGTGCTGTCATCCGCGAATGGCGCTAAAGCGGCTTTCGCACCGAACGTGTACGTCTCGGTCGCGCCGTCCGGCGAGATCATTCTGGTCGTGCATCGTTCGGAGATGGGGACCGGTATCCGCACCAGTCTCGCGATGATTCTTGCGGACGAACTCGATGCCGACTGGAACACCGTCAAGGTCGTGCAGGCGCAAGGCGATGCGAAGTATGGCGACCAGAATACCGATGGCTCGCGCAGCATCCGCCAGTTCTTCCAGCCATTGCGCGAAGCAGGCGGCACGGCCCGGCAGATGCTCGTGGCGGCGGCCGCCGTGCAATGGCGCGTGGCGCCGGCGACCTGCCACACTGAGCCGGGTCATGTCGTGCATGCGGCGAGCGGGCGGCGCGTGGCCTACGGCGCGCTCGCAACGGCGGCGGCGCGTCAGCCGGTGCCGGGCCGTGACACGCTGCATCTGAAAGACGAGGGTACCTGGCGCTATATCGGCAAGTCGCTGCCGATCGTCGATCTCGACGACATCGTCCACGGCCGGGCGACGTACGGCATCGATGTCGTGTTGCCCCGAATGACGTACGCGTCGATCGAACGTTCGGTGGTCTATGGCGCGACGCTCAAGAGCGTCGATTCGACCGAAACGATGAAAGTGCCCGGCGTGCTGCATGTGGTCCGCATTCCCGCTGCGCCGTTGCCCGCCGGTTTCCAGCCGCTGGGCGGCATCGCGGTGGTGGCAACCAGCACCTGGTCTGCGATGCAAGGGCGGCGGAAATTGAGGCTCGACTGGGACCTTGGGCCGAATGCATCCTATGACAGTCAGGCTTATCGCAAGGCGCTCGAGGACACCGCGCGGCAGCCGGGCAAAATCGTTCGCAACAACGGCGACACAGCGGCTGCGCTAAAGAGCGCCGCCCACCATGTCTCGGCGGACTACTATGTGCCGCACCTGGCGCACGCGGCGATGGAGCCGCTCGCCGCGACCGCGTCCTACGCGAACGGTGCGGTTGAAGTATGGACCGCGACGCAGAATCCACAGCAGGCTCGCACGACCGTGGCACAGGTGCTCGGCTTGCAGGAGCCGGCCGTGACGATCAATGTCACGTTATTGGGCGGCGGCTTCGGCCGCAAGTCCAAGCCTGACTATGTGGCCGAGGCGGCCTTCCTGTCACGCGAGGTTGGCGCTCCCGTGAAGCTCACGTGGACTCGCGAAGACGATGTGCACAACGACTATTTCCATGCGGTGTGCGCCCAGCACATGGAAGGCGGGCTCGATGCGCAAGGCAAGACGGTCGCGTGGTTGCACCGCACGGTGTTTCCGTCGATCAGTTCGACATTCAAGGCTGGTGTCCGTTACGGGGCGGCGGGTGAACTGGGGCAGGGCGTGACCGACATGCCTTACGACATCGCCAACGTGCGGTGTGAGAACGGCGCCGCCTCTGCACACACGCGCATCGGCTGGTATCGATCGGTGTACAACATTCCCCACGGCTTCGCATTAGGGTCGTTCGTCGATGAACTTGCCGCGGCCGCGCGGCACGATCCGGTGCAGCACCTGCTCACGCTGCTCGGCACGCCGCGGCATGTCGATTTGCATGCACTAGGGGTCGATTACCCAAACTACGGCGCGTCGATCGACGAGTATCCGATCGACACCGCCCGCTATGCGGCCGTGGTTCGCGCGGCCGCCGCGCGCTCCGGGTGGTCGACCGTATTGCCGGCGCGGCACGGGCGCGGGATTGCGGTACATCGCAGCTTTCTGAGTTACGTGGCGGCGGTCGCGCATGTGCAGGTGGCCGACGACGGTTCGGTGCGTGTGACACGCGTCGATCTGGCCGTCGACTGCGGGCGCATCGTCAATCCCGATCGGGTTATTGCGCAGTTCGAGGGTGCGGTGGTGATGGCGCTCGGCAACACGTTATACAGTGAACTCACTTTCCGGAACGGCGCGTCGGAGCAATCGAACTTCACGGACTACCAAGTTGCCCGTATCGATTCCGTTCCCGAGACACACGTGTATATCGTGCCGAGCGATGCGCCGCCGGGCGGTGTTGGCGAGCCGGGCGTGCCGCCGACTTCAGCGGCCATCTGCAACGCGATCTTCAATGCGACCGGCCAGCGCATTCGTGCGTTGCCGGTGGATACGTCGCTGCTGAAACGGGCGTAGCGGCGCAACGCATCGGTTGCGGCGGTATTGTGTTGCGAAATGGCCATTTGCAGCGCGGTGCCTCCGCGTGCGTCGACATGATTGACGTTCGCTCCGTGCGCCACCAGCACCGCAAGCATATCGAGCCGGCCGAACAGCGCAGCAAACGATAGCGCCGTTTCCCCTGCGTTGTTGGTTTGATCGATAGGGCAGCGCGTCCCGAGCAATATTTGCGCAATGTTCGTTTCGCCCTTGAAAAGCGCACCCATCAACGCGGTATTGCCGTGCTTGTCGGCGGCGCATGCGTTGGCGTGTGCGGCAAGAAGCGCCTTTAGCGTGTCCGGGTGATTGTCATACGCGCTAAGAATGAGCGCCGTATATCCGTCAGGCGTTGCGGTTTCGATCGGATAGTGTGCGTCGATCAGCAATTGAACGATATCGGTGCGCCCTTCGCGCGCCGCGGCGAACCAATCATCGGTGTATCCCCGCGCGTCGACCGTGCCGGAATACGTTGCTGGCCGACAAACGTGCTCCGCACAACTCGCGGTCAGGAGTGCGGCTATCGCTGCCACGGGTGCGTTTCGAACTACTCGCCGCGCAGTAGAGAAACCTCGCATGACATTCTCCGTCGGAAATCGTATTCAGGCAACACGGGGCCTACTGGCTTCAGTTATTGCCAAGGTGCGACGCCATATCCTGCACGCGTGAGAGATCCGCATGTGTGGCGCGCGCGAGGCGGGTACCGTAATCGGAATCAGCCTTGTAGAAGTACGACAGCATCGTGTACTTGTTCGCGTCGTTTGTTACACGGCCCAGATCGCCCGACAATGCCGTGACCCGATCCGCCTTGTTGGCTTCAGGTAGCGTCCGGTAGAACTCGCCAGCCTGACGGAAGTCGAGCGTCTTGTGGATCGCCATTTGCTGCGTCGTTCCGCTGAGCGGCGTCTGCACGGACTTGTACCTGGCCTGCTGCGAGATCTCCGCTACCCGGGTCATTCTGCACGGACTCTCTCTGTTTAATTTGGACCGGTAGCCGTCAATGCGCTCGATACAATTTCCGCACTACTGCGATGCGGCTTGCGTATGGCCGCTAACCTCGCAGCCGGCATCGGGTTCGATGCCGATAAAGTAGAGCATGGAGATCAGTACCAACGCCGCGACAAGCAGAAACGCGACCCGGAAGTCAGCGAGCGAAAGCTGCGCGTGGCCGCCATGTATCAGGACTGCAGCATGCAGCGCGATCGCACCGAATGCGATGCCTAGACCGATGGTCATCTGCTGGACCATGCTGAAAAACGTGCTCGCCGAACTCATCCGCGCCGACGGCACGTCCGCGAATGCGAGCGTGTTGATGCTGGTGAACTGCATCGATCGGCATAGCCCGCCGATCAGCAGCACCAGCATGATCAGCGTGCGTGGCGTGTCCGGCGAGAGTAGGGCGCACAGGGCGATGGTGGCGGCAGTGAGCAGGCCATTCACGATCATTACCTTGCGAAAACCAAAGCGCTTGAGAATGGGCATGGTGACGGTCTTCATGGCCAGATTGCCGGCCGCGTAAGCGAGCACGAGCAAACCGGCGGCGAACGCGTTCAGCCCGAAACCGAGTTGGAAGAACAGCGGCAACAGGAAGGGCGAAACGCTGACCGAGACGACATACAACGAACCTCCTTCGAGGGTCAAGCGAAAGGTCGGGATTCGCCACGGCGCAAGATCGATCAGCGGATGTTCGGCACGCCGGAAATGCCGTACCGCGAAGGCCGCGGCGACCATGCCAGCCGTCAGGGCTGCGACCGTGATGTGCCAGTCGCCATATGGTTGCCCAACGAGTTCCATGCCATACATGAGGCAGGTTAGCGCGACTCCGCTAAGCACGAATCCGGGCACATCGAACGGCCGGCGGCTGGATTCGCGGTAGTTCGGAATGAACGTGGCGGTCAGCACCAGACCCAGCAGACCGATCGGTACGTTCAGCAAAAAGATCCACCGCCAGCTGAAATAGGTCGATATAAAGCCGCCCAGCGCTGGACCCAGCACCGGTGCGGCCAAGCCGGGCCAGGTAATGTATGCGATCGAGCGCATCAGATGACGCTTCTCAGTGCTGCGCAGCACCGCGAGCCGGCCTACCGGCACCATCATTGCACCGCCGAGTCCCTGCAGGATCCGCGCGACCGTGAATTCGACGAGACCGTTGCTGAGTCCGCAAAGTATCGAGGCGCCCGTGAACACGACGATGGCGCTACCGAACACAGAGCGTTGCCCAAAGCGATCCGCCACCCAGCCGCTGATCGGGATGAAAACCGCGAGCGCGAGCAGATAGGCGGTCATGCCGATACTCAACCTCACGGGCGTGACGCCGAACGTAGCGGCCATGTGGGGCAGCGCCGTCGCAATCACCGTAGCGTCGAGGTTCTCCATGAAATAGGCACTGGCGACGATCAATGCGATGACGACCGATTGACGGCTTGACAAAGACATGAGCGGAGAACCGATACGGGTTGAGTGGCAGACTCGCAAACGCCTTGGCACGAGTGTTTGCCGATGCCGGCAGTCACAGATGAAGCTCGCTTCGCGATGGCACTGAGATAGTGCATGGCTAGACCGGGAGCATGGCGACACCGGTTCATGCTTGCGGACGATGTACTCTATCAAATCATAAGTCGTCATGTGAAGACGTATTTGAAAAGCCGGTTCACAAGGGAGGGGCATGAAGGCAGGGATGGCGCCGATCAAACGGCCGATAAAAAACGCCACATCGCGATTTCCTTTACAAACAGGCAAATACACCAGCTTGCATGCTGGATCGACGTCGAGCCTGTTCATGGAAATGTAGTCGTCAATTGACGATTTAATTTATCGGCGATATCCTCGTTGCCAATGCGATGGCTGAAGCAGTAGCTATCCCACAGGGTGAACAGCGCCGCGCACGCGGCTGGAGCGACTCATGAGCAGCGTCAAGCGAATCGGGAATGGCCGCCGTCGATTGCCTCGGTTATCGGCGGGCGGGGCTGTCGCGGGTTGCCTGTCATCGCCCGGAATCGCAGCCTGAGTGCGCAGGCGCAACGCGTATGAAGCCCACCGCATTTTCGTATCACCGGCCGAGCACGCTCGACGACGCGCTGTCGCTGCTTGCTCTTCACGGTTTTGACGCCAAGCTGATCGCCGGAGGACAAAGCCTCGCGCCGATGATGATTATGCGCTTCGCGCAACCGGCGCACCTGGTCGATCTGAATGCGCTGCCTCAACTCAAGGGCGTCACGCTTGAACCCGATACGCTAGCGGTCGGCGCAATGACGCGCCATCACGAGCTGGCCACCAGCAACGCAGTGCGCGCTGCTTGCCCGCTACTGGCTGAAGCGGCGGCGACGATCGGACATTACGCGATCCGACAGCGCGGGACGCTCGGCGGCAGTCTCGCGCATGCGGACCCCGCGGCGCAATTACCGCTCATTGCGAGCACGCCAGGCGCAAGGTTTGACGCCGGGCCTTGAATTTCACCTGACTTACGACCCTCCGGCCATGACCTATTCGAATGCGGCTCATGGATGCGAGATCGAGGTGGACGTCTTGACCGGCGCCATCCGTATCGCGCGTTACGTCGTCGCCGAAAACTGCGGCACGCTGCTCAATCCCACCGTGGTGGAAGGGCAGCAGCATGGCGCCGTGGCGATGGGACTGTCGGGCGCGCTGTTCGAGCAGATGCGTTACGACGACTCGGGACAGAACGTGAGCGGCTCACTCGCCGACTACCTGATCGCTACTTCAACTGAATTGCCCAACTTCGAGATCATCCCGCTGCATACGCCTGGCAAGTCGACGGCGGCCGGCATCAAGGGGATGGCCGAAGGCGGGGTGATGGGAGCGATCGGCGCTTTGACCAACGCGGTCAATGATGCGCTTGCGCCATTTGGCGTCGTTGCCGACCGTCATCCACTGACTCCCATGCTATTGCGCGACTTGCTGCGCGACAAACTCTGAACGGACCAACCATCATGAATCAATCTACAGGCAAACCCGCGATTGGTTTTATCGGCCTTGGCATCATGGGTTTCTCGATGGCCTCGCGGCTCGCCGCCGCCGGCTATCCGCTGCATGTCTATAACCGTACGCGTGCGAAGGCTGAGCCGCTCATCGAGGCCGGCGCGACATGGCAAGCGACCCCGCGGGCGCTCGCCGAAGTATCGGACGTCGTGTTCACGATTGTCGGCACCCCCGCGGACGTCCGCACACTATATCTGGGCGACGACGGTCTGATCGCGCATGCGCAGCGCGATGCGGTGCTGGTCGACATGACGACGTCGAGTCCAAAACTGGCCGAAGAGTTGGCCGCGCACGCCGCTGAGCGCGGGGTGCACATGCTGGATGCGCCGGTATCGGGCGGCAACATCGGTGCGCGCGAAGGGCGCCTGTCGATCATGGTCGGCGGCGCAAGCGCTGTGCTCGCACGCGTGGAACCGATGTTGCGCTGCCTCGGCACCAACATCGTCCTGCAAGGCGGCCCGGGTGCGGGTCAGCACACGAAGCTGTGCAATCAGATCGTCATTGCGTCGACGATGATGGGCGTGTGCGAAGGGCTCGCCTATGCGCACAGCGCCGGGCTGGATGCCGACACCGTATTGAGCGCGATTGGCGGAGGTGCGGCGGGTGGATTCCAGCTGAACAACCTGGGGCCGCGCATTGCCAAGGGCGATTTTGCGCCCGGTTTCTTCATCGAGCATTTCATCAAGGACATGCGGATTGCGCACGAGGAAGCGCGGAGCATGGGACGTGAATTGCCGGGTCTGGAACTGGTGCGCGTAATGTACCGGGAGTTGGCCGAGCGGGGCTGCGCGCGCAACGGCACGCAGGCGCTGTTCAAACTCTACGAGCGCTGAGCGGCGGCGATGAAGCTGACAGATCAAACCATCCTGCCCGTGCCCCCTGAAGCCGCATGGCGTGCATTGAACGATCCCGTAGTACTCGAAGCATGCCTGCCTGGGTGCAAAGCGCTGAAGAGGCTCGACGACAACGTCTACTCCGCGCTCGATTGAAACGCTCGGTGTTTGTTGTCGGTCGCTGTCATGGTCTTGTCATTCCGGTCGGGTGAAATGAATTCGCAGTCGTGCATGGTAGAGCGCGGACCGTGATGAAGCCATCACGGTCGTGCTCGCGGAATCGGCCGGGTGGATCTTTCCCTAAACATCTAGACGTTTAGACGAAAGCGCGGCCAGCAACCGCTTTCTGGGCCGGCAGGAAACGCCCATGAAGCACGAGCGTCGCTTTCTGCCGGGCGGAGCGTCGAGATCGCGGACGCAACAGCACGACTCATCGCGTCGAATCACGACCAACGCTGCGTCGTACAGCAGCACGCTAAAGCCGACACACATACGGAGCATGTCGATGCTGATCAGGAACGCTCGCGTCGTCACGCGGGACGAGGAATTTACGGGAACCTTGCGGATTGAAAACGGCGTCATTGTCGACCTTGAACGGGGCACGACGTCGGCGGCCGAAGCCGAAGACTGGAACGGTGACTATCTGTTGCCGGGCCTGGTCGAACTACACACAGACAATCTCGAGAGGCATCTGGCGCCGCGGCCGGGCGTGAGATGGAATATCGACGCGGCGTTGGTGATTCATGACGCACAGGTGGCCGCGGCGGGCATCACAACCGTATTCGATTCGCTCAGGATCGGCGCGCGTTCGGACGTCGACATGCACAGCCGGGATCTTCAGACGCAGTGCGTGGAGGCACTCGCGCGCCTGTCCGCGTGCGAGTTGCTGCGTGCCGAGCATTTCCTCCACCTGCGCTGCGAAATCGCCGCCCCCGACGTCGTGAATGTATTCGATTCACTGTGCACGCATCCATTGCTGCGGCTCGCTTCGGTGATGGATCACACGCCGGGCCAGCGCCAATGGCACGATCGGGATCAATGGCGTCGCTGGCAGGAACGGCACGGCAAATTGACCGACGAACACTTCGCCGCCGTGATTGCTGTGCTTTCAGACGGACAGGAACGTTTCGCCGACCGGCACCGTCGCGAGATCGTTGTGCGCTGCATGGAGCTCGGCGTGCCGGTGGCGAGCCACGACGACACCGTAATCGAGCATGTTGAACAGGCAGCGGCCGAAGGCATCGTCCTGGCGGAATTCCCAACCACCCGCATCGCCGCGCAAGCCGCACGCGAACACGGCATCGCAACGATTATGGGCGCGCCGAACGTCGTAAGAGGCGGATCGCACTCGGGCAACGTCTCGGCAATCGAACTTGCGCAAGCCGGACTGCTCGACATCCTGTCCTCGGACTACGTGCCCTCGAGCCTGTTGACCGCCGCCTTCGAACTGGTCGGCAAGGCCGGCTGGACGCTGCCGCGCGCGATGGCAACGGTATCCGCGCAACCCGCGCGCGCAGTCGGGTTGGACGACCGCGGCGCGATCGCCCCCGGTTTGCGTGCCGATTTTGTGCGCGTGCGGATGCACGATGCGCTGCCTGTCCCCCGCGCGACGTATCGGGCAGGCGAGCGCGTCGTCTGACGGACGGAACAAAGCAATCCGTTGTTGAATCGCCTGGCATGTACGAAACATAAATTGAGGAAAATATGAAGGTCTCCAAAATTCTATCTGCCGCGGCTCTGGCCGTGAGTTTTGTCTCCGTTACGGCACATGCAGCTGGTACGTGTCCGAACGATGGCGTGGTTCGCTTTGGTGTCGAACCATACGAATCGGCCCAGCGCATGCTGCCGGTCTATACGGATCTCGCCAGGATGATCGGCGACAAGCTTGGCTGCACGGTGCAACTTTACGTCGCAACCAGCTATAACGCCGAGATCGAGGCAATGCGCAACAACAAGCTCGAATTCGGCGAATTCGGTCCCCTCGGCTACGTGCTCGCGCACCAGGTCGCGCACGCTGAAGCCGTCGCCACGTTCGCCGGCGAGCAGGGCAAGCCGGCCACTTACTACGCCTCCATCGTCACGTGGCCCGGCTCGGGCATCAAGACGCTGGGCGACACCAAGGGTCGCTCGTTCGCTTACGCCGATCCGGCGTCGACGTCCGGCCATCTGTTTCCCGCCTTCGGACTGAGCAAGAACGGCATCGATCCGGACAAGGGCGTAAAAGCGGTCTACGCGGGCAGCCACACGGCGTCGTTCGAGGCGCTGCGCAACCACAAGGTCGAAGCGGGGGAGCTGAACAGCGAAGAAATCGCCAGCGCCAAGCTACACAACGAATTCGATCCTGCGGCTTACGTGACGCTGTGGAAATCGGAACCGATTCCGCTCGACCCGCTGGCCGTGCGCGGAGACTTGCCGGCGGATTTCAAGGCCCGTCTGGCCAGTGTGCTGAGTTCGCTCGATCTACGCCAATTACCGGAAGCCGATCAGAAGTTCCTGGCATCGAACGAGAACCCGGAACTGAAGACGGTGCCGCAAACGGATGCTGCTTATAACCAGATCCGCGATCTGGTTTCGACTCTTCACATCGACCTGGCAAAACTGTGAGCACTCTGTCCAGCACCTCGGGCGGCGTCCCGATAGATTCGGCGAGCCGGTTTTCAGCCGGCGTGTCGAGCCTACCCGGAGCAGCACTCCATACGACGCGTGGGCCCGGCGTAAAGCTGGCTGTCCGTGATCTGACGATGCGTTACGCAAATGGCCACACTGCGCTGCGCGGCATGAATGTGTCGGTCCACGCCGGTGAGCTGGTCGTGGTGCTGGGCAGCAATGGCAGCGGCAAGTCGACCTTCATGAAGTGCGTGGTCGGACTGAATCGGCCGACCGCCGGGTCGGTCGAGGTGGCTGGGCGCGATCTCGCCGCACTGTCGGGCAAAGCTTTGCGTGAGGCGCGTCTGCCGCTTGCGTTGATCTCGCAGAACGCCAATCTCGTGAAGCGGCGCAGCGTGCTGGCGAACGTCTGCTGCGGCGCGCTCGGCCGACACCGGACGCTGGCAACCGCGCTGGGTCGGGTGCCTCGCGAGGAGATCGATCCGGCGCTGTCCTATCTGGACGAGGTCGGCTTGCTGCATCTGGCGCGCCAGCGCGCCGGCACGCTTTCGGGCGGACAGGCGCAGCGCGTGGCGGTGGCCCGCGCGCTGGCCCAACGTCCTCACGTCTTGCTCGCCGACGAGCCGGTCGCCAGTCTGGACCCCGAAGCGGCCGACGAAGTCATGCGGCTGCTGCGCCGCCTCGCCGACGAGGACGGTCTCGCGGTGGTGTGCGTACTGCACCAGCCCGAACTGGCGACGCGATATGCCGACAGACTGATCGGTCTGCGCGGCGGCCTGCTTGAATTCGATCGGACGGCGTCGGCCGTCTCCCGTCAACAGATCGCGAGCCTTTATTTGGCCGAGGCGTCATGAGCAAGGTTCTTGAAATGCGTGCATCGACGGGCTCGTCGAGCAGCCGGACCATCTGGTCGGTGTGTGCCGCCGTCGTGCTGTTCGCGCTGTTTGTGCAGGCGTGGATCGTCGTCCAGGCCCGTCCGCAGGATCTGGTTACCGGTGCCCACGGTATGGTCGACATTATTTCGCGCGCCTTGCCGCCGGCGTTCGATCAGTTCGTCCCGAACTTGTGGCCGGTTCTCGAAACGATCGACCTGGCGATTTTCGGCACGGTGTTCGGGGTGCTGCTCGCCTTTCCGCTGTCGATTCTGGCGGCCGCGAATGTCACACCGGCGCTGCCCCTGTACTACGCCGCGCGCGCGCTGATCGGCGTCACCCGGGCAGTGCCCGATCTGGTCTGGGCACTGTTGTTCGTCACGGCGGTCGGGCTGGGGCCGTTTCCGGGCGCACTTGCGCTTGCGGTCCATTCGGTCGGCATGCTTGGGCGGCTGTTCGCGGAAGTAATCGAAGACATGGATATGGGCCCCGTCGAAGCGTTGACGCTGACCGGTGCAGGGCGCCTGCAGGTGTTAAGCCATGCTGTCGTGCCGGGCGTGTTGCCCTCGCTGCTCGGCATTGGGCTGTTCCGCTTCGACGAAAACCTGCGCTCGTCGCTCGTGCTCGGCTTTGTTGGAGCAGGCGGAATCGGCTTCCAGTTGCTGACTGCAATGAACCTGTTCCAGTACCAGACGGTGTCGTTCCTGTTGATCGCCACCTTCGTCCTGGTCGTCTGTGCCGAACGCGTTTCCGCTTACCTGCGCAGCCGTGTCACCTGAACGCGGGCCGCTCACCTGCGTCGCCGTCGCTCTACATGCCCTGGCGCGATCGTCATGGGAAGTGCGCAGCCGGCGGCCCAGGGCTCTCCTCATCATTGAAGCACGAGAATCGATATGTTGATCAATCATGGCGTCGGCGTCGATCCGTGGGCGCTCGGTCGCGTTCTGTCGGAGCATCCGGAAATCCATCCAACGGCGGTAGTTCGCGCCAGCGACTTTGGCCGTTACACCTATCTCGGTCCGCGCAGCCATGTCGCCGAATCCGTCATCGGCGACTACGGCTATGCGATGGGTGACAATCAGATCGCCCACGCACTCATTGGCAAGTTCGCCAATATCGCCACCGGCGTACGCATCAACCCGCCCAATCATACTTCGTGGCGTGCGACCCACCATCACTTTACCTATCGCTCCCGATCGTACGGATTGTCTCTCGACGACGACGTCGACATCTTCCAGTGGCGGGCCCAGGAGCCAGTCGAGGTGGGTCACGACGTGTGGCTCGGCCACGATGCCATCATCATGCCCGGCGTGACGATCGGCACTGGCGCCGCGGTCGGCTCAGGAGCCGTTGTGACCAAGGACGTACCGCCGTTCGCCATCGTCGTCGGGGTGCCGGCGCGGGTGCTGCGTTTTCGCGTCGACGCGCGCACCTCGGAGCGCATGCAGCAGATAGCCTGGTGGGACTGGAGCGCCGAGCGCATTGACGCGGCATTGGCCGATTTTCGTGGGCTCACGGCGGCCGAGTTCGTGGAGAAGTACGACGGGCAAAAGTGAATGAATGGCCAAGCGGCCGTTTCTCCGCGACGGGCGGAGCCTTGCACGGCCCTAATGGTGCGTTGCCCAGACGAGGGTGCCAACGGTCGTCGCTTCAATCACCTGGTCTCGACGTGCCCGTCTCTATGGATGTGTCACGTGGAATTCCCAGGTTAGATCCTTCAAATTAACGGAACAGTCTCAAATGGAATTTCGCCAACTTGGCCGCTGCGGCCTCAAGGTTTCGACGCTGACGCTTGGGACGATGCTGTTCGGCGATCCGACCGACGAAGCAACCGCGGCACGTATCGTCGACCAGGCGCATGAACAAGGCGTCAACTCGATCGATACCGCCGACGTCTACGCTGGCGGTGAATCGGAGCGTGTCGTCGGGCGTTGCATCGCCGCCCGGCGCGATCGCTGGGTGCTGGCGACCAAATTTGCCAGTCCATTCGGCGATGGTGACGTCAATGCGCGCGGCGCGTCGCGCAAACACATGGTGCGAGCCGTTGAGGTCAGCCTCAAGCGCCTGAAGACGGACTATATCGATCTGCTTTACCTCCACGCTGAAGATCACGACACGCCGGTCGATGAAACGGTGCGCGCGCTAAATGATCTGGTCCAGGCCGGCAAATTGCGCTACTACGGCCTGTCGAACCATCGCGCATGGAAGATCGCCGAATTCAGTCATACCGCCCAGGCACTGGGTCTCGCTGCCCCGGTAGCCAGTCAGCCGCTCTACAACCTCGCGAATCGGCAAGCCGAGGCCGAACAGCTGACAGCTGCGCACCGTTACGGCCTCGGCGTGATTTCGTACAGCCCACTCGCTCGCGGCGTGCTGACCGGCAAATACGAATTGGGCGTGACGCCCGCGGCCGATACGCGTGCAGGGCGCGGCGACCGCCGCTTGCAGCAGGCCGAATGGCGGCCCGAATCATTGGAGCTGGCACGGCGCGTTCGCGAGCATGCAGAGGCGCGTGGACTGAGTGCCGGACAATTCGCACTCGCTTGGGTGCTCAACAGCAGCTATATCAGTTCAACCATCGCCGGACCACGCACCGTGGCGCAATGGGACGATTATCTGCCAGCCTTGAGCTATCGCCTGAGCGCCGAAGACGAAGACTTCGTCGACTCGCTCGTCACTACGGGCCACCCTTCGACGCCCGGGTTCAATGATCCCAAGCATCTTTTCTTTGGGCGGATTCCCCGGCACGGTTCGTAAGCCGGACACGTACAAGAGAATTTCTAGAGTCGCGGCATTCCGAAGAGATTCCGCCACATCGGACTGCTACGCATGCTATCGACAGCGTGCGCAACCGGGTCACCCTTCCGGTTGCGCCCTGTGCAGGCCTTCAATTTGCGCCCTGTGCCATCGTTGTCGCGACGAGTGCCCGCGTGGCAGCCACCTGGGCGAGTTCATCGCTCGACCATCCGCCGCCCAGCGCATGCAGCAGTTGCACGTTGGCACTTAGCTGGCGTGTCTGGATATCGAGCACGCTGCGTTGTGCTTCGAGTGCGACGGTCTGCGCCTGCACGACATCGAGGTAACCTACAGTGCCTTGGCGATATTGGCGCAACGCCAGATCGACCGAGTACTGCGCGGCATTCGCGGCATCCTTTTGCTCGCCAAGCGCGGTGCCGAGATACGACAGCAGCGCAAGGTTGTCTTCGACCTGCTGGAATGCCGACAGAACCACGCTGCGGTAGCGGTCTCCGGCTTCCTCGGTTGCCGCCTTCGCGGCATCGAGCTGCGCATGACGGTAGCCGCCGTCGAAGACGTATTGCACGAGCTGCGGGCCGATCGCCCAGAACAGATTGGGCGCGCTAACCAGTCCAGCATAGGCGGCGCTTTGCACACCACCCTGCAAGCTCAGCGTGATGTCCGGGAAATATGCCGCGCGCGCGACGCCAATCTTTGCGTTAGCCTCGGCAACCCGGCGTTCCGCTGCTGCGACGTCGGGGCGACGTTGCAGCAGCGTCGAGGGCAGGCCGGTTGGAATCGCCGGCAACGCGATGGCGGCGGTCTGCTGCGGCAGGCTGAATTCGGACGCGGAAGTGCCGACCAACACGGCAATCGCGTGTTCGATGAGCGCTCGTTGCGCGAGATTCTGCGACAACTGGGACTTCGCCGACGACAATTGCGTTTGAGCCCGCGAAACGTCGAGGCCCGCCACGATCCCGCTGCCATGCAGCGTCTGCGTGAGTTGCAGCGCTTTCGCATACGCCATGACCGTCTCGTTCAGCAGCTCGGTCTGCTGGTCGAGGCCCCGCAAACCGATGTAATTGTCTGCGAGTGCCACTTGCAGGGCCAGTTTCACCGAAGCCAGATCGGCTTTGGTCGCCTGAGCCTCATCCTTGCCGGCCACCACGGAGTCACGCACGCGGCCCCACAGGTCGAGGTCGTAATTGACTTCGGCGCCGAGCGTGACGGAGTTGTAGTCGTTCGGGCCGCCCACGCGCAACGGCCGGTCGTCGGACTGGCGAACGCGCTGCGGCACGGCGCTTGCGCTGATGGTCGGATACAGTCCCGACGCGACCTGCGCGACGAAAGCCTGCGCTTGCGCATAGTGCGCGTACGCGGCGCGCAGATCGGTGTTGTTTGCCAGTAGACGCGCTTCGAGATCGTCGAGTTGCGCGTCGCCATATATTTTCCACCAGCCGTTACGGTCTATCCGGTCGGCAGGCTGAGCGGCGGTCCAGGGACCAACGGTTTTGTATTGCGCCGCTATCGGCGCCGAAGGCAGCTGATATTGCGGCGCGAGCGAGCAGGCGGATAGCGCCAGAACGCCCGTTAAAATCGCGACAAGTCCAGGCTTAACCATGTGCGGTCGCCTTCCTGTCAGTGGCCGGCGCAACCTGCACGCCGTCGCCGTCGGCGAGTCCATCGGGCGGCGTATCGATCACGCGATCGTTGGCGGCGAGTCCCGAGCCGATCTCCACCGAGTCGCCCAGATCGCGGTCGATCTTCACCTGCTTGAACAGTACGTGACCGTTCGCACCGAGCGTGGCGACCACGACGCCGCGGCTATCGAACACGAGCGCGCTAGCTGGGACCCGAAGTGAATCGGCGGACGCGGGCAACGTGAATTTCAGGCTGGCGAAACCGCCCGGCAGCAGCTTGCCGTTGGCATTGTCGACCAGCAGCTGCACCAGCGTCGTTCCCGAACTCGAATTGACGGAGTCTGCCGCTGCTATCACGCGCGCGGTGAAATGCTGGTCGGAGTACTCGGGAACGGTCAGGGTCGCGGTCGTGCCATCGTGGATCGCGGGAGCGTAGTTCTGCGGTACCTGAACATACACACGCAATTGCTTGACCTCGGAGACCGCGAACAGCTCCTGGCCGACGCCACCGCTACCGGCGTTCACCAGCGCGCCGACGTCGGTGTCGCGCGCGGTCACCACGCCGTCGAACGGCGCGACGATCCGCGCGAAGGCCTTCGTAGCGACGAGGCGATCGACGTTGGCCTTCGCGGCCGCCACGATCGCCTCCTTCGCGGAGTAATCAGCAGTGCGTTGGTCGACGTCCTGCTGGGCCACGGAATCGGTGCCTCTTAGCGCCTCCCAGCGCTTCGCCGTCGTACCCGCTACGACGGCATTCGCCTGCGCGCTCTGCAGATCGGCGCGTGCCTGAAGGAGCTGCTGGTCAAGCTCGGGTGTTTCGATTTCGGCGAGCACTTGACCCGCCTTGACCGGCGCGCCGATATCGACGCTCCATGATTTCAGGTAGCCGCTGACCTGCGCGAAAATCGGCGCCCGCGTGAACGCTTCGAGCCGGCCGGGCAGTTGCAGTGAAGGTCCGTTGGGGTCGCGCATGGGCTGGATCAGATTGACTGTCGGTACGGCCTGAGCCTCCGTCCAGGTTTTCAGCTTGCGGGCGTCGACGGCTCGCAGCGCGACACCGCCAACGACGATGCCTAAGGCGACCAGCAGGCCGATCACACCCGCAACCCGAAGCGGACGGCGCGATGGCGTATTAGTGGGAAAAGCGGTTTCAGACGACATGTGCAGGATCTCCCGGGACGGATGCTGGGGTCGCCGCGCGCCCTGGGCGCGCGTGAACAATACAGAAGATGACGGGGACCAGGAACAGCGAAGCCGTGGTGGCAAACATCAAACCGCCGATCACGGCGCGGCCGAGCGGCGCGTTTTGCTCACCGCCCTCGCCGAGAGCGAGCGCCATCGGCGCCATGCCGATCATCATGGATAGCGCGGTCATGAGCACCGGGCGAAAGCGCGTAAAGCCCGCTTCGAGCGCCGCCTTGAACGGATCGCCATGGACGGCAAGACGTTCGCGGCAGAAGCTGACGACCAGAATCGAATTGGCAGTCGCCACCCCCATGCACATGATCGCGCCAGTGAGTGCGGGTACGGAGAGCGTCGTGTGCGTCGCGAACAGCATCCAGACGATACCCGCCAACGCCGCCGGCAATGCGCTCACAATCACGAACGGATCGGCCCACGACTGGAAGTTGACGACGATCAGCAGATAGATCAGCACCACTGCGCCAAGCAGGCCGAACAACATGCCGGCAAAGGCGCTGTTCATCGTCTGCACCTGACCCAGCAGCGCGATGCTCGAGCCCTTCGGCAAGGTGCTGGCGTTCTGGTGCACGACGCGCTGGATATCGGCCGACACCGCGCCGAGGTCGCGGTCCTGGGTGGTCGCGAAGATCTCGACCATGGGCTGGATGTTGTATTGGCTGACGACTTCGTTGCTGGTGGTGCGATCGACCGTTGCCAGACCGCCGAGGATCTGGGCGGTGCCTCCACCGCTGGCGGTGATCGGCAGATTTTGCAATGCTGCTAGTGAATCGAGACTGTATTGCGGCGTTTGCATCACGATCGGATACGACACGCCGTTCGCGTTGTTCAGCCAGTACGTGGGCGCAACCTGGCTCGAACCTGCGAGGTTCACCACCATACTGTTCGTCACGTCGCGCTCGGTGATGCCGAGTAACTGTGCACGCGTGCGGTCGACATCGACGTTGAAGGTGGGGTTGCCGTGCGACTGCGCGATCCGTGCATCGACCACGCCGGGCACGTCGCGGACCGCGCGCAGCAGACGGTCTGCATACGCATAGTTGGCGTTCAGGTTGTTGCCGCGGATCTGCAGGTCGATCGGCGCCGGCGAGCCGAAGTTAAGGATCTGACCGATGATGTCCGCCGGCGGAAAAGAGAACGTGACTCCAGGGAATTGGCGCGGCAATCGTTCACGCATGATTCGGACATACTCGTCGGTCGGACGATGCCCTTCGTTCAGCGCAATCTGGATGTCGCCGTCCTGCGAACCGACCGTCCCGGTGTTGTTGTACGCGGTATTGATGCCGCTGACCGGCAGACCCATATTGTCGACCACCGTGCCGAGATCGGATGGCGGGATGATCTGCCGGATTGCGCCTTCGACATTCGCGAATATCTGCGCGGTCTTTTCGACGCGAACCCCGACTGGTGCGCGCACATGCATCAGGATCTGCCCGGCATCGACCGCCGGGAAGAAGTCGCGGCCGAGCAAGGGCGCGAGGGCGAACGAGAGCGCGACGAAGCCGAGGAAGCAACTGACGAACGGACGCCGATGGTTCAGCGCGAGTTCGAGTAACCCGCGATACACGCCACGCACCGTTTCAAAGCGTGCTTCGAAGCCGCGCTGGAAGCGTCCGAGCGGACCCGGACGCTGCGCCTCATCGGCATGCTCACCCTGCGCATGCGGTTTCAGCAGGTATTTGGCCATTGTCGGCACGAGGGTTCTCGAGAGGATGAACGACGAGATCATCGCGAAAATGACGGCCTCCGCCATCGGCACGAACAGGAAGCGCGCCACGCCGTTCAGGAAGAACATCGGCACGAACACGATGCAGATGCACAGAAGAGAAACGAACGCGGGTGTGACGATCTGCGCGGCGCCATCGAGGATAGCGGTCTCCACCTCCTTGCCGTGCTCGAGATGCCAGTTGATGTTCTCGATCGTCACGGTCGCATCGTCGACAAGAATCCCGACCGCTAACGCGAGACCGCCGAGCGTCATGATGTTCAAGGTTTCGCCCAGTGCGGAGAGCGTGGCTATCGAGCCAAGGATGGCCAGTGGGATCGAGGTTGCGATGATGATCGTCGAACGCCAGCTGCCGAGGAACAGCAGAATCATCAGGCTGGTGAGCACGGCAGCGATCACGCCTTCGCGTGCCACACCGGTGATGGCTGCGCGCACGAAGATCGACTGGTCGCCGATCGGCTCGACATTCAGGTTATCGGGCCACGATGCTTTCCCGTTGGCGATTTGCTGTTTGATGCCGGAGATGATCCCGAGCGTCGAAACCGAACCGTTCTTGAGTACCGACATCAGCACCGAACGCCGGCCGTTCACGTGAACGATATTGGTTTGCGGCGGACTGCCGTCGCGAACATTCGCAATGTCACGAATCGCGACCGTCGTGCCATTGACCGCCTTGACCGGTAGATCGCCCAAGGTCTTGATTTCCGAGGGCGCGTTGTTGAGTTGCAGCGTGTATTCGTAGTCGCCGATCTTTTCCGTGCCGACCGGCGTGATCAGGTTCTGACCCGCCAGGGCATTGGCGACGTCCTGCGCGGATAAGCCGCGCGCCTGCAGTGCCGCAGGATCAATGTCAATCTGCACCTGGCGTGTCTTGCCGCCGAAAGGGTAGGGAACCGACGCACCGGCGACAGTCGTGAGAACGGGACGCACCGCATTCAGACCGAGGTCGCCCAGCTTCTGCTCGGACAGCCCCTTGCCGGATAGCGCCAACTGGATGATCGGTACGGTCGACGCGTTGTAATTGAGGATCAGCGGCGGCGTAGTGCCCGCGGGCAACTGCCGCAACTGAGTTTGCGCGACCGCGGTCACTTGCGCGTTCGCCGTGCTGATATTCACGCCCGGCTGGAAGAAGATCTTGATGATCCCAAAGCCGGCGACCGATTCCGCCTCGATGTGTTCGACATCGTTCACGGTGGTAGTCAGCGTGCGTTCGAACGGCGACGTGATCCGACCGACCATCTGGTCCGGCGGCAGCCCCGTGTATTGCCACACCACGCTGATCACCGGGATTCTGATATCGGGAAAAATGTCGGTGGGCGTCTTCATCGCGGACAGTGGCCCGATGATGAGGATGAAGATCGCGAGGACGATGAAAGTGTAGGGGCGTCGGAGCGCGACACGAACTAGACCGAGCATGAGAATTCCAGGGCTTGGAGGAAACGTAAGAGCATCTTGGAGCGATCTCGCGCGATGTACGGCCGACCTCGGCCGCAGTTCTTAAGCCTGACACACTCATAAAACACGGTTGAGCCAGCGACATGTTTGGCTGTGACGGATGGCGCAACGTTTGAGAGGGCCATCGAGGGTTCTCGTGGCTCGTTTCAGACGGCATTCAAAGGGTTGGCTGCGTTCTAAAGGCGAGGTCTTCGCGTTACTGCCGTATCGTTCAGGATGATCGTCACTTACCTCTCGGTGAAGATCGCTTTAGGTGGAGAGTCAAGCGACGATTCACGGATGACATGCACATGAAGGTGCATCAGTGACCAAAGTAGATCGAGTGAGTACCTGCGGGCGTCGACGGCGCACCCGACTGCGAGGAGCCGTTCATTGACACTCCGCCGACTGCCATGCTGCCCGGCGTCGTGGCATCCTGCGCGTGAATACGCGCCTCCGCAGCCTGAATATCGGTTGGATAGTGCAAGTCATTGGCGCTCGGGCGATACCCGGCCTGTTCGACTTGCACCAGGTCCGCGCGCACTTCGGCGCGCGTCAGCGGGGCAGTGACGTCCTGCGCAAAGGAGACTGCGGGGACGACGAGTGCGCTGGCAACCAACGCTGCATAGATCAGAGTCTTCATGGTGAATTACCTCTCAAGTTAATCGTGGTCAGCTTCAGGCACGATGAATGAAGCCTGGGGTCTCGCCGCGCCACCGCCGCGAGGATGAGTAAGCTCTATTGTCCGCAGATCAGGTGACGCGAGGCTGACCTCTGCATTACGCCGCTGCCATGTTCAGATAGGCAAGAGCGTGCTGAGCGTCGCGACGTAGTGACGGATCGAATCGCTGACGAGCCACGTCGGAAGTGCGGTCTGAACTCGATGAGGCTCTATCGGCAAACGTACGCAAACGCGGCTATGATTTCTCGCGGCGATCGGCGCCGAAACAGAAAAGGAGAAGTACCCGGATGATCCATGTCATTGCCACAATCACTGCACAGCCCGGTCAACGCGAAGCCGTGCTGGCACTTTTCAACAAGAACCGGCCGGCGGTGTTGGCCGAAGAGGGGTGTATCAGCTACGAGGCCGTCATCGATGTACCTGAGTTCGGGGCGATTCAGACACCGCTCGGCAAGGACACGTTCGCTGTCATCGAGCGCTGGGAAAGCGCGGAAGCGTTGAGGGCGCACGGGGCCTCCGCGCATATGGCCGAATATGGACACGATACGCGCCCGTTGCTCGTGAGCCGCGTCATCAACGTGCTTCAGGCTTGCTAAAGAGAGCGTTCGTGGCGGCCCGCCATCGGCTGGGCGGGATTCGGTGCCAATGCGGGCGCCGTCACGCCGACACCCATCACGATGCCTCCGTGGCAACGCGGACATGGACGAACATCCGGTTCCAGGTTAGTTGGCAGCAGCAAGGACGACGCTCGCTTCGCAACGGCTGAGATAATGCGAGGGTCACGCAGGGCAGCGCGGGACTGCCGCCCACACCCGGGGCGTATACTTTATCAAAACGTAAATCGTCATGTGATGATAACAGCTATAATCCGAGAGCGTAGGGAGCTATGAAGACCAAAGGGACTATCGAGAAGCCGAGCCGTGGAACCGGCGCCGACCGCGTGGCGGTCAAGCGGCCGATGAAAAAAGCGCCGCAGCGTTTGCCGCGCGCCGAGCGTCAGGCGCGCGTGCTGGAGAAGGCCGCGGAATATTTCGCGGAGCATGGTCTCGGCGCACAGACCCGCGCCATCGCGCAAGCCTGCGGCGTATCGCAACGCTTGTTATATAGCCTGTTCCCGAGCAAGGCCGCCTTGATTGATGAAGTCTACAAGCGGGAAGTCGTCGGAATCTTCGACGCAATCTGGTTTGTTCAATTGCAAGACCGAAGTGTGCCGATTGAAAGCCGACTCAACCGCTTTTATTGCGAGTACTATGATACGCTCCTGACGCGCCGCTGGCTGAGGCTCTTCCTTTATTCGTCGCTCGAGGGCCTGCACACGGCGCCGGCCTATACGAACGCGATCGTCAGCCATGCGCTCGAGATCATCGTCACGGAGACCGCGTATGAACTGGGTCTACGCATGCCCGCCGACCCGACTCAACTGGGCGAAGTGGGTTGGCTGTTACATGGCGCCGTGTCTCATCTGGCGATTCGCCGCCGCATCTATTCGAATGAAAACAGCATGCCCGCCGCAGCGGTGATTGCCATGCACGTGCGCGCCTTCCTGACGAGCCTGCCGAGCCTGCTGCCTGCGCTATAAACGCATTGCGAGTCGGCGCCGGGCGGCTCGCCGGTGTTATCGCTGCGATCGTCCGAGTCGTCTCCAGCGCAACTCGTCAGGTGACGATATAATCCTGCGAAATTGAGCTGCGTTGCCGCGATGGCGCCGATGCAGTCGCCGACATGAGTCACGCGATTGCCGCCGGCAATGCCGATCTTGGCGCGCGCACCGAGCTCCAGGCCAGCGCGCTCGAGCAGGCCACCGGCGCACTCAAGGAATTCGACGCGAGCGTGGCCACCAACGCTGCGAACGCGGGACACGCGGACGAGCTTGCCAGGCACGCCTCGGAAACGGCTGGGGAAGGCGGCATGGCGGTCGGCCGGGTGGTGGAGACGATGCATGGGATACGGGCGTCGTCGGCGCGCATCGCGGAGATCATCTCGGTCATCGACGGGATCGCGTTCCAGACCAACATCCTCGCGCTGAATGCGGCGGTCGAGGCCGCGCGGGCAGGTAGCCAGGGACGTGGTTTTGCCGTGGTGGCCGGCGAGGTCAGCTCCTCGCGCAACGTAGCGCAGAAGCGGCGAAGGAAGTCAGGCAACTGATCGTGGCGAGCGACGCTCGCGTGAAAGACGGCGCTACCCAGGTCGATGACGCGGGCTCGACCATCACCGCGGTCGAGGGTTCGTCGGCGCGCGTCACGGGCATCATGAGCGAAATCCATGACGCGTGTCAGCAGCAAACGCTTCAGATCGGCGAGGTCCGCGAGATGATCGCAAGCCCGGAGCACAGCACGCAACAGAACGTCGCGCTCGTCCAGCAATCGGGCGCCGCCGTGGACGCCTTGAACCGGCAAGCACGAAACCTCCTTGGAGCGGTCAATCTTTTCTGCGTTGGGTCCGAACGCGGCTCGGAACTGAAATCGCCCAACCCACAGCAGCGCGATGCCACTGCGCGCAACGCGGCGCTTTCGCTCGCCAGCAGCTACCTCGTGAGCGCGTGGCGGCATAACCCGATTTTCAATTCAATCGAAATCGTCCGCGCTGCAGGCGCGCGGACATCGATACGTTTCTGTCGGCTGTAAAGGCGTATTTCGCTCGCGGCTGATGTCCGTGCGATGCCGGTTTTTTCATCGCGTGTTGACATGGCGCGTTCGGGTCGGACAATAATCTCAGCCCCGACACTCGCCAACTCAGGTTCTAAGCGTGAACGACATCACCGGCATTCCCCCCTCGCGGGCTGATCATGTCTATGTCAGCGTCCGCGAAGATATCTTCGATATGCGCCTGCTGCCCGGCGACCGCGTGACGGAAGGCAGCATCGCCGAGCGCTTCGGCGTGTCCCGCACGCCTGCGCGCGAGGCCTTGCAGCGCCTGCAAGGCGACGGCCTGATGCGCGGCTATGTGCGCGGCGGCTGGGAAGTCGTGCCGGTCGATTTCAAGCGCTTCGAAGACCTGTACGAAATGCGCAAGCTGATTGAAACCTTTGCGGTCTCGAAGCTTGCGAGTGCCGAAGGAGAGCTCTCCGAAGGCGTCGCACAGATGCTCGGTCAGCTCGAACAAATCTGGAAGATCCCGCCTGCTCATCGTCGGCGTGACGGCCGCGAGATGGTCGCGCTCGACGAAGCGTTTCATCACGCCCTCGTGCAGGCCGCCGATAACGCCGAGCTGACCAATGCGATGCAGCGCGTGACCGATCGCATCCGGGTCGTGCGGCGGCTCGATCTCGTGTATGGCGACTGCATCGACGAAACCTACGACGAACATGTCGCGATCCTCGATGCGATTCGTTGTCGCGAAACGGATCGTAGCGTTGCGTTGATCGCGCGCCATATCGAGGGTAGCCGCGTTGCGGTGCGCACCTTGACGGGCGAGCGCCTGCAACGCGCACGCACTGCAATGGGGCCGAATGCGGTCCCCTATGCACCACCCAGGTCGCGGGGCACCAAGTAGCGACATCGCCGCGCGTACCGAGCCGTGCGAAACCTATCTGGCGCGCATGAGCGGGCGACTCGCGTGCTGGCATGCTTCTCGCGTTAGTGATCGACGATGACTGAACATAACGGATGGCGCCGGATGGTCGAGAATCGACGGGTGCGCCTGACAGGCACGCAGCATAAGATCGCGAACCTGTTCAGGATCGGTGTCCAGGCTTACCCCGAGATGGACGGCAAGATAGGGATCTGCGTCAATCCGGCAAGCGCCCGGAATGGAGATGCAGCAGTTTCCAGCCGCCCTCGCGTTTGACCCAGATTTCAGTTATGAGCGCGCGAATGTTGAGCTCAGATCCATCGGTCCTGCGCACCAGGGATTGCTCGAGATGGCCCGTCGTGATCACGGTGTCTGGCAGGAACCTATACGCGAGCGGCTGCGGACGCACGATTTGACGCACCTTGATCTTCTCGGTAAGGAAGGACAGATACTCCGACTTGCCATGAACGTAGCCAGCTGAATGGACGAACGTCAGATCGTCGTCGAGTAGCGACGCGAGTTTGAGCAGGTCTCCAGCCACCGTGGCGTCGCAGCGCTGTTGTTCCAACGCCTCGACGGCGGCCTGAATGGACGCATCTTTCATCGTAAATCTCCCGAAAATACTGCATGGATACCTCTTGTCAGAGACGGTGCCGGCCGCGTCGTGGCTCGATTCGGCTCAACGCAACAGTTCGCCGCTCAGTCCATCTGTCTTCGAAGGCGACCCGGCCCGAGACTTTCCCGTCGGCAACCCATAGCTCGCAAGCAGCGCGACCGTGCATGCGGCGATGACATACCAGGCTGGCGCTGCCAAGGAGCCGGTCATGCGAATCAGCATGGTCGCCAGCAAGGGCGCAAAGCCGCTGAATACGACAACGGCCAGGTTGTAAGCCAGCGCGATTCCGCTGAATCTGACCTGGACAGGGAATTGGTCGGCGAGCACCGACGCCCATGTCCCGCTTGCCAGTGAAAAAACCAGGCCGGCAAGCACAAACAGCACCACCGGATTGACGGTGTGACTCGCCAGCGCTTCATAGAACGGGTAGCTCAATGCGATCAGCAGCGCCGCTGACGCTCGAAGCAGGTACCGGCGTGGAATCTTGTCCCCGAGCCAGCCTGCGGCGAGGAGGCCGAGGGAACTGACGATCAGATAAGCGTTCTGGGCAATTGCCGCGGTCCGTGGTGCATAGTGCAGCTGCTGGACGAGGTAGGCGGGCATGTGGCCATAAAGTATGCCGTTGACGCCGGCCATCACGGCGATCGCCAGTGCCCCCGTCACGACCGCTTTGCCATGACGTCGCAAGGTCTCGCGAAACGGCTGTTTGACGACAGCTCCTTGCATCTTCTTGAACTCGGGCGACTCGTCCAGATTACGGCGCATCAGGTAGGAAGCGATCCCGCAAACGCCGCCGAAAAGAAACGCGATCCTCCAGCCATACGCCGCCGCGTCCGTGGCGGACAGGTAGGTCTGGATGCCGAGGTTGACGAATGTGGCCAGCAAAACACCCAGGTTCACCGCGCAGATAATAATGCCCGCGGCGAGCCCCGCCCGATGCGGCGCGGCTTCCACTGCATAGGTAATCGCGCCGGGCATTTCTCCGCCGACGCAAAAACCCTGAAGCATGCGCAGCAGGATCAACAGGATCGATGCGGTCATGCCCCAGCTCTGAAAGTTGGGCAGCAGACCAAGACAGATCGTCGCGGTCGTGACCACAATGATTGAGCCGAGAAACACTGGACGCCGGCCATACCGGTCGCCCCAGCTACTGAGCACAATTCCGCCGAGCGGTCGGATCACGTACCCGATTGCGAGCACGGAGAAAGTAGCCAGCATGCTGACCAGCGACGACGAGTTCGGGAAAAACTGGGCCGCGATGTTATGGGCAAAAAAGCCGTAGACGATGAAATCGTAAAACTCCAGCGAGCCGCCAAGGCTTGCGATGAGAATCATCTTCCACTGCGACCGGGACAAGCCGGATGGCTGTGAACGGTCGGCGCCGCCGACCGGGTTGTGGGATATTCCCATGACTCCTCCAATTTGATTATCGGATGCTTTGTCCGATGGTCTACGTGCGTCGACCGCGAGACATCTCGCGTGACAACGGGGGGTGCGGGCTCACATGGCCACAGCACCTTCGGTTTGCAAGCCGGGTACGGCGTGGTGCAGAAGGTTTTGCAAGGATTCACCGTCCTGCGCGACGCCGTACACATACCGGTCGGGGCGTACAAGCACCGCTGGAGCGTCGATCGACTCCAACCACTCGCGAACAGCCGCTCCATCGCTGGCCACAATCCCGACGCCCGCTTGCGCAGCGCTATTGGCGACGTCGGGGCATTCACGAAGCAATTCCGGTCGCGCAAGCAGCGCAAACCGATAGCCGACCACGTCGTCCACGAGTTGTCCGTCCGGCAGGCGGGGTTGCGGTGCAATATGCCCGGCCACGCCCGATGGTTCATCGATCCATGCGCCCGGGCCAAGCCTGGGTTGTGGGGTCACAAAATTGCGAATCGCTGCGCTCATTTCTTCATCACGGACTTCGGCCAGGTCTGACCTCGTCGTTTGAATGACTGAGCCGAGCTGTACCGCCGTTTCGATAAATAAGCGCACGTGCGGCGAGCGTTCGGATTCGTAGCTGTCGAGGAGGGTATCGGGCGCTTCGCCATGAATGACGGCACCAAGCTTCCACGCGAGATTCGACGCGTCGCGAATGCCGGCTCCCATCCCCTGGCCCATAAAGGGTGGCGTCTGATGTGCGGCATCGCCTGCAAGCAGGAGTCGGCCACGGCGCCAACCGTTCGCCACGACCGAGTGAAATGTATAGATGGCAGAACGTTCGAGGCGCGCATCGGCGGGAGAAATCCAGCGAGCGAGTTTGTCCCACAGCCATTCGGGGGACGTGAGTTGCGTCACGTCATCACCGGGCATCACCATGATTTCCCAGCGGCGCCGATTTCCGGGACCACGCGTGTAAGTGGTCGGGCGCGCCGGGTCGCAGTATTGGACCGAGTAGTCGCCAAGATCGGGCCGCGGTGCATCGAGCAATACGTCGACCACAACCCAGCGTTCATGCGATTTCAGATCGGTCAATTCGGTGCCCATGAAGCGTCGCGCAATCGAGCGCGCACCGTCGCAGCCGACTACATATCGCGCGGTGGTACGTCCAAGTTTGCCGCAGCACGTATCCTCGAAGCGCAACTGGACGCCATCGCTCGCCTCGTCAAGCGCGAACACTTCGTGGCGCAACCGGACGTCAACGCTCGATTGCTGCGCAAGACGCTCGCGTAACGCATTCTCGAGATCGGGCTGATGGAACTTGTAACTCGCACTCCACCCCTGTGGTCCGATACAGGTTGGCCGTTGCCAGTCGATCAGCAACTTGCCTTCCCCGTTCACGAATTTCATGCCGGGACCCACGAACAGCTTGGGTAGCAGCTTGTCGGTTAAACCGAGGGTTTGGAACACGCGCATGCATTCACCGTCGAAATGCACCGCGCGGGGAAGCGCGAAAATCTCCTTGTCTCGCTCCAGCACCAGCACCCGCAAGCCTTCGATTGCCAGCAGGTTCGCGAGCGTCGCCCCGGTGGGCCCGAGACCGATAACGGCCACGTCGTAGTCGCACGCGTGCGTCGAAATAGTTTTCTCTAACATGTCTTGTTCCGCCAGATAAGACGCCGAGCGCACACGAACGCGCCCGGCTACGACTTTTACGCTTCGTCGGCGATTGGATTGGACAGAACGCCGATCCGATCAACCTCCACTTCCGCCACGTCGCCGGCCTTCATGAACAGCGGCGGATTGCGCTTCGCGCCGACGCCGCCAGGCGTGCCGGTCACGATCACGTCTCCCGGAGAGAGCGGGGTGAACGTCGACAGGTAGGCAATCTGCTTGGCAATGCCGTGAATCAGCATCTGCGTCGTCGCGCGTTGCACTTCCTGTCCATTCAGGCGGGTGACGAGCGTCATCACCGCATTGGGTTCGATCTCGTCGCTCGTCACCATCCACGGTCCGAACGCGCCCGTGCGATAGAAATTTTTGCCCGGGCCCCACTGGCCCGTATGAAGCTGCCAGTCGCGCACGGAACCGTCGTTGTAGCAGGCGTAGCCAGCGATGTGATTCCACGCGTCGGCCTCGGCGATGCGTCGTCCACCGCGCCCGATGACGACGGCAATCTCACCCTCATAGTCGAACTTCTGCGACTCAGGCGGACGCAGCATCGGCTGGCCATGGCCAACCTGGGAAGCGGGCACCCGCATGAAGATGACCGGATGCTCGGTGGTTTCGCGGTTGGTTTCCTTGACGTGGTCTGCGTAGTTGAGTCCCACGCAAAAGATCTGTTCGGGGTTCGGGATCACAGGCAGCAGCGTGACTTCCGACAGCGGGTAGTCGCCCTGCCTGCCATCGGTGGCCTGCGCGGCCTCGCGGAATGCGTCGGCGGCAATCAGTGCCTTCAGATCGGCATAGCGGCCGCCGAGACGTTTGCCAAGGTCGAACACGGTTTCATCGCGAACGATGCCGAACGACGAGCCAAGGTGGGTGGAGAAGCTGGCGAGTTTCATTGATGCTCCGGATAGATAAAAAGTAGATTGGATCAACGCCTAGATTTGTAAAAAACCCGTGCATTTATCTTATTGTGAGAATAGACTAAATTTAGCAAATGTCACAACGTGTTTTTTGTTGGGGTTTATCACTACTTGGAGACAAGCATGAACGGTATGAAGAAAGCGAGGGCAGGGCTGTCCCTCAGTCACATGGGCTTCTATGTGAGCGACATGGCGCGCGTGGAGGACTTTTATACGCGGGTGATGGAATTCACCGTGACGGATCGGGGTTCGCTGCAGACGCCGCACGGCGCTGTGCAGTTGGTATTCTTGAGCCGCGATCCCGCGGTGCATCACCAGATCGTGCTCGCGAGCGGCCGCCCCGAGCACCTGGCGTTCAATCCGATCAACCAGATTTCGTTCACAGCTGACAGCCTTGCCACGTTGAGGCGGTTTCATCGGCAGTTCATTGCGGAAGGCCTGCAGGAAATCAACCCCGTCACCCACGGCAATTCGGTTTCGATCTATGCGCGCGATCCCGAGGGCAACCGCCTCGAGCTCTACATCGACACGCCGTGGTACGTCGACCAGCCGATGCGGGTGCCGGTGGACTTCGGCTTGCCCGATGCTGAACTGATGGCGGCTGTCGAACGCCACGCAAGAACGCTATCGGGATTCAGGCCGCGAAGTGTCTGGCAAACCGAAATGGCCGAGCGCATGGGGCTTGCATAAGCGTGGCGCTGCGTGGCTCGCGTGCGACTGTTTCCGCGCGGTGGTCGTTGAAGGCGTCAATGGCGATCTTGCCAGTGGATATAATTCCGTTCACACACGGAGGCGCAGCGCAATAGATGTCGAGCATTACGAGACTTTTATCCATACTCGAGCTGTTTTCGGAGGCGAAGCCGTTCCTGTCCGTCGAAGACGTTGCCGCCGAACTCGATTGCTCAACTCCAACGGCTTATCGCTATGTACGAGAGCTCCTGGATGCTGGCTTGCTCATCCGGTTTGCAGGAGGAGACTATGGTCTCGGCCCTCGCATCATCAAGCTTGACTACCACCTGCGCATGTCGGATCCGCTGCTTGCGGTCGGGCAGCCGATCATGCGTGAGTTGAGTGAACACTCCGGCTTCGATGTGGTGATGTCGCGCTGGTACGGTAACGAACTCGTGGACACGCATCGTGAGACTCACGGCGCGGCGCTTGACCTCCGGTACGGCCGGGGCCGTCCTCGCCCCCTGTTTCTCGGCGCCGCTCCAAAAGCGATCCTGTCCACCTTTCCGAAGGCCAAGCTCGCGGTCCTGTTCGATCAGTATGCCGACGAGATCGCGCAAAGCGGCCTTGGGGCGACACTCGACGAGTTTCGCGCGTCGCTGCTCAAAATCCGGCGTGCCGGTTTTTATCTGTCGAGGGGCGAACTGGAAAGCAGCGTTTCTGCACTGGCGTCGCCGCTATTTACGGACGACTCCAGTGAAGCAGTCGGTTCGCTTGCGGTGATCGTGCCGACCCAGCGACTCGAATTTGCCAATCTGGACCGTCTTGTCGAATCGATCCGGGAGGCAGCGGCGCGAATCTCGCAGCGTACGCGTGCGTTGGTTGAAAGTCGGAGGACCGGAGCCATCACGTCGTCGCACACCGTTGCGCGAGGCAAGCGGTCCGCATGATGGCCGTCACGTGAACGTCATTCGATCGCGCTCGCGCACTTGAACCTCGGTGGGTTCGGGGGAAGCGGCACTTGCGACGAACGAACTGGTAGCACGAACGCGTAGACCGACGTCGTCACGAGAGGGCCGTCTTGAAGCCGCGAAAAGGCGGTTGGTCACTTGCGACCCTGCGGGATGCGGCTCTGAAGTGTCGACAGACAAGACGTGCAATCCGGAGCGCCGTCGGAGCGAAAACGCGATCTCCGCCTTCGATTCAAATTTCATTACCCAATCACCTGGTCGCTTCACAAAACAATCCCAAATGAGAAGACCTTTCTTGCCGCCCCGCGTACTGAAAAGCCTGCTCGGCTTCAACGACGGCCCGTGGCGGTGGTCGGCCGGCGTCGGAGGGGGCGTCGCCATGGGCGTGCCTCTGAGCGCGTTCATGCTGGCCGGCCACCAGTCACTCGGGCTCATCGCTTCTCTCGGCGCCTTCACGGCTCTCTACGGCTCGACGCTGCGCCTGGGCGACCGGCTCCAGACCTTGCCGTTCGTCGCGGCGGGGTTCGTGGCCGCCTCCACGCTGGGCGTACTGTGCGCGACGAATGCGTGGCTGACCATCGCCTGCCTCGTCGCCGTGGCTGCGCTCGCCAGCATCATTCTGCTCGGTGTCGGAATGGGGCCGCCCGGGCCGATGCAGTTCGTGCTGGTCGCCGGTGTCAGCGGTCATCTGGCCGCTTCCGCGCGTTTCAGCGGTTCGCCCCTTGGCGTCTTTATGATCCCCTCTCTGGTCGCGCTCGGCGCGCTCAGTGCGTACTTGCTCGTGATCGCACCCCTCGCGCTGCCGCTTGTGCACCAGCGCAAGGGCGAAGCGCGCAGCTTGCGCATGCGGTTTCCTCCCAGCTTGCTCGACGGGGAAAACGCCACGATCGCCGCGAGGGTGATCGTTGCGGTTGCCAGCGCCGGCTTGCTGAGTCTGTCTTTTGGGGAGCACCGTGCCTACTGGACGGTTATGGTCGCGGGTGCGGTGCTGCAGGGCAGCCACGTCTCGCGCTCAAGTGCCATTCGGGCCGTGCACCGCGTTGTGGGCACGGTCTTGGGCGCGGCTGTCTTTGGCTTGATCCAGCTCGTCGACCCGAAAGGCCTCTGGCTCGTCGGGGTCCTCGCGCTGCTCCAGTTCGCGATCGAAGTCGTGGCCGCGCGGCACTACGCCCTGGCCCTGACCTTCATTACCCCAACCGCGTTGACCATCTCAGCGGTGGGCGGGACGAGCGCTCCCCTCGCCCTCGTCGGCGAGCGGATCGTGGACACGTTCCTTGGGGCGGTCATCGCCATGGTAGTTCTCTTGGGCAGCGAATGCGTCAGGGGACGACGCGCACGATAAGCAGGTGGAGGATTCTGGGCTTGTCGCGAAGCGCATTGGTCTTGGTGATTACTTTCCGATCATGTTCAGCGCCGTGTCCCGCACCGCGCGCTTGAACCTGGTCTGATCTTCAGGAAGTGACGAGAAAGCCCGAAGCATATGGTGGTAAGCCACGGTATTGCTGATGGCGTTCATCAGCATGGAAAACATGACTTCGGGGTGGTGCGGTTTCAATTCCTTCGCCCTCGAAGCATCTTCGAGCAAAGGCACGAACACGTCGTGATAGGGGCGCACCAGACGCCCGATGAGTATGTTGAAGCGCTCGCCTTCTTCGGTCGCGGCAGTCGAAAAAAACATACCAAGGTCGGGTTCGTCGAAAACCTGATCGATGAAAAGAACCACTGCGTGTTCGACACGCTCACGCGCACCTAGCGTGGCCGAGCGCAACCTGGCTGTGGCGTCGATCATTGGCGCAGCCTGATCCGCGATCTGCTCTACCACCGCAACCCACAGCGCTTCTTTCGACCCGAAATGATGCGCGATCAGCGCCGGGTCGACACCCGCGTCGCGCGCGATTTCCCGCACGCTGGTAGCGTCGAATCCACGCTTTGCGAAGGTGTGCCGGGCCTTTCGCAGGAGGACGTCGGCACCGACGGAAGCACTGTACGCGGGTCGCCCGCGGGTACGCTTTTTCTCGATCAGCTTGGCAGGTCCTGACTTTACGTCGTTCATTTGGGTGTGAGTTGTGGATCGTCAACTCAGCCGAAGTTTAACTGACGGCGCGTGAGACGCTGAGGAGGGCCACGGTTTGACGGAGCTCGTGCTTTAGACTACGATGTGATTTATTCATCACGCGTTGAATTTATTATGTCGCAACCAATACGGATTGTCATCGTTGGCGGCGGGATTGCGGGAATTTTGCTGGCTACCCGACTCGGCGACCTGTTAGGGCGTAGCGGCCGGGCCAGCGTCACGCTGATCGACAGCAGCCCGACGCACATATGGAAGCCGATGCTGCACACCATTGCAGCCGGCACGCGCGATGTTCAGCAGCAGCAGGTGATCTACCTCGCCCATGCCCGCGATCACGGCTTCACCTATCAGCCCGGCGCAATGCACGGGCTCGATCGAAGCCGGCGGCTGGTCCAGCTCGACGAGCTCAGGACGCCGGAAGGTGAAGTAGTGCTCGGTCCGCGAACGGTCGGGTACGACGTGCTTGTGCTGTCGCTGGGTAGCCGGGCGAACGATTTCGGCGTGCCGGGCGTGAAAGAGCACTGCCATTTCATCGACAGTCAAAAACAGGCCGAAGCGTTCAACGCCGCGTTGCGAGCGCGCGTATTTCGAAGCGTCGCGAAGGACGAACCACTGCGTGTGGCGATCGTCGGCGCGGGTGCAACGGGGGTTGAGCTGTCCGCTGAACTGAGCCGCTTGCTTGACGTTGCGTCGAGTTACGGAGACCCGACTGTGCGAGAGCGGCTGAGTCTGACGCTGCTCGAAAGCGGCCCGCGCGTGCTCGGGGTGTTTGCGCCGGAGATATCGGCATCGAGCCAGTCGCAGCTCGAGCATATCGGTTTCCGCGTGTTGACTTCGACGCGCGTTACCGCGGCAGAGGCGAATGGTTTTCGCCACGGCGACGGCACGCTTGCCGAGGCCGATCTGATGGTCTGGGCAGCGGGCGTCAAGGCGCCGGATTTCATGAACAATCTCGACGGACTCGAAACGAACCGGTCCAACCAGATCGTCGTCGGAGCGAGTCTGCAGTCTTCGCGTGACGATCACGTGTTCGCGCTTGGCGATTGCGCAAGCCTGACACTTGCCGGCCACGAACGGCAACTTGCACCGACCGCGCAGGTCGCCACGCAGCAGGCCGAGCATCTCGCGCGTCACCTTCCGGGGTGGCTTGCAGGCAAGCCACTTGCCGATTTCCGTTTCCGCGATTTCGGTTCGCTCGTCTCGCTGAGCGACTACAACGCGTTCGGCACGCTTGGGCGCTTCGGACTCTTTCGTGGCGGTTTCGTGCGCGGACGTTTCGCTCAACTGAGTCACGCCATGCTCTACCGGCGCCATCAGCAGGCTCTCCATGGCTTTCGAAAGGCGACGCTGCTGTGGACAGCGGAACAGATCAACGGTCTCGTCCAACCGAAGATCCGCCTGACCTGAAAGTGGCGCCGAACCCTTTGCAGACCCTGTCGGTTTCCTGGTGCGATTCGTGCGGCGGTCGCTGTGATTACCAGCCCTGACGGGTGTTCATCGCGAAGGGGCCGGGCACGTGCGTGTTGAGCGGTCATCCGATTGAGGCGGGCGACGCCGTGTACTCTCCCGGAGCAGGCGATCCGCCGCCGCGAAACGCAGGCGCAATGATGGTCGCGGCTTCCGTTAATGTCCCACTGTGACTTTGCGCGCGTTTATATTCTCGGAGACGCGGTTTCGAATCGACATGCCTGAAGCAAGCGAGGCATCGGGGACGAAACAATGAGCCATGTGGCAATTAATACGTATGCCTATATGTGCGACATTGCCTATCACGAAGCGACATCGCTACACGCGGCGTTTCGCCGATGAGAAGCTGACGCGCGCAAGGATCGAACCAATTGTTGCGGCGAGGGGGACAGTGTTTTACGGCCAGCAAGGACACCGATGCATGGACCAAGGCGCTACTATTGCCGGTGCTCTGTACAACGATGCAAAGCACAGGGCCAGTCGAACCCGACACGCTGTGATAAGGCAGAGGCGCGGTGTGCAGCACAGCACCTCTGGTGCGCATGCGTGGGCTTTAAAGACGCGACGTCATTTGACGTCACTACTGGAGAGATAGTTGAAAATCGAACAAATCCGCAGAGATGCTTTTGCGATGCCTGTCCACAATCCTTCTTACCCCCGCCCGCCGTTTCGCTTCCTTAATCGCGAGTACTTCATCATTTCGTACGAGACGGACATGGACGCATTGCGCGCCGTGGTCCCGGAACCGCTGACAGTCGCAAGCCCCCTCGTGCATTACGAATTCATTCGCATGCCAGACTCGTCGGGATTCGGCGATTACACGGAAAGCGGCCAGGTTATCTCGGTAAGAGATGATGCCGGCGCGCCAGGCAGCTACACACACGCGATGTACCTCGACGACGAAGGCCCGATTGCAGGCGGTCGTGAGATTTGGGGCTTCCCCAAGAAGCTGGCGAGTCCGAAATTGCGTGTTGACGGCAACGACACGCTGCTTGGAACGCTCGACTATGGCACCCAGCCCATTGCCACGGGCACGATGGGCTACAAGTACGAGCCACTTGACCTCGAGGTCGAGCGCAAGAAGCTGGCGGACACGCCGAACTATCTACTGAAAGTCATTCCGCACGTTGACGGCTCGGCCCGCATCTGCGAGCTCGTGCGCTACTTCCTGCGGGATGTCACGGTGCTCGGCGCGTGGGGCGGTCCGGCCGCGCTTGAGCTGCACCCCCATGCCTTGGCTCCCGTGGCGGATTTGCCGGTGCGCAAAATCGTCGGCGCGCGGCACATTATCGCCAATCTCACGCTCGACATCGGGGAGGTGGCTTTCGATTACCTCGCCGAGGCGCCGGCACTCAAGCTTGCCGCGAATCAGTAAGCACCCTCTGACATATTAAGGAAAAGGCATGTCCGTAACAGATAAGGTCGCGCTCGTGACGGGCGCTGCAAGTGGTATCGGTGAACAGTGCGCACGCAAGCTCGCGGCGCTCGGCGCGTCGGTGGTAATCGCGGACGTGAACCTCAAGGCTGCTGAGAGCGTGGCCGAGAGCATCCGCAAGGAGGGTGGCAAAGCGCTGCCTGTATCAATGGACGTGACGAGCGAAGAAGCGGTCAACGCCGGCATCCAGCAGGCTGTCGACAGGCTTGGCAGCATCGATGTGCTGGTCTCGAACGCGGGCATCCAGATTGTCAACCCGATTGAAGATTATGCTTTCTCCGACTGGAAAAAAATGCTCGCCATTCATCTGGACGGCGCGTTCCTCACGACCAAAGCTGCTGTCAGGCACATGTACGCTGCGGGCAACGGTGGGTCGATTATCTATATGGGCTCGGTCCACTCGCACGAAGCGTCGAAGCTGAAGGCTGCCTACGTGACGGCCAAGCATGGACTGCTCGGTCTCGCACGCGTGGTAGCCAAGGAAGGTGGTTCGCGCGGTGTACGGGCCAATGTCGTGTGTCCGGGGTTCGTGCGCACGCCGCTTGTCGACAGGCAAATTCCGGAGCAGGCGATAGCGTTGGGCATTTCGGAAGCAGACGTCGTCAAGAACGTGATGTTGAAGGAAACGGTCGACGGCGAATTCACGACGGTGGAAGACGTCGCCAACACCGTGGCATTCCTCGCCGGCTTCGAATCGTCCGCATTGACGGGCCAGTCCATTATCGTCAGCCACGGCTGGTCGATGCACTAAGGAGCCGCCCAGTGCGTCAAGATCAAGAAACATCAGGCACACCTCGCAAGACTTTCAAGCTTCCGGCCTATGACGAGGTCGCTCTCGTGCTACAGGGTGGCGGCGCGCTGGGCTCCTATCAGGCCGGCGTCTACGAAGGCCTCGAGGAAGTTGGCATTCATCCGGACTGGATTTCCGGCATCTCCATCGGCGCGCTTAACACAGCCATCATCGCGGGCAACGCTCCGGGCAAGCGTACCGAGGCATTGCATGGATTCTGGAACACCATCTGCCAGCCGGCGGACATGCTTGGGAACCTTGGCGCGTGGCTACCCCGCGCCGCGGGCATGCACGACCTGTCGCGTAAGTGGTCGAGCTGCTGGGCGGCAGGCCGCGCACTCACCGAAGGGCAGCGAGGCTTTTTCTCGCCGCGCCTTCCGGTGCCCATCCCAGGGATGGGTAAGCGCTCGCCAGAAGAAGTGAGCTTTTACGATACCACCGCGCTTCGGGCGACCCTTCTGCAATTCGCCGATTTCGACAGAATCAACGACGGCGATATTCGCGTCTCCGTCGGCGCGGTCAACGTGCGCACGGGTAACCTGGTCTACTTCGACAACACGCAGATGCGCCTTTCGCCGGAGCACTTCATGGCCTCGGGTGCGCTCCCTCCGGGCTTTCCTGCCGTCGAGATTGATGGCGAATATTACTGGGACGGCGGTCTGGTGTCGAACACCCCGTTGACCGAGGTTGTAAGCGACCCGCAGCACAAGGACACCCTGGTCTTCCAGGTTGACCTCTGGAGTTCGAGCGGCGGCCTCCCGGGCGACATGCTGGATGTGTCCGAGCGCGCCAAGGACATCCAGTATTCCAGCCGGACCCGCGCTATCACCGCGATGCTCGGGTCGACCCAGCGTCATGCACAGCTCATCAAGGAGCTACTGAAGCATGTGCCGCCGGGCCTGGAGAAGCAGCATCCGCTCATCCGGGAGGCACGGGAAGTTGCCGATGGCAGCACGGTCAATGTTGTGCACCTCATATACAAGAACAAGGCGTATGAGGGGCACTATAAGGATTACGAATTCAGCATCGACACGATGAGCGAGCACTGGCAGACGGGCCTGGACGACATTCGCGCGTCGTTTGAGCATCCGGACTGGTTTGCGATACCGAATCACGATTCGGGATTCGTGACGCACGACGTGCATCGTCCCGGGGGCGCGCCTCACGCGGCGCGACTGGAGGGCGCTACCAAGCCAGCGCATTACTCGCGCAGGCGCCATAAAGCGGGCGTCGCGCAACCACATCTCGAAGTGGCAGCGCCGAAGTCCGCCCCACTTGGGGAAACCACGAAGGAAGCTGTGCAGGATGCGACAGGCCGCTAGCCATCGTGGGGCCGGCCGGGTTCAGTTTGGCCGGTCCCTTTCCACGCCAGCCAAAGGGGCGCTGCCGCAGGTGAGTTCGTCCGCCTGTGGTGTTACCGGCAACCAAGGTACATGACATGCAGAATCCCAGGTTTATGTAGAAGAAATCCCTGTATCGGGTCAAGTGCGCACGGTCAATCTGATACCGTCAAACGGTTTTGCGTTGCCGCAGGCCGCGTTATGCCGCTCGGCGCATTCGGCCTGCTCGGCGGATGCAGCATGAATTTATTCAATTTCAAGGGCGACATCGGTGCACAGGAGAAGCGTCTGATCCTGCTTGCGTTGGGTCTGATGCTGCTCGTGGTCGTCCCAGTCATTCTGTTGACCTTGTACTTCGCACGGCACTATCGCGCGCGTCAAACAAGAGTGCGACGTACGCGCCCAAATGGGCACACTCCAATGCAATCGAAGTTGTCGTCTGGGCGATCCCTTGCGTCATCGTGGTGATGCTGGCTCTCGTGATCTGGCGTACCACGCACATCCGCCGTTACCCCACGCCTCCAGAAATGGTGGAGCGCGGACTCGCGCCAACGCCACTTGATCTTTGGAGGTACGGAACTGAGATCAATGGTTGCGGAAGACATGTCGACGTAGACGAATTCCGGGCGAAAGCGATGCCGAGGGCGACAGTTCCAACAGATGGTGAGGGAAGCGTATTCCTCCTGCTTGTCCTTCCTGTTGAGGTAGCGATTCGGGTGGCGTCTTTCAACAGCTCAGCGGGGTTTCGCGCAGTCTATGGAAATTCTGCGAGGTTGGCTTCGTTCGTCCAGCTAGCCCCGGTCGTGCTCGTGCTCCTGGTTCTCCACGTATATACGCACGTGTGGATGAAGCCTTCGTGGCTCGCTCGCGTCGTACGCGGGCTACCGGAGTGAGCATTTGATTTCCTCGAAGGCTCTTGCCACAGGCCCATGGCAAACTTTCCAAATTTGTCGACATACGCGACACAGCGGTCGAGGCTGACCGCATCGGGGCTGAGGCTGACCAAATCCTGAAATTTGCAGAGAACAAATCTGCGGCGTCGGTCGCAGTTGCCGGGGAAGAGGCTGCGCGTCCAGCGCAAGCGACTACCAAGCAGAAGCGCGGAGAGTCGGAACAGATGATTTCCCGGGCGAGCCAGCAGGCCGTCAGCAATGTGGCGGCGCATTGCTGACGGTGGCGGCATTGAGCAACCCGACGGCAGCTTCCTGCATCTGCGAACTCACACTCCCGACCCTGAAAAGACCTTCAACTTTCTCGTTAGCAGAGTGTCGCTGGACGCCCTTGGTGGAATTCATCGATCAAGCTCGGAGAGTCTTCCGCAAGAAGATCATCGAATGACCAAGCTACACGCTGACGAGAAACTTTCCGCAAGCCGGGCTCGAGCCGATGCGCTCATCCGGCACCCCGTGACCGGCCACCGGCTATCCAGCCCTGTCGCGCGTGCAAAGGTCCGACTCGAGCGAGCCGACGGGGTAGGCCGTACTGGATTCGAACCAGTGACCAACGGATTAAAAGTCCGCTGCTCTACCAGCTGAGCTAACGGCCCGGCTCGCCCGATGTCCGCCGCGACCAGGGCACTTCTTGCCTGGTTGCCCTAGCCGATATCGATCGTGCGGCTAGTGGATCGCGCCGGCTCCGATTTTGGCACGGTCAACGTGAGCACACCGTTATCAAATTTTGCCAATGCGTGATCGGGGTCGGCGTTTTCCGGCATCGGAATCGTGCGCATGAAGCTTCCATAGGCGCGCTCGAGCCGGTAGCAGCCGTCTTCCTCGCTGCGTACGTCCTGTTTCTTTTCGCCGCGCAACACGATCGCCCCGTCCTCGACGCTCACACTCAGGTCTTCGCGCTCCATCCCGGGCAGCTCGGCGGTCACGCGCAACACCTTCCCTTCGTCGACCATGTCGATGCGCGGCTGGAAGCGCGATGAACTGAAGTCGCCAAACCATCGTTCGAGCGCGCCGCGACCTGCAAACGGGTCATGGAAGAACTCTTCCAAAGCACGCCACGGTTCGCGTGCGAACAGCCGCGGAATGTCAGGCCACGGGGCACGCCACTGTTCGCTCGCCTGGGGGCTTTCCGAGGTGTCCGCATCGGACTTGCGGGCCGCCCCGCGTAGGAACTTGAAGGGATTCCACTTTTTCGGATCCGTATTCATCGTATCCTCCTCTACAGTCTGGCCGGAGAACCGGATTCCTGTCATTGCGCTGAAGTCGCGGCTCTGCCCTCGACATTCCGGACTGCATCTGCGGAACGCCGCCACGGCCGCCTCGCGATCCGCGGCGCGTCCTGAGCTCACGTACCGGCACCGCGCCGTATGCTGAGCGTGCGTCCGCGCCAGCATTCATGTATGACGTCCGCATCCAGGCCTCCGCAGTCAGTAGGTGGCGGCCAGACGACCGCCACCGGTTTTCTCCCTGTCGTTGCTGCCCACCTGCCGACTTCAGTCCGTCCGCACCTCGATCCGGCGCGGCCGGGCTTCGTCGCGGCGCGGTATCGTCAGTTTCAGCACGCCGTCCTTCAGGTTCGCATCGATTTTCGTTGCGTCGAAGTCAGCCCCGAGAGCGAACGCCCGCGCGAAATGCGGCTGGC